>NZ_CP029495.1:638608-957912 GCF_003325475.1 Chromobacterium phragmitis
TGCTCGGCTCCGACCTGCTGCCTGCGATCAGCGCGCCGCCGGCGGAGGCGCCCAAACTGGAGAAGATAGACGTCAAGATGCAGGCGATGAGGATGGACGATCCGCCGCCGGCGCGCGATCCGCAATCGGCCGGCGTCAGCCTGAGGCCGGCCGAGCCGGCCAAGCCCAAGCCGAAACCCAAGCCGGCGCGCAAGCGCGAAGCCTCGCGTCCGGCCGATGTGGCCAAGCCGCAAGCCTCCGCCCCTGCCCAGCGGATCGCCGCCGCGCCCCAAGCCAGCTCAGCGCCGGCCGCGGACGCGCCGCCGGCGCCTGTTCCGCAACCGGAAGCCGCCCAACCCGCCAGCGCGCCGGCAACGGAAAAGCCGCCGCGGGAAGCGCCGCCGGATCTGGCCGGCATCATCCATCCGGACACGCCGCTGCGTCAATTTCCGGCCAGCGCGAAAATCCGCTATCAAGGCTATTGGAACAGCGCCATGGTCGGCTTCGGCGACCTGGATTGGCAGCGCGGCCAAGGCCATTACCGACTGGACATTTCGGTCAATCCGTTCATCGGCCCCAAGCTGCGCTATCTTGCACAGGGAACGATAGGAAAATCGGGACTGCGTCCGGACAGCATGCAGTCGTTCCGCGGCGGGGACCTGAAGGAAGCGGCCCGCTTCGATTACGAAGCCGGCCTGCTGCGCTACGGCAGCAACGAGGACAAGCAGCTGCCGCTGAAGCCAGGCGCGCAGGACGCGTTCAGCCTGGCTTTCCAGCTGGCGCTGAAAGGCGGCGATCTGGGGCATGCGCCGATACAGATCACCACCGCCAAGAAAGTATACGAATACCCGATGGCGCCGAACGGCGCCTTCGACTACGACACCGGCGCCGGCAAGATGCGCGTGATCGTGTTCCGCGCCCAGGGCGACGGAGACTTCACCGAGTTCTGGCTGGCCCCGGATTTCGCCAACCTGCCGCTGCGCATCCTGCGCGCCGACAAGGACAAGCGGATCGAGCTGAAGGCGATCCGCATTGAAGTAAACGGCAAGCGGCAGTGGGAATTGCCGCCGCAACCGACGATACGGAACAAAAATGCACATTAGCCATAGCCAACTGAAACACCTGGAAACCGTCATCGGCCAGATGACCCGCTTCGACCGCCCCGCCGACGCGGTGCTGTCCGCCTATTTCCGCGAGCACAACAAGCTGGGCGGCGCCGATCGCCACCTGATCGCGGAAACCGCGTTCGGCGCGCTGCGCCGGCTGATCCAGCTGCGCGCGCTGATCGCGCCGGAAAAAGCCACCCCGCGACGCCTGGCGCTGGTGGCCTTGATGAAATTCAACAAAATGAACGTCAAGGAATTGACTGAAGCGACCAGCGCCGGCGAACGCGAGTGGCTGGGCTCGGTCAAGGGCAAGACGCTGGAAGACAGCCTGGAAATCCGCGCCGAGCTGCCGCAGTGGGTGATCGAGCGCCTGGGCGACCAAACGCCGGAAGCGGTGGAGGCGCTGGGCCAGGGCCTGATGTCGATGGCGCCGCTGGACCTGCGCGTCAACACGCTGAAAATGAAGCGCGAAGAGTTGCTGGACCGCCTGAACGCCGAAGGCATTCCCTGCGCGCCGACGCCGTACTCGCCGCTGGGCATCCGCTTGAAGGAGAAGCCGGCGCTGTCGAAACACGAGCTGTTCAAGGCCGGCGCGTTTGAAGTGCAGGACGAAGGCAGCCAGCTCTTGGGCCTGATCACCGGCGCGCGCCGCGGCGAGATGGTGGTGGACTTCTGCGCCGGCGCCGGCGGCAAAACCTTGTTGCTGGGCGCGCAGATGTCATCCAGCGGCCGCCTGTACGCGTTTGACGTATCGGAGAAGCGCCTCGCCAACTTCAAGCCGCGCCAGGCCCGCTCCGGCCTGTCCAACGTGCACCCGCAGTTGCTGGCGCACGAGAACGACGCCAAGGTGAAGCGCCTGGCCGGCAAAGCCGACCGCGTGCTGGTGGACGCGCCCTGCTCCGGCCTGGGCACGCTGCGCCGCAATCCGGACCTGAAGTTCCGCCAGAGCCCGGACAGCGTGGCCGAACTGAACGCCAAGCAGGCCTCAATCCTCGCCTCCGCCGCGCGGCTGGTGAAACAGGGCGGCCGGCTGGTGTACGCCACCTGCAGCCTGCTGCCGCAGGAAAACCAGGCCATCGTCGAGGCCTTCCTGGCCGAGCATGCCGATTTTCGCCTGGTGAAGATGGACGAGGTGCTGGCCGAACAGAAGATTCCGCTGCAATGCGGCGACTACCTGGAGCTGAAGCCCCACCTGCACAATACCGACGGTTTCTTCGCCGCGGTGCTGGAAAGGACTGGCCAATAAGCCCACTCGGATGCCATCATATAAAATAAGAAATCGATGATGGACATCCGAACCTCGTCCTTAAAGGGTAAAATGGTCGTTGCGCCTCATTGGATCGGACTTTATTTTCAATTGACATTTCATTGAACCGCAATGACCCGTAATTTACTGCTGCTGCAATTGCGCGCCCAGTTGAACAAGCTGTCCGGCAAAACCCGGATGACCCTGGTGCTGTGGAGCGGCGCCGCCCTGGTCGGCGTCATCGCCGTGATGCTGGCCAAAATGGCCGACTGGTTTTTCGCCGGCTTCCACACCCTGACCGAGCGCTGGTTCTGGTGGCCTCTGCTGTCGCTGCCGCTGGGCGCGGTGCTGATCCGCTGGCTGATGGTCCGCATCGGCCAGGGCAGCGAGGGCAGCGGCATCCCGCAGGCGCTGGCCGCGCTGCAGCAAACCGAACAGGCGGACTCGGCCGAGCGCCTGCTGTCCTTCCGCATCGTGCTGGCCAAGTTTCTGGGCATCGTGCTCGGCGTCGGCAGCGGTTTCGTGCTGGGCCGCGAGGGGCCTACCGTGCAGATCGGCGCGGCGCTGATGTATTCGATGCGCAAGCTGGTGCCGCTGCACACCGCCGCCTTCCGCCGCCACCTGATCCTGGCCGGCGGCGCAGCCGGCATCGCCGCGGCGTTCAACACGCCGCTGGCCGGCATCGTATTCGCTTTCGAAGAGCTGTCCCGCTCGATCGAAAACACCACCAGCGGCCGCACCATCGGCGCGGTGATCCTGGCCGGCATGATTTCGCTGGCGCTGCTGGGCAATTACACTTATTTCGGCCGCATCCACGTACCTACTTTCTCTTTCACGGTCTTGATTCCCATGGTGCTGATCGCCGGCGTAGCCGGCGTCATCGGCGGCCTGTTTTCCTGGATGTGCGTGAACCAGCGGCGCTGGCTGCCAGGCAATGTCATCCGGCTGCGCAGCCAGTACCCCTACCGCTTCGTCGCGCTGTGCGGACTCGCCGTCGCGCTGTGCGGCCTGGTGGCGCCGATTTACGGCAGCGGCGCGCTGGAGACCAGCCAGGTGATCTCCGGCCACGGCGACATGGGCCTGATGTATCTGCCGATGAAATTCATCGGCCTGACCGCCACCTTCCTGACCGGCCTGCCCGGCGGCATCTTCGCGCCCTCGCTGTCTCTGGGCGCCGGCCTCGGCAGCTGGTTCGTGCCGCTGTTCCCGGCCGACCTGAACATCAAGATCGTCGCGCTGGGCATGGTGGCGATGCTGGCCGCCGTCACCCGCGCGCCCATCACCTCGGCCATCATCATGATAGAAATGACCGATGGCCACGTGATGGTGATCTCCATGCTGGGCGCAGCGATGATCGCCTCCGGCGTCGCCAGCATGTTCCGCACCCACTTGTATCAGGACCTGGCCAAGCAGTTCCTGCCGAAATGAGCCGCAGCCGGGCAAATTGACCAGCCCGCGGCCCGCACGTAGAATAACCTATTGAAAAGATCAGGTATTTCCGGCGGCGAATCCGCCGGTCAACAGCAAGGATTCAATTCATGTCGATTCAACAAGATATCCAGCAGACCGTCGCCGACAACGCCGTGGTGCTGTTCATGAAGGGCTCCGCCCAATTCCCGCAGTGCGGCTTCTCCTCGCGCGCGGTGCAGATTCTGAAGGCCTGCGGCGTGGACGATTTCCTGACCGTGGACGTGCTGCGCGACCCGGACATCCGCCAGGGCATCAAGGACTTCTCCAATTGGCCGACCATCCCGCAACTGTACGTGAAGGGCGAGTTCGTCGGCGGTTCGGACATCATGTACGAGATGTTCCAGAACGGCGAACTGCAGGAAATGCTGAAGGCGCTGTAAGCCCTCCCGCCGACCCGGCCCCCGCCGGGTTTTGCGTTTTGGCGGCCATCCGCGTTAGAATGATGCCCCATACCACCCACGGCAGCCTTGCGGCTGCCGCTGTCATATGTATTCAAAAGCTGTTTGCCGCCGCCGGCAAGCAGCTTTTTGCCAAGGTAGGGAACCGAAATGCACATCACCATCGTTGATCACCCGCTGGTACAACACAAGCTGGGCCTGCTGCGCGAAGCGGACACCAGCACCATGAAGTTCCGCCAGCTGACCCAGGAGCTGGCCCGCCTGCTCGCCTACGAAGCCACCCGCGATTTCGAACTGGAAGCCGTCACCATCGACGGCTGGTGCGGCAAGATCGACGTCAAGCAGATCAAGGGCAAGAAAGTCACCGTGGTGCCCATCCTGCGCGCCGGCATCGGCATGCTGGACGGCGTGCTGGACCTGGTGCCGTCGGCCAAGATCAGCGTGGTGGGCCTGGCCCGCAACGAGGAAACGCTGGAGCCGGTGTCCTATTTCGAGAAGTTCGTCGGCAATCTGGACGAGCGCATCGCCATCATCATCGACCCGATGCTGGCCACCGGCGGCTCGCTGGTCGCCACCATCGACCTTCTGAAGCGCAATGGCTGCAAAACCATCAAGGCCGTGGTGATGGTGGCCGCGCCTGAAGGCGTGAAAATCGTCAACGACGCCCACCCGGACGTGCAGATCTACGCTGCCTCGCTCGACAGCCATCTGAACGAGCATGGCTACATCATCCCCGGCCTCGGCGACGCCGGCGACAAGATCTTCGGCACCAAGCAGGCCTGAGCGCCATGCCATTGAACCAGCCGCCCGTTGCCTCCGCAGCCGGCGGCTTTTTTGCAAACTCAAGGACACGCCCATGCTGATACGCAAAGCCGAGGCGCAAGATCTGGACGCCGTGCGCCGCCTCGCGGCTCAAATCAACCGCCAGCACCATCAGGCCATGCCGGAGTGGTTTCGCGCCGAAGTGGAGAGTGAAGCCGATTGCGTCTACTGGCTGGAGCGCATGACGGGAGAAGACCGCGCCATACTGCTGGCGGAGCAGGCCGGCGAAGTGAAGGCCTTCGCCACCGTGATGACCCAAGCCATGCCGCCCGCGCCCTTTCTGCAGGCGCGCCGCGTCTGCCGCATCGGCACCATCGTGGTGGATGAGGCGCATCAGGGACAAGGCATCGGCTCCCGGCTGCTCGCCGCCGCGGAAGACTGGGGACACGCGCAAGGCGCTGACGAAGTCCGTCTGGAAGTGATGCAGTTCAATCGTTCGGCTCAGGATTTCTATGCCCGGCATGGCCTGGTGCCGCAGTCGCAAATTCTCAGCAAGCCGCTGCGCTTGGAGCAAGGAGCCGCCCGATGATGGACCGCTACGCCGCGATAGACGCCGACTTTCTCGCTCGCTTCCCGGGCGGCTTCCAGGATCCGGACTGGCAGGCGCTGGCGCGAAAACACAAAACCTACGCCAAGGCCGAGACGCTGTGCCAGAGCGAGCTGACCCGCGACAAGCTGGACGCGGCGCTGGCCAGCGGCAAGCTGGCCGACGCCACCCACGCCTGCCGCCAGATCATCTCGCTGGCCACCACCGTCAGCACCTTCGAGAAGATCGCCTTCCGCAACTACATGGACAACCGCGACCTGAACCTGCCCTTCATCCAGGCCTTGCGCGATGCGCTGCATGATTTCGGCCCGGACAGCTTCGCCGCCTACGTGGACACGCTGGCGATGGCGCGGATGGATGCCAAGGCCAATGCCGCCAAATGGCCCATCGTCAGCTGCTTTCTGGCCTGTTTCGATCCGCAGCGCCACGTCTGCATCAAGCCGACCACGGTGAAGAAAGTGGCGGCGCGGCTGGGCGTGGAGCTGCATTATCAGCCCCGACCCAATTACGAGTGCTACCGCGCGGTGCAGGACATGGTGCTGGACTTCCGCCGCCACAGCAGCGTGGCGGCGGAAGTGGACAACACGCTGGCGCAGGCTGTGATGTATTGCGCCGTGTGAAACCGACAAGATTACAAAACCAAAACAAGGAAGAATGATGATGCAACAACTCAAGCTGGCGGTGTCCGGCGCCCAGATCCTGTTCGTCGCCTTCGGCGCGCTGGTTCTGGTGCCGCTGCTCACCGGCCTGAACCCGGCCATGGCGCTGTTGGGCGCCGGCCTCGGCACCCTGCTGTTCCAGGCCTGCACCGGCCGCCAGGTGCCGATTTTCCTCGGCTCCTCCTTCGCCTTCATCGGCCCCATCATCTACTCGATGCATACCTGGGGGCCGGGCGCGACCATGTTCGGCCTGTTCGCCGCCGGCTTCATGTACTTCGTGTTCGCCGCCATCGTGCGCTGGCGCGGCATGGCGCTGGTCAACAAGCTGCTGCCGCCGGTGGTGATCGGTCCGGTGATCATGATCATCGGCCTGTCCGTCGCCACCGCCGCGTCGGGCATGGCCATGGGCCTGGCAGGCGGCAAGCAGGTGCTGCCGTACGAAACCTCACTGCTGCTGGCCGCCATCTCGCTGGCCACCACCATAGTGGTTTCCATCTACGCCCGCGGCATGTTCAAGCTGGTGCCCATCCTGGCCGGCGTCGTCGTCGGCTATATCGCCGCCGCCTTCCTCGGCGCGGTGGATTTCGCCAAGCTGGCCGCCGCGCCATGGTTCGCCGCGCCCGCCTTCCACAGCCCGGAAGTCAACTGGGCAGCCGCGGCCTTCATGCTGCCGGTGGCCATCGCCCCGGCCATCGAGCACATCGGCGGCGTGATGGCCATCGGCGGCGTCACCGGCAAGGATTACACCAAGACGCCGGGCCTGCACCGCACGCTGGCCGGTGACGGCCTCGGCGTGTGCGTGGCCGGCCTGATCGGTGGCCCGCCGGTCACCACCTACGCCGAAGTGACCGGCGCGGTGATGATCACCCGCAACTTCAACCCGGTGACCATGACCTGGGCCGCGGTGTTCGCCATCTGCATGGCCTTCTTCGGCAAGTTCAACGCGCTGCTGCAATCCATCCCGATGCCGGTGATGGGCGGCATCATGGTGCTGTTGTTCGGCACCATCGCCTCCATCGGCCTGAAGACGCTGATCGAGGCCAAGGTGGACCTGATGGAGCCGCGCAACCTGGTGATCATCTCGGTGGTGCTGACCGCCGGCATCGGCGGCTTGACGCTGAAGCTGGGCGACTTCGCCTTGTCCGGCGTCGGCCTGTGCTCGCTGCTGGCCATCATCCTCAATCTGATCCTGCCTAGCCGCGCCGCCAGCCACGACGGCATCGTCGAGGGCCAGGACATCTAGCGCCGCCTCAGAACGAAAACATAAACTATTGAATTTAAAAATCTTTCACAACTGATCACACGTCAACATTACTGACAAGGTCTACACTGACAATCAGCGCCGCGGCTTGATGCCGCGGCGCCTTAGACCGAAGCCAAACTGCTGCCCAAACCGGCAACGCTTGCCCACAGCGGCTTGACGCGGCCTGATTCCAAGCCAGCAACAAGGAAGAAAGCCATGTTGAAAACTCTGATTGTCAGCGCGCTCACCCTTTTGACGCTCTCCAGTTCCGCGATGGCCGGCGAAGGCCTGTCGGTGATGTGGGCGATGCGCGGGCGCATGGATGCCCAACTGCACGGCCAGCCGGCGCCGATGATTCCGCAGAACAACTCCATTTCGTCCAACGGTTGACGCCTCCGCGCCGGGACGAAAAGCCGTCCCGGCGGCCACTTCGCCTCGATCCGCTAGATGCGCAGCTCCTTGCGCGCCACCGCCAGTTCCAGCCGCTGGATGAACCACTGCAGCGCGCGCCCCGGCTGCTCCCGTTTCCAGGCGAAGCACATCGGCGGGAAGCTGCCGCTCTCCTCCTCCGCCTTCTCGACCAGTTCGCCGCTATCCAGATGCGCCCGCACTTTGGATCGCGGCAAGTGGCCGCTGCCCAGCCCGGCCAGAATCGCCTTCAGCTTGGCCTGGCTGCTGTGCACGGTCAGCACCTGCTGGCCCTCCAGCAAGCCGCCGGTGCGGGCCGGCAGCCGGCGCGAGGTATCGCCGACCGCCACCGCTCGATGCTGGCGCAGCACATGCGGCGGCACCGGCTCCGGCGCGGCGGCCAGCGGGTGTCCCGATGCCGTCACCAGCACGAAATCGTAGTCGCCGATGTTGCGGGTGAAGTAATCGCCAGGCGGCGGCTGGTTGGGCGCGCCGATCACCAAGTCGGCGCGGTCGTCGTACAAGGCGTCCCAGATGCCGCCGAAGCTCTCGCGGATGAAGTACAGCCGAGTCGCCGACTGGTTGTGGTCGAAATCGGCGATGGCCGGCAGCAATTGGTCGAAATCGATCAGATCGCCCACCACGATGCGCAGCGTGTCTTCCCAGCCTTGCGCCTGCTTGCTGACGCGCAGCTCCAGCTGCCTCGCCGCGTCCAGCAGATGGCGGCCGTCCTTCAACAGCCGCTCGCCGGCCGGCGTCAATTTGGCGCGATGCCCGCTGCGGTCGTAAATCGCCACCCCCAGGCCCTGTTCCAGCTTCTGCACGGTATATGTCAGCGCCGACGGCACCTTGAACAAGGCCTCCGCCGCCGCGGCGAAACTGCCGTGTTGCTCGATCGCGTCCAGCACTTGCAAAGCTTCCAGAGTCAGCTTCATGTTCTCGCCTAATTCAATTTTTTTGAATGCTTTGTTCGGTTCTTTCCGATTTTATCCCTGATCCGTCCGCAATAGAATGGTCTCCGTAGCAAGAAGCCAGCGACAACCGAAGCAAGACATCAATATTTTTGATGCATAAGCAGACGCTGGCCATTCACACATCAAAAAGGAAACCACCATGCTGAAGCAAACCGCCATCGCCGCCCTGTCCCTGATCGTCCTGTCTGGCGCCGCCATCGCCGGCGACGGCAACGACAACATGAAGTCCATGCGCGATCGCATGGATGCTCAGCTGCAAGGCCAGTCCCAGCAAGTACAGCAACAAGCACCGGCTCAGAAGTAAGCCCGGCAGCCATGAAAAACGCGCCGCGGGCCTGATGGCCCGCGGCGCGTTTTTTCTTGCCTCGTCAAACCCTGCCGCCGCGCAAGCGCCCCATCAGCAACACATCGCGGTATGCGCCATCGCGCAAGGAATGCGCGCGCAGCCTAGCTTCTTCGACAAAACCAAACCGTCGATACAGCGCCAGCGCCGGCCGGTTGTCCGGATACGCCGTCAGCTCGATCCGCTCCAGGCTTAGCCAGCCGTCGGCCCCATCCATCAAGGCCGCCGTCAGCAGCTTGCCGACGCCTCGCCCCTGCCAATCGCGATGCACATTGATGCCGAAGCCTGCGGCATGGGCCAGTCTCGCCTCGTCGAACCGCCACAGCCCCCCGCTCCCGATCACCTTGCCCGCCGCGTTTTCACAAACCAGCTGGCAACGCCCCGCAGCCAGCATCTTGTCCATGCGCGCGGCCATGGTTGCCGAAGAGGGGAAGGGCAGCTGCAAGGTATTGCCGTACACAGAAGCGCCTGAAGCCAGCTCGCACAGATCGGCCGCATCGCCCGCTTCCAGATGGCGGATGCTGAATTCGCTCACTGCCAGCCTCCTTCCCTCAGCCGCGCCATCGCCAGCACATCGTGATACGCGCCGTCGCGCAAGGCGTAGGCGCGCAGCCGCGCCTCCTCGGCAAAACCGAACTTGCGATACAAATCCTGCGCGCGGACATTGTCGGCGAACACGGTCAACTCGATGCGGCGCAGGCCCAGCCAGTTGTCCGCCAGGTCCAGCGCCGACGCCAGCAGCAGCGAGCCTATGCCCTGGCCATGCAGGCGCGCGTCCACCCCCAAGCCCAGCTCTGCCGCGCGCTGCAGCCGCGCTCGCCCAGACGACAACAATGCTGCCCATCCCACCGCGCGGTCCGCCTCATCCACCGCGGCCAACAAGGTCCGACCCGGCGCATCGTTCAACAACCACTCGCGGCGCTTGCTCAGCGCGGGATAAGGCAGCCCCAGCATATTGCCGAACACCGAGGGGGCGCTGAACATTTCATTCAAGGCCTCCGCATCGGAAACCTCCACATGCCGTATGCGATAGCGGTTCATGACTCCGCCCTCCGCGGCCAGTTCAGCCGCCCCATCACCAGCACGTCCTCCAGCTTGCCGGCCCGCAGTTGCTCCTGGCGCATCCGCCCCTCGTACTCGAAACCGAACTTCTCGTACAGGGCGATGGCGCGGGCGTTGTCATGCACCACTTTCAGCTCGATGCGGATCAGCCCCAGCCAGTTGTCGGCCAAGTCCAGCAACGCCCGCATCAGCGCGCCGCCCACGCCCTTGCCCTGCCAGTCGTCGCGCACCACCAGGAACAGATCGGCGCTATGGCGCACCCGCATGCCCTCGTTGACGATCAGGCCGGCTGCCCCCACCACCTCGTCCTCGGCGCAAGCCACCAAGTGATGGATGTTGGCCGGACGCTCGTTCAGCTGCTTCTCAGTGATGGACAGCGGCTGATACGGTTGCTGCAAGGTATCGGGATAGACGCCCGGGGACGTCTTGATGCGATGGATGGCGGCGGCATCCGACGGCTCGGCGGAACGGATCAGATAAGACTGGGACATGATGGTCTCCTGAGTTGGTGGGCGCAGGCGGGATCGCCGCCAGGCCCGGCAGACCATCATGCCAAATAACTATTGTGCATAGCAATATGATTTTCGCGCCGACCAATCCGCCGCCTGGCCAACAAAATGACGAAATCATCGGCAGCCGGCCGCGCTTGGCGTTAAGCTCTGGTTTCGATTCGACTGGAGCGGAACATGCTGATGCAAAGACAGGACGCCGGACTCTTGGTGGTGGACATCCAGGACAAGCTGCTGCCGGCGGTGCAGGATGCGGATGGACTGCTGGCGCGCAGCCGCTGGCTGGTGGGCGCCGCGCGCGACAACGGCCTGCCCATCGTGTTTTCCGAACAATATCCCAAGGGGCTGGGCGGCACCGTGGCCACGCTGCGGGACACCGCGCCGGATGCCCAGACGGTGGACAAACTGCATTTCTCCTGCGTCGAGGCCGGCTGCCTGCCGCCCGCGCTGTTGCAGAAAAGACAGATCATCGTCTGCGGCATGGAGGCCCATGTCTGCGTGCTGCAAACGGTAATGGGCTTGCTGGCGATAAACAAGGAGGTCTACGTGACCGCCGACGCCATCTCCAGCCGCAAGCCTCAGGACATCGAGCTGGCCATCGCCCGGATGCGCGCGGCGGGCGCCGCCATCGTCAGCCGCGAGATGGTCTTGTTCGAGCTGCTGGAAAAGTCCGGCGGCGACCACTTCAAGGCGATGAGCCAACGCTACCTGCTGGGTGAACAGCCCTAGCGCGCCATGCCCGCCAGCCGCACGGCGAACGGGCCGACGCTGGAAATGAACTGGGGTTGTCGAAGCTTACCTCTTCGACAACCCCATTCAAAGGCGGCTTTGCCGCTCTCATCCTCCCCTTTGCAGACTGGCGCGCGAGCCTCGCGGCCCTGCTCACAGCTCGGATGACATATAGCAAAGCGCGTGCCAGCCCGACAGGCCGCGCCAGATGATTTTTCCGCCAAGACGTCGCGACGACCGCACCAAATTAGTGCACAACCAGCCATTCAGGCACCAACATGAAACATTTATTAACACCTGAAGCCTGATTCATGAAATACACCCACTAGAACTGTCATCTTTAGCCCTTATCCTAGACCGACAGGCAACACACATAACAAGGAAAATGACCATGACCCTATTCCAGGACCTGCTGCCAACCCTGCCAGCCATAGACGGCATTGAGGCCATCGTGCTGCTGAGCGCGGAAGGCGATGCGCTGCACCGGCTGGAAAATCGCCCGGGCACCGCCGGCTCGCTGCGCGTCTACCACGCGCTGGTCAAGCGCCACGGCCATATCGACCGCAAGGCTGCGCGCGAGGGGCTGGAGCTGTTCGCCGAACACACCGCCTCCGCCCGCGCCCACCCTGGCAGCCACCCCAATATCGACCGCCTGCTGGCCATCGCCGAGCAAGGCGCGCCAGGGCTGCGCGCCCGTCTCGTGCTGAGCGCGGAAAACTGAATCAACGCAACGCCGTCAAGGCGAAACCCGCGCCGATCGACACCGCCGTGCTGACCAAGCCTGGCAGCATGAAGCTGTGATTGAAAATCCACCGGCCTATCTTCGTGGTGCCTGTGTAGTCCATCTCCACCGCGGCGATGATGCTGGGGTAGCTCGGCAACACGTACACGCCCACCACCGCCGGATAGATGGCGATCAACACCGGCGCGGAGATTCCAAGCGATACGCCCAGCGGCATCATCACCTTGGTCGTCGCGCCCTGGCTGAACAGGATGACGGCCATCGTGAACACGGCGAAGGCGAATAGCCACGGCGCCGCTTCGATGATGCTGACGATGTTGTGCTTGAACAGCGGCAAGTTGGCCTGAATGAAGGTATCGCTCATCCATGCCGCGCCCAGGATGGTGACGGCGGCCACCGCGCCGGAACGGAACATGCTGCCTGACACCATGCCTTGCAGATCCGCCTTGCACACCAGCACCGCCAACGCGGAATAGCCCAGCATGCACATTTGGATCACATCCACCATCGCCACCGGCTCCATGCCCTTGGGGCCGGGCCAGGCCGGACGCAGCTGCGGCACCGCCGCCAGCAGCACAATCAGCGCCACCGTCAGCAGAAAGCCATAGACCGACCAAGCCGCGGTGCGCGGCAAGACCTCATCCGCCGCGCTTTGCGGACGGCGGATGCCTCCCTCGGCCAGCCTGCGCTGGTATGCCGGATCGTCGGCCAGCTCGCGCCCGTAGCGCAGCATCACCGCCCCGCCGGCCAAGGCCCCCAGCAAAGTCGCCGGGATGCTGACCATGATGATGTCGGTCAGCGCGATGCCATGCGGCGCCAACACCGTGGCCAGGGCCACCGTTGCGGCGGATACCGGGCAGGCGACGATGGCGTTCTGCGAAGCCACGGTCAGCCCGGCCAGCGGCCGCTCCGGCCGGATGCCGGTTTTCTCGGCCACTTCCACCACGATGGGCATCAGCGCCAGCGCGATGAAGCCGGTGCCGGCCAGAAAGGTGGACAGCCAGCCCACCAGCGGCGCCAGCAGCACGATGTGGCGCGGATTGCGCCGCAGCAGCCTGGCCGCGACGCCCACCATGTAATCCAGACCGCGCGCCGATTGCAGCGCCGCCGAGGCGGTGATGACCGAGATGATGATCAGGATCACGTCTATCGGCGCGTGGCCGGGCTTGAGGCCGAAGACAAAGGTGAGAATGAACAGGCCGGCCCCGCCGGTGACGCCCAGCCCGATGCCGCCCATGCGCACGCCAAGGAAGATCAGCCCCAGCACCACCAGGAGTTGCAGGTATACCATGATGCGACTTTCCGCGTTGTCAGGCGCTCATTGTCTCAATTGCGCAACTTTTGCGGATTGTCCAAGATCAGGACATGCCGACGCGCTCACAAGCCGCGCGCCATCGCGATCTCGCAAGCGCCGTGGCCGGTGTCGCCCCAATGTCCATCCAGGCGAACAAAGCCTTCCGCCTGGTACAGCGCCGCCGCCTCCGCCAGCGCGGCGGTCGTCTCCAGGTAGCATTGGCGGAAGCCCAGCGCCCGCGCCTCGTCCAGCAACCGCCGCAACAGCCGCCGCCCCAGTCCGCGGCCGCGCAGCGCCGCGTCGAAATACATCTTCTGCAGCTCGCATACTCCAGCCTCGCCACCGGCCAGCGGCGCGATGCCGCCGCCGCCGAGCAACCGGCCATCCGGTCCGATCACCGCCAGGTAGCGCGAATCCGGCCGGTCATAAACCTGGAACATCGCGTCCAGCTGCGGATCGAGAAAGCTGCAGCCCTCGCCCAGGCCGTATTCGGTTGATACCCGCCGGATCAGCGCCGCCAGTTCGCCGTTGTCGGCCGCCGCCAGCGGCCGGATCAGAAACCCCTGCTGGCGCTCCGCCTGCCGCAGCGCGCGCCGGTAGAGCCGCAGGCCATCCTCCAGCCGCGCCCGCTCCGCCTCGTCCAGCTGCGCCAGCACCCGCTCCATGTCGGCGTCCATCGCCGCGTGCAGCTTGCCCAGCCAATCGCGCCCGGCTTCCGTCAGCGCCGCCAGCTTGCTGCGGCCATCCGAGACGGCGTCAAGCCAGGCGATCAGCCCCCGCTCCGCCAGCCGCCTCAGCGGCCGGCTGCTGTTGGACTTGTCCACCCGCAGCCTGTCGGCCAGTTGCTGGTTGCTGGCCGGCCCCGCCTCCAGCTCGATCAAGAGATGCGCTTCCACCGGGCTCAGTTCCACCTCGCCGCAGCGGCCCGCCTGCATGCCCAGCCCCCGCACCACATCGCGCGACAGCGCGCGCAACGCCCGTTCGTCCATTGCCCGTCCAATAATAGTTGCGAATCGCAACCATAAAATATTTGGTTGCGATTCGCAACTACATTTCTCTCAGACGCAAAAAAGCCCGCCGAAGCGGGCTTTTTTTGAAGATTCCCGAAACGGGAATTAAGCTTCGCCGACCACAACGATCTTGATCGGGGCAACCACGTCGTGGTGCAGGGCGATCTCGATGTCGTACTCGCCGATGGCCTTGAACGGGCCGTTCGGCAGGCGAACTTCATGACGCTTCACTTGCACGCCGAAAGCGGTAACGGCTTCGGCGACGTCAACGTTGGTCACGGAGCCGAACAGACGGCCGTCCACGCCAGCCTTCTGGGCGATGGTGATCACGGCTTCGTTCAGTTTTTCAGCGCGAACCTTGGCGTCGGCCAGGATTTCGGCTTGCTTGGCTTCCAGATCGGCGCGACGAGCTTCGAACTCTTTCAGGTTCGCTTCGGTAGCGCGCTTGGCCTTGCCTTGCGGGATCAAGAAGTTACGGGCGAAACCGTTCTTCACGTTCACCACGTCACCCAGTTGACCCAGGTTGGCAACTTTTTCGAGCAGGATGATTTGCATCTCTTAAGTTCCTTTCCCGGCTTAGTGCTGGTCGGTGTACGGCAGGAAGGCCAGGAAGCGAGCACGCTTGATAGCGGTGGTCAGCTGACGCTGGTAGCGGGCCTTGGTGCCGGTGATGCGAGCCGGGATGATTTTGCCGTTTTCGGCGATGAAATCCTTCAGGAGATCAACGGATTTGTAGTCGATTTCCTTGATGCCTTCTGCCGTGAAGCGGCAGAACTTCTTGCGCTTGAAGAGTTGACGAGCCATTTTGACTAACCTTTTACAAATTCAACGTATTCGATATTGAGTACCAACCGCGGATTGCGCAGGCTGCGTTGGCTGAGAAAACCGGTGACGTTCATCACCTGCCCCGCCAGTTTCCCGGCGCGTTTCTTGGCTTCCTCTCCCACCCACACTGCCTGTATGTCGCAGGCCACATCGCGCTCGAACCCGCCGGCGCTTTGCCGGGACTGGTGCTTCAGCCACATTTCCACTACCGGCAAGCCGGCGGGCGTGTACCTCAGCGCATCTTCGCGATCAACCGTGACGGTCAGTACCAGGCGATTCTGCAAGATCTAAGCTCCGGCCCGAATTAGGCGGAAGCTTCAACCTCGGCAGCCGGCTGGGCGTCCAGCAGGTTCTTAGCCTTTTCGTCCTTCATCATCGGGGACGCGTCGGTGATCGCGCGGTCCATCTTGATGGTCAGGTGGCGCAGAACGGCGTCGTTGAACTTGAAGGCGTGCTCGATCTCGGCCAGAGTTTCCGCTTGGCACTCGACGTTCATCAGAACGTAGTGAGCCTTGTGCAGCTTCTGGATCGGGTAGGCCAGTTGACGACGGCCCCAGTCTTCCAGACGGTGGATCTTGCCTTCGGCGGCCAGAACCATACCCTTGTAGCGTTCGATCATGGCCGGGACCTGTTCGGACTGGTCCGGGTGCACGATGAACACGATTTCGTAATGGCGCATGTGAACTCCTTTTGGCTATTCGTAGCCTTCCGCCATGCGATTGCGAAAGGCAAGGTAGTAAACCGCAGCATTCTACGCACTTTGCCGCGGCCAGGCAAATTTTAAGCGCGATTATTCAGAAACTTCCGCGCGGCGCGACGAAAAAACGCGGCGGATTTACAACTTCTTGTCGCGCTTGATATCCACCACCACGCCGTCCCGCAGCGTGACGATGGTGGTGTAGGGAATCTGGCCATTGGCCAGCCACGACAGCTGGCGGGTGGTGGACACGGTGGTCACGCCGCTGGCGAGCTTGCCCTGGCGGCTGTCGCTGCCGTAATCCGGCGCGCCGGCCATGGACACCACTTCGGCTTCCAGCATGCCGTTGTGCAGCTTGATGTAGGTTTCGAACGGGATCGGCGCCGCATGGGCGGCGCCGGCGAACAGCAAGGCGAGGCATACTGATTTTTTCATTTCAGACTCCCTAAATAAAGCGAAACCCGCCATTGCGGGCCTCCCGAAATGGCGGCTCAGCGCACTTTCTTCACCACGTCGATCAACTCGGTCACCATGCCGGTGGCGTCGCCTTGCTGCAAGGCGCGGGCGACGCAGCCCTTCATGTGGTTTTCCAGCAGTTGCAGCGCCACCGCGTCCATCGCCGACTTCACCGCCGCCACCTGGGTCAGCACGTCCACGCAGTAGCGGTCGGACTCGATCATGCCGCCGATGCCGCGCACCTGGCCCTCGATCCGCGCCAGTCGCTTCAGCAGCGCGGCCTTGCCCGGCTGCACCACGCTGCGCTCGGCCTGCGCCGCCTCATGGCAGCACTCCTGGGGAGAATGTGTATCGCCCATGACGGTTCCTGGATTTTTCATGTCGGCATTATCGCCCATCCCACCGCGCTAGGCACGAACATCCAGCATGCCCATCATGCCGGCGTCCTCGTGCTCCAAGATGTGGCAGTGGAACATCCGCGGCCCCGGCATGTCCTGACGGAAGCGCAGCCTCACCTTCTGCCCCGGCGGCACGTTGACCACGTCCAGCCAGGCGAGATAGGGCTCGCGCCGCCAGCCCTTGCCGTCATGGCGCTCGGTCACCTGGAACTGGGTGCCATGCAGGTGGAAGGGGTGGTCCATATCGGCCTGATTGTCGATTTCCCACTCCTCCACCGCGCCCACCTTGCCGGTGAAGTCCATCCTGTCCATGTCGAAGGTTCTGCCGTTGATCAGGAACATCGCCGCGGGATTGGCCATGTTCTCGCTGAAAACCACGCTGCGCTTCACCGCCGGTCGCGGCAGCGCATCAATGCGCCGCAGCTTGGCCGGCAGCGGCGCAGTCGCCACCGCCTCTCCGGCGTCGACCTCCGCCAGCGACAGCGCCTTGTCCTGCTCCGGCCCCATCATCTTGCCCCGCGCGTAGGGCAAGGCCAGCAACCCTGCCGGCAAGCCCGGCGCGAAGCGGCCGGTCACCGCCAGTTCCACTCTGCCTCCGGGCGGCACCAGCAAGTTTTCCACCCGCCGCGGCCGCTCCAGCAGGCCGCCATCCGTGCCCACCAGCCAGACTTCGTGCGCCGGCAGCGCCAGCTTCAACACCCTGGCGCTGGTCGCGTTCCAGATCCGCCAACGCTGCCGCTCGCCCACGCCCAGCGTCAGCCTGGGCTGCCAGGCGCCGTTGGCCAGCACGAACTGCCCTTCGCGGCCGTCCATTCTGTCCGCGTCGCTGCTTGCCGCGATGCCGCCATCGTCATCCAGCTTCAAGTCGGATAGCACCAGCCAGCGCTCCGGCAGATGGGCCAGCGGATCGTTGCGGCTCCTCACCACGAACACCCCCGCCAAGCCTCGGTATACCTGTTCGGAGGTGTGGCCGTGCGGATGCGGGTGATACCAATAGCTGCCGGCGCAACCGGCCGGCAAGGTGAAACGATAATCTCGGCCTTGGCCTGGCGCCACCGGATCCTGCGGGTTGCCGTCCTGATCTGCCGGGATCGGCAGGCCGTGCCAATGCACGGTGGTAGGCTGCGGCAGGCGGTTGTCGAAACGCAGGTTGAGCGTCTCGCCCTCGCTCAGCTCGATGGCCGGACCCGGCACGCTGTCGTTGTAAGCCCAGAACTCGGTCGCCGGCCTCCCCGACAGCAGGGGCAGCCTCACCGCCGCCGCGGTCAAGCACCCCTGCAGCGCGCCGTCCTTGCGTTCCAGCGGCAAGCGCATGAGCGCGGGCAGCGGCAAGCCGCTGGCCAAACCCAGCTTTCCGGCGGCGGGCATGACGCCGACGTCCATTGATCCATGTTCCCGATGGCCGGCCGCGGCCAGCGCCGGCCTCGCCAACCAAGGCGTCAACGCCAGCGCGGCGCCCCACCTCATCACATCGCGTCTTCGCATGTCGCGCTCCATTCAAATACCCCCACAAGGTATATTGGGACTAGAGCCGGGAAAAAGACAACAGTTCCGCGCGCTGTGCGCAAAAAAAAACGGCAGACCGGATGGTCTGCCGTTTTCGATGCGGGTGCCGCTTACTTGGAAACGTGGGGCGCCAACAGCTGCAGCAACTGCGCCAACACTTTCGGGCTGCCGGCGACGATGTCGCCGGACTCGAACCAGCCCTGCTCTCCGGTGAAGTCGGTGACGATGCCGCCCGCTTCCTGCACGATCAGGCTGCCGGCCGCGATGTCCCAGGGTTTCAGGTTCAGTTCGAAGAAGCCTTCGGTGCGGCCGCAGGCGACGTTGCACAGATCCAGCGAGGCCGCGCCTTCGCGGCGCACGCCGGCGGTCTTGCCGATCACGTCCTTCAGCATGCCCAGATATTGATCGATGTAGCTCTGGTCGGAAACCGGGAAGCCGGTGCCGATCAGGCACTCGTTCATCATGAAGCGCTTGGATACCCGGATGCGGCGGTCGTTGAGAAAGGCGCCCACGCCTCGGGAGGCGGTGAACAGATCGTTGCGGCTCGGGTCGTAGACCACGGCCTGCTGAATCTGGCCCTTGTGCGCCATGGCGATGGAAATGCCGTATTGCGGATGGCCATGCAAGAAGTTGGTGGTGCCGTCGATGGGATCGATGATCCATTCGTATTCGGAGGAGCCGATGCCTTTGGCGCCGGACTCTTCTGCTAGAATCGCGTGCTTCGGATAGGCTTCGAGAATGACGTTGATGATCGCGTCCTCGGCGGCGCGGTCCGCCTCGGTCACAAAGTCATTGTGCTTTTTCTTCTCTACGCGAATGGTATCGAGGTTAAGCGACGCGCGCTGGATAACACTGCCTGCGCGGCGAGCGGCTTTAACCGCGACATTGAGCATCGGATGCATTGACGGCCTCTACACTTTAACGATGAGCGGATGTCCGTCTGATGACGCGACACCCGCTGGTAACAATCTGGGTTAAGGAACAAAAAAACCCGACGCCTGGGCGCGGGCTTTTGGTATATGCCCGCTATTTTAATGTGAAAACGCCAATGAATAAACCCCAAGTACCTGATTTTCTGCAAAACATCCGCGTGGTGCTGGCCCGCCCCAACCATCCGGGCAATATCGGCTCGGCCGCGCGCGCCATGAAAACCATGGGTTTGAGCCGGCTCTACCTGGTGGAACCCAAAGTGTTTCCCAGCGACGAAGCCAATACGCTGGCTTCGGGCGCGGTGGACCTGCTGGAGCGCGCCGTCGTGGTCGGTTCGCTGCGGGAAGCCTTGTCCGACGTCACCGTGGCCTGCGCGCTGACCAGCCGCCGCCGCGAGCTGACCACGCCGCTGTCCACCCCGCGCCAGACTACGCCAGAGCTGATCGCCCGCGCCCGCGGCGGCGAACAAGTGGCCCTGGTGTTCGGCAACGAAACCTTCGGGCTATCCATCGAAGAAGTGGAACAATGCAATCGGCTGGTGACCATCCCCGGCAACCCCGATTATTTCTCGCTGAACCTGGCGATGGCAGTGCAGGTGATGACTTACGAGCTGTTCAGCCACACCGAGGTGGACGTGGAATACCTTCGCGCCGACGGCGAAGCGGCGACCCAGAGCGAGGTGGACGGCATGTGCGGCCATCTGGGGCAGGCAATGGACGAGATCGGCTACTTCCAGCGCCGCAACAGCGAGCGGCTGATGCGCCGCATGCGCACCATGTTCCATCGCGCCGGGATGCTCCGCGAGGAGATCGACATCCTGCGCGGCTTCTACAAACAAGTGCAACGCGCGGCCGGCAAAGCCTCCGGCGATGCGGACTGAGCCAAGCTGCGATCTGCCCTACGCGCATCCCGCAGTGCGCGATCTCGCTTTTCTGCTGACCTTCCCCTCCCCTTGGAGATGCGACGCCGATCTTCCGCCGGAACGGCCGCCGGGCAGCTGACGGCGCCGCCAGGCTGGACCGCTCGCCCGGCGAGCTGGCGGCATAACTGGCCGCTCATCCAGCCACGCGGCCGGCAATCCATGCCGAACGGTTTTTTTCTTTCTGATTTCGCCATGCGCCGCACATCCACCTCGCGGCGAAAAATCTCAAAGTCATAAACAGAGAGCGGCGAACGGTAGGCGAATTCGACTGCCTGCTCTGGATGGACGGTGAGCCCTGGCACCAGGAAACCGCCAGCAAGCTCTACCCGCGACTGGACGACACGCCCGAAAAACGGGTCGGTCCCGGCCTCAATGACGCCTGGCGGCTGAAGGCGACCAAAACCGCAACACAGCTGCAGCGAGCCCTCCATCCCGACGCCGCCGGCGTCCTGCCTGACGGCCTCGAGCGTTGCCACGCCCCCTCCTCCGATCAGCTCCAAGGCTGGCACGCGCCGCGTGACGCCGCCTGGCCGCGGCGATGCGGCGGCTCGCGCTGGGGCTGGCTCCCGCTTGGCTGGAAGCGGAATGCTCGTATGGCGAGGACGCGCTGCGCGCGCGGCTGAGCGACGCCCAAACACCGCAACGGGTGGCGGAACTGCAGCCGGACGGCGGCGGACGCTGGCGCGGAGTCGCGCGCGGTTTCGCCACTGCGCCCGGCAGGCCCGAGCCGGAGCGGCTTGGGGTACTGCTTCGGCGCATCGCCCGGACATGAAAAAAGGCAGGCTCGAGCCTGCCTTTCCGATCCGGCGCCATGCCTGGCGGCCGTTTAGTGGCCGTTAGCGTGCATGCAGCCCGAGATCAAATCCTTCAGCGAATCCAACTGCACCAGCTGGATATGCTTGTGATCGACAGTGATCCAGCCCTGCTGCTGGAACTTGGACAGCGTACGGCTGACCGTTTCCAGCTTCAGGCCCAAGAAGCTGCCGATCTCTTCGCGGCTCATGCGCAGGATGAAATCGTTGGCGGCGAAACCTCGGGTGGACAACCGCTGCGACAAGTTCAGCAGGAAAGCGGCGATGCGCTCTTCCGCCTTCATGTTGCCGAGCAGCAGCATCACGTTCTGGTCGCGCACGATTTCGCGGCTCATCAGCCGGTAGAAATGATGCTGCAGGCTGGGGATATCGCGGCTCAGCGACTCCATGCGGCCGAACGGCAGCTCGCAGACTTCGCTGTCCTCCAGCGCCACCGCGTCGCAGCTGTGGTTGCTTGAGGAAATGCCGTCCAGACCCATCAGTTCGCCGGACATCAGGAAGCCCGTCACCTGCTCGCGGCCATCCTGGCTGGCGACACAGGTCTTGAAGAAGCCCGTACGGATAGCGTACAGCGACTTGAAGGACTCCCCGCTGCGGAACAGATACTCGCCTCGCTTCAAGCGGCGGCTCTGGCGGATCACCGTGTCCAGCTGGCTCATTTCCTCGCGATTGAGGCCGACCGGCAGGCACAGCTCGCGCAGACTGCAGCTGGAGCAGGAGATTTTCAGGGTTTGCAACGTGGTGTGGTTATGTTCAGACATGCTGTGTTTGCTACAAGCCGGGGAAGCTTGACCCTTATCAAGGCGGAATTCACAAGTTTTTCGCAAATTTACCAGTCCTCCAGAAGTTTTACCATCCGAATACGACATGAAAACTACCCACCCCTTCTCTCCCGCCCATTTCGTCTTCGATCGCGAGCTGATCGAGAGGCTGGATGGCGCGGGGCCAAGATACACCTCTTATCCGACAGCTGATCGCTTTACATCAAAGTTTTCGGAAGAAGATTATCTGAACAAACTGCGGCAGCGTCAGATTGGCGCCAACCGCAGACCTTTATCATTGTACGCTCATATACCGTTTTGCAACACAATTTGTTATTACTGCGCCTGCAACAAGATCATCACCAAAGACAGCGCCAAAGCGGATCAGTATTTGGATTACCTGGAGAAAGAAATCCGGTTGGTGAGCGAAGCGCTGGGCATCCGTGAAAAAGTGATACAGCTTCACTTTGGCGGCGGCACTCCGACCTTCTTGTCCGATGCGCAACTTGAACGGCTGATGGGCATACTCGGCACGCACTTTGAATTCCTAAGCGACGGAGAGTATTCCATAGAGATAGACCCGCGCAAGGTAAAACGCGAAACCATGCTCAAGCTGGCAGGATATGGCTTCAATCGCGTCAGCGTGGGGATACAAGATTTCGACCCGGCAGTACAGAAAGCGGTCAACCGGGTGCAAAGCGAGGAGGAAACCCGGGCGGTGATCGAGGCGGCGCGCGAAGGCGGCTTCAAATCGGTCAGCCTGGACCTGATCTACGGCCTACCGCTGCAAACTCGCGAAACGATGCGCGACACGCTGCAAAAGGCGCTGGCGCTCGACCCGGACCGCTTGTCGCTGTACAACTACGCCCACCTGCCCAGCGTGTTCATGCCGCAGCGCCGCATCCACGAGGCCGACCTGCCGGGAGCGGCGGTCAAGCTGGACATCTTGCAAGACGCGGTGAAGACCTTGACCGACGCCGGCTACGTGTTCATCGGCATGGACCATTTCGCCAAGCCCGACGACGAACTGGCCGTGGCCCTGCGCCAGGGCCGGCTGCAGCGCAACTTCCAGGGCTACTCCACCCACGCCGACTGCGACATGCTGGCCTTCGGCGTATCCGCCATCGGCAAGGTGGGCTCCTGTTACAGCCAGAACGACAAGTCGCTGGAGGGTTACTACGCGGCGCTCGACCAGGGCCGGCTGCCGGTGGTACGCGGACTGACGCTGAACAACGACGACATCCTGCGCCGCACCATCATCCAGGGGCTGATGTGCCGATTCGCCTTGTCGGTGGAAGCGATAGAGGAAATCCACGGCATCAATTTCGCCCAGTACTTCGCCGAGGAAATGCCCCGCATCCGCGAATTCCAGCAGCAAGGCCTGCTGTCCTTCGACGGTGACTTCCTGATGGTGGAGCCCCAGGGCCGCTTCCTGATCCGCAACATCGCCATGATCTTCGACCGCCACCTGCGCGAGCGCGAAACCCACGCCCGCTACTCCAAAACCATCTGATCCCCGCCTCACGGGCGTCCTCGCGGCGCCCGTTCGATTTTTCGTCGCCTTGGTGACTGCCCCTTAGTCGAGTTGCGCTTATTTTTTCCTATGTAATAAGCAAAATCACTTATACAAAGGGTATGCAAGCACGCCGGGACGCAAGCGCCCGGCCGCCCGCGTTCGCGAGGAGCCGTCCCATGTCCACCCCCATTGTCAGGCTGATGCAGCGCCTGAGCTACCCGCAGCGCTTCGCCGTGATCGGCGTGCTGTTCGCGGCGGCGCTGCTTTACCTGGTCTACGGCCTGTTCCGCAGCAACCAGGACAATATCGAATCCACCGCCAAGGAAAAAGTCGGCGTCGTCTACATGCAGCCGCTGACGGCGATGTTGGCGCAAGCGCAGCAAAGCCAGGAGACGGCGGTGCGCGCCTCGCTAGGCGACGCCCAGGCCAAGAACGACTTGCCGGCGGCCACACAGCAACTGCAAGCCAAATGGCAGGCGCTGCAGGCGGCCAACGACCAGGTCGGCCCGCAATTGGCCAGCGATGCCGCCTGGAAGGACGCGGCCGCCGCCTGGGACAAGCTCAAAGCCACCCAGGCCGCCCAGCCATCACAATGGATAGCGGCCTACGGCGGGTTCAGCGACAAACTGAACAACCTGATCGGCGTCATCAGCGACAATTCCAACCTGACGCTGGACCCCGACATCGATACTTATTACCTGATGGACGCCTCCACCGCCAAGCTGACCACGCTGATCAGCCATCTAGGCGAGGCCAACGCCATCGCCGCGCTGGCCGAGGCCAACCATCCGCTGGAGGCGGCGCAGCGCGACCGCCTGGTGGAATTGCGCCCGCTGATCGGCGAGGTCAACGACGGCTTGGCCAGCGACATAGGCAAAGCCGTCGCCTACAACGCCAGCCTGAAGCCGGAAATGTCGTCCCAAGCCGACAAGCTGGCGGCGACGCTGAAGAGCCAGTTGCCGACGATAGACGACGCGGTGGGCGGCAAGACCGGCGCCAGCAGCCTGAAAGTGGCCGGACACAGCGCAGACGGCGCCCAGGCCGTCTCCGCCTACATCGCCAGCGGCCTGCAGCAGTTGGACCAATTGCTGCAGGCGCGGATAGACCGCACCGCCAGCCAGCGCAATACCTACATCATCATCGGCGTGGCCGCGATGCTGCTGGCCATTTTCCTGTTCCACCAGCTCTATCTGTCCATCACGCTGCAACTGGGCGGGGAGCCGATGTACGTGCAGCAGGTGGTGGAGCAACTGGCATCGGGCCGGCTGGACACCCGCATTCATCTGCGCGACCGCGATGAAACCAGCCTGTTGGCCGCCATCCGGCGGATGCGCAACCAGCTGCGCGAAACGGTGTCGCAACTGCTGGAAACCTCGCGCGAGGTAAATCATGCGGCATCGGCCATGGCGGAAAGCGCGCAAAGCATCACCGCCAGCAGCAACCAGCAAAACGAGGCCGCCGCCAGCATGGCCGCCGCGATCGAAGAGCTCAGCACCAGCCTGTCGGTGTGCGCCGAGCAATCGGAACAGGCCGACCGCCTGTCCAACGACGCCGCCACCCGATCGTCGGACGGCAACCGGGTGATCGCCGCCACCACCAGCAGCATGGACGGCATCGTCCGCGACGTGTCCTCGGTGTCGGAAACCATCACCGACCTGGGCAAGCAGTCCGAATCCATAGTGGGCATCGTCGACGTGATCCGGGACGTGGCGGACCAGACCAATCTGCTGGCGCTGAACGCTGCCATCGAAGCCGCCCGCGCCGGCGAAATGGGCCGCGGTTTCGCCGTGGTGGCCGACGAAGTGCGCAAGCTGGCCGAGCGCACCGCGCTGTCCACCACCGAGATCAGCAACATCGTCAACCAGATCCAGAACACCGCGCAAAAGGGCAACGACAACATGCAGCAAGGCATGAAGGCCATCATGGATGGCCAGCAACGCGCGCGCGAAGCCGGCTCCAGCATGGACAACATCCGCCACTGCGTCGACGACGTGCTGGACAGCATCCACCGGATCACCTCCTCGCTGCGCGAGCAGAGCAGCGCCAGCCAATCGCTGGCGATGAATGTGGAGCAGGTGTCCCGCATGTCGGAACAGAACAGCATGGCGGTCAAGGCCAGCGCCGAAACCGCCGGCGAACTGCAGGCGATCTCCCAGCGGCTGATCGGCCTGGCCGGACGCTTCACCGTCTGAACCGCGCTCAGCCCAAACAAAAGCCCGCCGGAAACGGCGGGCTTTGTCGCACGGCGGGAGCGGACTTACCAGATGCCCTTCTCCACCTTGGCGGCAAGTTCCGGGTACTGGTCCACCTTGAACACCGGCGCGGCCACACCGGCCGTCAACTGGCGCTGGTAATCGCCCAGCACCGTGAAGAAGTAGCGCGACAGCAGCACGATGGCCACCAGGTTGATCAGCGCCATCAAGCCCATCGCCATGTCGGCCATATCCCATACCAGCGGCAGGCTGGCCAGCGCGCCGAACATCACCATGGCCAGCACGATCAGGCGAAAACCCAGCAGCGCGGCCTTGTTGTTGCGGATGAACTCGACATTGCCTTCGGCGTAGGCGTAGTTGCCCAGGATGGACGAGAACGCGAACAAGAACATCGCCACCGCCAGGAAGGAGACGCCTATCGGGCCGAACTGCGACGCAATGGCTTTCTGCGTCAGCGCCACGCCGCTCAGTCCCGGCTCGTTCACGCCGGACAGCAGGATGATGGCCGCGGTGGCGGTGCACACCACCATGGTGTCGATGAACACGCCGAACATCTGGATCGCGCCCTGGCTGGCCGGATGCTTGGAGGTGGCGGTGGCGGCGGCGTTGGGCGCCGAGCCCATGCCCGCCTCGTTGGAGAACAGGCCGCGCTTGATGCCCAGCATCATCGCCTGGCTGACCGCGTAGCCGGCCACGCCGCCGGCCGCCTGCTCCAGGCCCAGCGCGCTCTTGACGATCAATGCCACTAGGCCCGGCAGCTCGGCCGCATGGATGGCCAGCACGTAGAAGGCCATCAGCAGGTAGATCAGCGCCATCACCGGCACCAGCCATTCGGCCACCCGCGCCACCGAGCGCACGCCGCCGAAGATCACCGGCGCGGTCAACAGCACCAGGCCGATGCCCACCGCGTAGCGATTCCAGCCCCATGCGCCCTCCGTCGCGGCGACGATGGAGTTGGCCTGCACCGCGTTGAACACCAGGCCGAAAGCCAAAATCAGACACAGCGCGAACACCACGCCCAGCCAGCGCTGGCCCAGGCCCTTCTGGATGTAATAAGCGGGACCGCCGCGGAAAGTGTCGTCGTGGTGGCTGGTCTTGAACAGCTGGGCCAGCGTCGACTCGACAAAGGCGCTGGACATGCCGAGCAAGGCGGTCAACCACATCCAGAACACCGCGCCGGGTCCGCCGGCGGCGATGGCGATGGCCACGCCGGCGATGTTGCCGGTGCCCACGCGGCTGGCGAGGCCGGTGGCGAAAGCCTGGAACGGCGAAATGTCATTCTTGCTGACATGGCCGCCGCGGCCCCCCATCATCTCGCGCCAGCCCCGCGGGAACAGCCGCAGCTGCAACAGGCCCGAGCGCAGCGTGAAATACAGGCCCACCGCCAACAGCAGGGCGATCAGCACCTTGCCCCACAGCACGTCGTTGACGGCATTGATCAAAGAATGAAGCAACTCCATGGTTCTCCTTGTTGTCCTGAGCGTATCGATGTCCGCGGCGAGTCGCCTGCGGAACGGCATCCCGGTCTGCTGCCGGGTGAAATCATAGCGAGCGGGCGCAAGGCCCCCGTTGCATGCTGCTCCTAACGGGATGGAAGGACAGGCTGGCGACCGACGGGTCGCGTCTGGAACGGCTCGAGTGAAGAGGAAATCGCACTGGCAGGATTGTTAGCCACAGATCGCGACGAATGGCGCGAATCCGAAAAAATCTAACAAGAAAGTTCCCATGCTGACAATCGAAATTAAGTAAACAGATTGCAAACAAAGTGTAAAAACCGCGCCATCTTACGAACGAGGAGCCGCCATGTCCAGATGCTAAGCTGAAGAAATGCCATTGAATCTTGCCTGAGAACCTGTTCAGGCTCCGGCTTACCGCTGCGAAACCTATCCGGCGGCTCGGAGCATCGAAACCAATCATTCCGGGCAGCAAACGGACGCCTAACGGGAGTATTCTCGCCGATGAGATCCTTGCTCTGGTGTTTATGGCTGTGCGCCGCATGCGCCCAGGCCGCCGACAAGCTGCCATGGCTACTGGTGGCGGACGCCAACTTCGAACCCTATAGCTACCTGTCGGGAAACGATCCGACGCCCAAAGGCTTGGACGTGGAGCTGGTAGACGCCGTGATGCGGGAAACCGGCCAGCCTTTCCATATCGCCCTGCTGCCCTGGGAGCGGGTGAAGCAGCAATTGGCGCTGAAAAACGCCGTGGCGGGTTTTGTCTTCACCGGCACCGCCGAGCGGCGCGCGCAATACGACCTAGCCGGCCCGCTGCGCAAAGGCGAAACCGTCTTCATCACGCTAAAGCGCTGCGCGCTGCGCGGCTGGCGCAGCCTGGACGATCTCAAGCCTTACCAGATAGGCCAGGTTCGCGGCTACGCCTACGACACCGAATTCGACAAGGCGCCGCTCAACCGCGACCAGAACGCCGGCTCGCCCGGCCAACTGGTGGCCATGCTGCTGGCAGGCAGGGTGGACGTCATCGTCGGCGACAAGGTGCAGCTGCTGTACTTCATCCAGCAACGCGGCGCGGGGGCCCTGGTCAGAGTGCTGGACAAGCCGCTGGTGGTCATGCCGCGCTACGTGGCCTTCGCCAAGGATGACCCGCGCGCGCGGCAGTTCGAGGCGGCGCTGAAAAGGCTGCAGCAGAACGGCGCGCTGCAGCCTATCTTCCAGCGCTGGCCCCAATAAGGGCCGCAACCCGAACCCAGGCGCGCCGACGCTGGCCACGCCCGCCGCACGACAAGAAGGCGCGACGCGGGATCAAGGGTTTTGTCAGCGGCGCCAAAGACTCAGCGCGCCGGCAGCAGGTCCAGCCTGTCGGTGCACAGGCTGTCCACGCCCCAGGCCAGCAGACGGCCTGCGTCGGCCGGATCGTTGACCGTGTAGCACAACAGCTGGTAGCCGGCGGCCTTGATGTCGCGGGCCAGCGTCTCGGTCAGGGCCTTGTGGTCGCAATGCAGCGCCACGCCATCCAGCTCCGCCAGGATGTCGCGCCAGTTCGCCGGAATCTCCTCGCACAGAAAGGCGCGCGGCAGCGCCGGCTCGGCGGCTTTCGCCGCGCGCAAGGCGTCGATCTCGAACGAGGACAGCAAGGGCGGCACCGCCGCGCCGGCCCACAGCCTAGCGGCCTCTTGCGCCACCAGCCGGCCGGTTTCCTCGAAGCGCCCCGGGCAGGGCTTGATCTCGATGTTCAGCAGCATGCGCTGCGCCAGGCAGTAAGCCGCCACATTGGCCAGCGTCGGCAGCGCCTCGCCGGCGAAGGCCGCGCCCTTCCAGCCGCCGGCGTCCAGCTGCGACAGCTCGGCCATGGTCTTGGCCCGGGCAGCGCCCTCGCCGTTGCTGGTGCGGTCCACGGTATCGTCGTGCAGCAAGAAGCAGACGTTGTCAGCCGACAGCTTCACGTCGCACTCCGCCGCGCGATAGCCGTAGCGGATGCCCTCGCGGAAGCCGGCTACGGTGTTTTCCGGCGCCAGCGTGCCGCCGCCGCGGTGGGCGACGACCTCAGGATACGGCCAGGCTTGCTTGGGATGCTGCGGCATGCTCGATTCTCCTCTGTGTTTCCGAGTCGAACAGGTGCAGCGCTTCGGCGCGCACCGTCACCTCCAGCCGGCTGCCCGGCTCCGGCCGGTGGCCGTGGGCCAGCCGCGCCACCACGTTCTGCCCAGCCAAAAGGCCGTACACGTAATTGTCGGCGCCCAGCATCTCCACGCTGTCCACCCGCAGGCTCAGCGCCTGGCCGCCGTCGCCGGCCGCGGGCAGGTGCTCGGGCCGGAGGCCGACCGTCAGCTTGCGTCCCGCAAGCGCCGGGTTGGCCGCCGGCAGGGACAGCGACACGCCGTCGCCCAGCAGCAGCCGCTCGCCGCGCTCGTCCGCCTGCGCGTCGAACAGATTCATCCCCGGCGAGCCCATGAAGGCGGCGACGAAGGTGGTGGCCGGCCGGTCGTAGATCTCGTCCGGCGCGCCGATCTGCTCGATATGGCCCTTGTTCAGCACGATCACGCGGTCGGCCAGCGTCATCGCCTCAACCTGATCGTGGGTGACGTACAGGCTGGTGGTGGCCAGCCGGCGATGCAGCCGCTGGATTTCCAGCCGCATTTGGCCGCGCAGCTTGGCGTCCAGGTTGGACAGCGGCTCGTCGAACAGGAACACCGCCGGCTCGCGCACGATGGCGCGGCCCATCGCCACCCGCTGGCGCTGGCCGCCGGACAGCTCGCGCGGCTTGCGCTGCAACAGCTGCTCCAGCTCCAGCACCGCCGCCACCTTCAGCACCCGTTCCATCACTTCGGCCTTTTTCAGGCCCTTGAGCTTGAGCGCGTAACCCATGTTCTCCGCCACCGTCATGTGCGGGTACAACGCGTAGTTCTGGAACACCATCGCGATGTCGCGGTCCTTGGGCTCCAGTTGGTTGACCAGGCGCTCGCCGATGCGTATCTCGCCGTCCTCGGTGCTTTCCAGCCCGGCCACCATCCGCAGCAAGGTCGACTTGCCGCAACCGGACGGCCCGACGATGACCACGAACTCGCCGTCGGCGATCTCCACCGAAATCTCTTCCAGCACCCGGCGCTCGGCGCCGGGATAGCGCTTGGCGATATTCTTCAGACTCAGTTTTGCCATTTGGCGCTCTTTCTCATTTCTCGTTGTCCACCAGGCCCTTGACGAACCAGCGCTGCATGCCGATCACCACCACCAGCGGCGGCAGCAAGGTCAGCAACGCGGACGCCATCACCAGGTGCCACTGCACCGCGCCCTCGCCCAGCATGCCCTTGATCGCGATCACCGAGGTAGACATCGCCGGATCATGGGTGACCAAGAGCGGCCACAGATACTGGTTCCAGCCGTAGATGAAGGTGATCACGAACAAGGCCGCGATATTGGTGCGCGACAAGGGCAACACCACGTCCACCATGAAGCGGATCGGCCCCGCGCCGTCCACCCGCGCCGCCTCCATCAATTCCTTGGGCAGCGTCATGAAGAACTGCCGCAGCAGGAAGGTGGCAGTGGCGGACGCGATCAAGGGCAACGTCAGGCCAGCATAGCTGTTGATCAGCCCCATCTGGGTCACCACTTCCACCGTCGGGAAGATGCGGACCTCCACCGGCAGCATCAACGTGGCGAAGATCAGCGCGAAGCCGGTCTTGCGAAACGGGAAGCGGAAATAGACGATGGCGTAGGCCGACAGGAAGGAAATCACGATCTTGCCGACGGCGATCAGCATCGCCATCACGAAGCTGTTCCACAGCGTGCGCGCCAGCGGCACCGCCAACCCGCCGCTGCCGCTCCACAGCACGGTGGAGAGGTTGGCCCACAGCTGGCTGCCGGGCAGCAGCGACAGCGGCACCCGCGTCACCTGATCGGCGTCCTGGCTGGCCGCGGCGAACATCAGATACAAGGGAAAGGCCACCACCAGCATGCCCGCGATCAGCATCGCGTGGCAAAACAGGTCCAGCCCTTTGCGATTCTCCACCATCAGTACTGCACCTTTCTTTCCACGTAACGGAACTGGATCAGCGTCAACAGGCCGACCACCGCCATCAGCACCACCGATTGCGCGGCCGAGCTGCCCAGATCCAGGCCCTTGAAGCCTTCCAGGTATACCTTGAGGATCATGGTCTCGGTCGACTTGCCCGGCCCGCCGCCGGTGGCCGCGTCGATCACCGCGAAGGTGTCGAAGAAGGCGTACACCAGGTTGACCACCAGCAGGAAGAAGCTGGTCGGCGACAACAGCGGGAACACCAGGTCGCGGAAGCGGCGCAAGGGGCCGGCGCCGTCTATCGCGGCCGCCTCGATCAAGGATGCCGGTATCGCCTGCAGGCCGGCGTAGAAGAACAGGAAGTTGTAGCTGATCTGCTTCCAGGCCGAGGCCAGCACCACCAAGAGCAGCGCCTGTCCGCCGTTGAGCGCGTGGTTCCACTCGTAGCCTGCCTCGCGCAGCAGATAGCTGATCCAGCCCAGGCTGGGGTTGAACAGGAACAGCCACAGCACGGCCACCACCGACGGCGCGATGGCGTAAGGCGCGATCAGCACGGTCTGGTAGACGCGCTTGCCGCGGGCGATCTGGTTGGCCATCACCGCCAGGATCAATGCGCTGCCGGTGCCCAGCAGCGTCACCAGCGCGCTGAACAGCAGCGTGGTCTGGATGGTGCCCAGGTACAACGGGTCATGGAACAGCTGGCTGAAATTGTCCAGGCCGACAAACTGGCTATCCAGGCCGAACGGGTCCTGCTGCAGCGCCGATTGCCACAGCGCCTCGCCGGCCGGCCACAGGAAGAAGATCAAGGTGATCGCCAGCTGCGGCGCCATCAAGGCGAAGCCCAGCCAGCGGTTGGAGAAATGAATGCGATTGTGCATGCGTGGACTCTGCGGGAAAAACGGGCGGCCTTGCGGCGCGCCCGTTTCCGGATGGATCAGTTGGCGGTTTTCTCGAAGCGGCGCAGCAGTTCGTTGCCGCGCAGCACCGCGTTGTCCAGCGCTTGCTTGGCGGTTTTCTTGCCGGTCCACACGCCCTCCAGTTCCTCGTCCATCACGCCGCGGATCTGCGGCATGTATCCCAGGCGCAGGCCGCGAGTGTAGGACTTGGGCGGCTTGTTCTGCATCTGGCGGGTGGCGATGTCCGCGCCCGGATTCTGTTCATAGAAACCCTGCTTGCGCGACAGCTCGTAAGCGGCGGTCACTACCGGCAGGTAGCCGGTGTCCTGATGCCACTTGGCCATCACCTCGGGCGAGGTCAGCAGCTTGAAGAACTTGGCCACGCCCTTGTACTCGGCCGGGCTCTTGCCGCCCATCACCCACAGGCTGGCGCCGCCGATCAGCGCGTTCTGCGGCGCGCCCTTCACCGCCGGGTCGTAGGGCATCATGCCCATGCCGAAGGCGAACTTGGCGTTTTTGCGGATATTGGCCAGCGAGCCGGAGCTGCCGGTCATGATGCCGCACTCGCCGCTGTAGAACTTCAGCGTGGCTTCGTCCTTGCGGCCGGCGTAGCTGAAGGCGCCGTCCTTGGCCATCTTGGCCAGAAAATCTATGTGCTTGACTTGACTCGGGCCATTGAATTGCAGCACCGCGCCGGCGCCGCCGAAGCCGTTGTCCAGGCTGGCGAACGGCAGGCTGTGCCAGGCGCTGTAGTTCTCCAGCTGCACCCAGCCTTGCCAGCCGGTGCTGTAGCCGCAGCGCATGCCGGAAGCCTTGAGCTTGGCGGCGGCAGCGGCGAGCTCTGGCCAGGTTTTGGGCGGCGCGTCCGGCAGGCCGGCCTTCTTGAACGCGTCTTTGTTGTAGTACAGCACCGGGGTGGAGCTATTGAAAGGCAAGGACAGCAGATGGCCGGTCTTGGCGTCGCTGTAATAGCTGGCCACCGCCGGGATGAATGCCTTCTCGTCCAGCTTCTCGCCGGCGTCCGCCATCACCTGATACACCGGCTTGACCGCTTTTTTGGCCTGGATCATGGTGGCGGTGCCCACCTCGAACACCTGCACGATGGCCGGCGCATTGCCGCTTCGGTAGGCCGCGATGGCCGCGGCCAGCGATTCGTCGTACTGGCCCTTGTACACCGGCACGATCTTGTAGTCCTTCTGGCTGGCGTTGAACTGGGCGGCGATGGCGTTGACGCGGTCGCCGAGGGCGCCTTCCATCGAATGCCAGAACTGGATGTCCGTGGCGGCCTGGGCCTGCAGAGACAGGGCCAGCGGCGCGAGCGCAGCGGCGCGGAGGAAGGTTCGGGACAGGACTGGGGACATCGGCTTCTCCGTTTATCGTTATGGCGACTGCCACTTACGCGGCGGATTGTGGCCGGGCAAAATGACAGTATCGTTACGATAATATGACATTAAATTTGCATCAAGAAGCAGAAATGGAATACAGGCGCAAAAAAAGCGCGCCTGACCGACGCGCTTTTTTGTGTTTCCCCAGCGTTCTTACTGATAGCTGAGGCGATCGGCCTTGCCCCAGAACACCCGGTAAGCGAAAGCGGTGTAGCCGATGATGCATGGCAGCACCACAATGGCGCCCCACAGTATCACCCACAGCGCCTCCGGATCTGCCGCGCCTTGCCAGATGGTCATCCGGCCCAGCACGATCTCAGGGAACACGCTGTAAGCCAACCCCCAGAACGACAGCAGCACGATGCCGACGCTGGCGGCGAACGGCAGCCAGCAGAAGGCGTCGTTGCCGGCCGCCTGCCGGCGCGCCAGTTGCGGCAGGCTGAGCATCAGCAGCGCGAACAACGCCAGCGTGCCCAGCGGCAGCGGCAACAGCAGCAGGAACTGCGGCAACCCGAACCATTTGGCGGCGATGGCCGGATTGGCCAGCGGCGTCACCAGCGATACCGCCGCCACCGCGGCGCCGGCGCCGTACAGGCTCAGCTGCGCCCAGCGCACAGCCTTGGCCTGCAGCGCGCCGCGCGTCTTCATCACCAGCCAGCAAGCGCCCAGCAGCGCATAGGCCAGGGCCAGGCCGACGCCGACCACCAGCGAGAACAGCCAGGCAGTGGACGTGTCGGCGAAGCCGGTCAGATAGCGGCCCAGCATCACGCCCTGGGCCAGCGCCGCCAGCAGCGAGCCGCCGGCGAATGCCGCGTTCCACCACGGCTTGTGCGGGTCCTGCGCCTTGACGCGGAAGTCGAAGGCGACGCCGCGCAGAATCAACCCCACCAACATGGCCAGCACCGGCAAATACAGCGCGCCGAACACGATGCCGTGCGCCATCGGAAACGCCACCAGCAACAAGCCGGCGCCCAGCACCAGCCAGGTTTCATTGGCGTCCCAGAACGGGCCGATGGAGCCTATCATCAGGTCCTTCTCTTCATCCTCCGCCAAGGGCAGCAGCATGCCGACGCCCAGATCGAAGCCATCCAGAATCACGTACACCAGCATCGCCAGCGCCATCAGCCCGGCGAAGATCGCCGGCAGGTAGTAAGCCTCGGTCATGCCAGTTTCTCCTTCAGTTGGGCGGCGGCCGCCAATTCAGGCGCGCCGGCCTTGCGCGCCAGGTGGAACAACACCGAGATGTAGGCCGCCAGCAGTAATGCGTAAAGCGCGAGATAGGTGCCTAGCGAGGTGAACAGCATCGGCGCGGTGGCCGCCCCCGCCGCCTGCGCGGTGGTGAGGATGCCGGTCACCAGCCAGGGCTGGCGGCCGATCTCGGTGACGAACCAGCCGGCCAGCGTGGCGATCCAGCCGGAAAAGGTCATCCACACCAGCAGCCTCGCCAGGCCGCGCGACACGTCGCCGCGCCTCTTCAATTGCCAGGCGCCCAGCCAGGAGGCCAGCAACATCAGCATGCCCATACCCACCATCACGCGGAAACTCCAAAACACCTTGGCCACCGGCGGATGCTGTTCAAACTCGTTAAGCCCCTTGATCTCGCCGCCCCAGGTATGGGTGAGAATCAGGCTGCCCAGCTGCGGCACCCCGATGGCGTAATCATTGCTGCGGGTTTCGGCATTCGGCAGCGCGAACAACAACAACGGCACGTCCTTCTCTGTGTGCCAAATGCCTTCGATCGCGGCCAGCTTGGCCGGCTGGTGCTTCAGCGTGTTGAGGCCATGCATGTCGCCGACGAAAATCTGCAGCGGTATCAACAGCGCGGCCAGGAATACCCCGGTCTTCAAGGCCGCCATCACGCCGCGGCCGCGCTCGCCGCGCAGGTAGCGGTAGGCGGACAGGCCGGCGATCAGGAAGGCCACGGTCAGGCAGGAGGCGATCAGCATATGGGTCAGCCGATACGGCATGGACGGGTTGAAGATCACCTCCCACCAGCTCAGCACGAAGGCGCGGCCGTCGCGCATCACGTGGCCGGTCGGCGTCTGCATCCACGAATTGAGCGCGATGATCCAGAAAGCCGACACGGTATTGCCGAAGGCCACCAGGAAGGTCGCCAGGGTATGCACTTTTTCCGGCACCCGGCTCCGCCCGAACAGCATGATGCCGAGAAAGCCGGCCTCCAGGAAAAACGCGGTCAGGATTTCATAAGCGAGCAAGGGCCCGGCGATATTGCCCACCGTCTGCATATAACCCGGCCAGTTGGTGCCGAACTGGAAGCTCATCGTCACGCCGGACACCACGCCCAACGCGAACGACAGCGCGAAGATCTTCACCCAGAAGCCGTAGGCATCCATCCAGCCCTGGTCGCCGGTCTGGCGGAAGCGCATCTTGAAGAACAGCAGCACCCAGGCCATCGCGATATTGATGGTGGGAAACAGGATGTGAAAGCTGATATTGGTGGCGAACTGAATGCGCGCCAGCGTGACGGGGTCGAGTTCGGTCATCATTCGGCATGCTCCCGGTCTTGATCGCGATTGCCCAGGCGGGACAAGGATTGGGTGAATTGCAGCACCTTCTGCACCTGGGAGCCCAGCTTCATCAGCCGCTGCAGGGTTTCCACGTCCATGTGCTGGATGTCGGAAAACCAGGTGGTGACCAGCTCGATCAGCTGGTACATCTCCTTCATCCTGGCCTGCGCGTGCTGCTCGGCCTCACTGGCCGGGCTTTCCATCATCGCGCCGCGCAGCATGGTCAGCGTCGGCTCCACCTCGCGCTTTTTGCGCTCCTCGGCCAGGGTTTTGAAGATCAGCCAGACATCTTCCGGCGTGGAGAAATACTCCCGCCTATCGCCCGGGAAGTGCTGCAGCTTGACCAGGCGCCAAGACTGCAGCTCCTTCAGCCCCATGCTGACATTGGAGCGGGAACAGCCTATCGCCTCGCCGATCTCATCGGCGTTCAGCGGTTTTTCCGATACGTACAGCAAGGCGTAGATCTGGCCGACGGTGCGGTTGATGCCCCAGCGGCTGCCCATCTCGCCGAAGTGCAGCACGAAGGCCTGCACCAGAGGTGGAGTATTCATGACGTTCTCAACTTTCAGGAATTTCTGAAACTTTGATATGAATCATAATTGCCATGAAATGTCCGGGTCAAGATGAACAAAATCTGATCTACAGGCTTGACCGCATAACCACGTCATGAATCAAACGCAAAAAAGCCATGCGCAGCATGGCCGTGAGCGCGGAACAATGCCCGGTTCAGGACAACAGGATGGCGCGAAAATCGTTGACGTTGGTATAGGTGGGGCCGGTGAGCAGCAAATCGTCCAGCGCGGCGAAGAAACCGTAGCCATCGTTGTCCGCCAGCCTCTCCCCGGCATCCATGCCCAGCGCCGCAGCGCGCGCCAGGGTGTCCGGCGAAATCCAGGCGCCGGCATTGTCCTCGCTGCCGTCGATGCCGTCGGTGTCCGCCGCCAGCGCGTGAACGCCGGGCAAGCCATTCAGCGCGATGGCCAGCGACAGCAGGAATTCGCTGTTGCGTCCGCCCCTGCCCTTTCCCCGCAGCGTCACCGTGGTTTCGCCGCCGGACAGAATCACGGCCGGCCGCGCAACAGGGCTGTCGCGCATGGCGATCTGCCTGGCGATGCCGGCATGGACCTTGGCCGCCTCGCGCGCCTCGCCCTCTATGCTGTCGCCCAACAGCAGCACGTCGTAGCCCAGCCGACGCGCCTCGGCCTCCGCCGCGAGCAGCGCCAATTGCGGCGTAGCGATCAGCTGATATTCCGCATGCGCGAGCCGCACGTCGCCCGGCTTGGGCGTCTCGTCCGGCTCCGCCGCCAGATGCGCGCTCACCGATGGCGGCAGAATCAGGCCATACTTGGCGATCACGGCTCGCGCGTCGGCGTAAGTCGTCGGGTCCGCGACGGTGGGACCGGAAGCGATCACTGCCGGATCGTCGCCCACCACGTCGGAAATCGCCAAGGTCGCCAACCGGGCCGGCGCGCAGGCTAGCGCCAGCCGGCCGCCCTTGATCGCGGACAGGTGCTTGCGCACGGCGTTCATTTCGTCGATGCCAGCTCCGCAGGCCAACAGCTGCCGGCTGACGTCCTGCTTGTCCGCCAGGCTGACGCCCTCCGCCGGCAGCGTCAGCAAGGCTGATCCGCCGCCGGACAGCAGGCAGATCACCAAATCGTCCGCCGTCAGCCCCCGCACCGCGCCCATGATCCGCCGCGCGGCCGCGCAGCCCGCCGCGTCCGGCACCGGATGCGAGGCCTCCAGCACATCGATGCGCCGCGTCGGCGCCGCATGGCCGTAACGCGTCGCCACCACGCCGGACAACTCGCCCGGCCACACGCTCTCCAATATCCGCGCCATCTCAGCGGCGGCCTTGCCCGCGCCCACCACCACGGTGCGGCCCCTGGGCGGCGGCGGCAGGTGGTCGAGCAGGCGCTCCGGCTTGACGCTGGCGACGGCGACATCGAACAGCCGGCGCAGCACTTCCCGCGGCGATAGTCTGGACATGGCGTTTCCTCCTTATGTTTATGCATTCATTGTGCCCCAGGCCAACGCGGCTGACACCCCCGTCCGCTCGCGTTAAAATGCGCATGATTTCAACGCCCCGGCTCCCGGGGCGTTACGCATTTATCCCGTACAGACCAAGAGCAGAGCCCGATACCCGATGAGCACGCCCCAGCACACCCCGATGATGCAGCAATACCTGTCCCTGAAGCGCGAACACGCCGACAAGCTGCTGTTCTACCGCATGGGCGACTTTTACGAGCTGTTCTACGAGGATGCGGAAAAGGCTTCGCGGCTGTTGGACATCACGCTGACCGCGCGCGGCGCCAGCGCGGGCAACCCGATCAAGATGGCCGGCATTCCTTACCACGCCGCCGAGGGCTATCTGGCGCGGCTGGTGAAGATGGGCGAATCGGTGGCCATCGCCGAGCAGATCGGCGACCCGGCCCTGGCCAAGGGCCCGGTGGAACGCAAGGTGGTGCGCATCGTCACCCCCGGCACGCTGACCGACGCGGCCCTGCTGGACGACAAGCGCGACAACCTGGTGCTGGCGGTCAATATGGTGAAGGGCGTGCTGGGCCTGGCCTGGCTGTCGCTCGCCAGCGGCGAATTCAAGGTGATGCAGGCCGGCGTGGAAGATTTGTCCAGCGAGCTGGAGCGGCTGAAGCCGGCCGAGCTGGTGATCCCGGACGACACCGGCCTGGCGGCTTTCGAAGGCATCTCGATGCCGAAGAAAAAACTGCCGCCGTGGCAGTTCGACATCGAATCGTCCAAGCTGGCGCTGACCCGCCACTTCGGCACCCGGGACCTGGCCGGCTTCGGCGCCGACACGCTGCCGGTGGCCGTCGGCGCGGCCGGCGCCCTGCTGGAGTACGTGAAGTCCACCCAGGGCGTCAATCCGGCCCACATCGCCGCGCTGTCGGTGGAGGAAGCCGGCGAGCTGATCCGCATGGACGCCGCCACCCGCCGCAACCTGGAGCTGACCGAAACCATACGCGGCGAGGCCTCGCCGACGCTGGCCTCCCTGCTGGACACCTGCGCCACCAGCATGGGCAGCCGCCTGCTCGGCCATTGGCTGCACCACCCGATGCGCAACCATAGAAAACTCGCCCGCCGCCACGGCGCGGTGCGCGCGCTGCTCTCGCGCCATCAGGATATCCACGCCGAGCTGGACCAGGTATCGGACATCGAACGCATCACCTCGCGCGTGGCGCTGCGCTCGGCCCGCCCGCGCGACCTGTCGGCGCTGCGCGATTCCTTGACGGCGCTCTCCGGCGTCAAGGCGCTGGCCGCCTCGCTCGACTCCGGGCTGCTGAACGAGCTGGCCGGCGTGCTGCCGGTCGATTCTCCGGTGCAAAAGATGCTGGCCGCCGCCATCCTGCCGGAGCCCGCCACCTTCCTGCGCGACGGCGGCGTGATCAACGACGGCTTCAGCCCGACGCTGGACGAGCTGCGCGCCATCCAGACCGACTGCGGCGATTTCCTGCTGAAGCTGGAAGCGCGCGAGAAGGAACGCACCGGCATCACCACGCTGAAGGTGGAATTCAACCGCGTGCACGGCTTCTACATCGAGGTATCCAAGGCGCAGTCGGACAAGGTGCCGGACGATTACCGCCGCCGCCAGACGCTGAAGAACGCCGAGCGCTACATCACGCCGGAACTGAAGGAATTCGAGGATAAGGCGCTGACCGCGCAGGACCGCGCGCTGGCGCTGGAAAAGCAGCTGTACGAGACGCTGCTGGACGAGTTGGCGCCGCACATCGCCGAGTTGAAGCTGATCGCCCAGGCCGTCGCCGCGCTGGACGTGCTGTCCGCCTTCGCCCAGCGCGCCGCCATCGGCAACTACGCCGAGCCGCAGTTCGTGCCCGAGCCCAAGCTCGACATCGTCGCCGGCCGCCACCCGGTGGTGGAGGCCGAGGTCGAGCGCTTCATCGCCAACGACACCAAGCTGTCGACCGAACGCAAGCTGTTGCTGATCACCGGCCCGAACATGGGCGGTAAATCCACCTATATGCGGCAAAACGCGCTGATCACCCTGCTGGCCCACGTCGGCAGCTTCGTGCCGGCCGACAGCGCCGTGATCGGCCCGATCGACCGCATCTTCACCCGCATCGGCGCGTCGGACGACCTGGCCGGCGGCCGCTCCACCTTCATGGTAGAAATGACCGAAACCGCCAACATCCTCAACAATGCCAGCGAGCACTCGCTGGTGCTGATGGACGAGGTGGGCCGCGGGACGTCCACTTTCGACGGCCTGGCGCTGGCCTGGGCCATCGCCCGCGCGCTGATCGAGAAAAACCGCGCGTATACCTTGTTCGCCACCCACTATTTCGAACTGACCACGCTGGCCGGCGAATACCCGGCGGTGGCCAACGTGCATCTGTCGGCGGTGGAGCACAAGGACCGCATCGTGTTCCTGCACCATGTGGAAGACGGCCCGGCCAGCCAGAGCTACGGCCTGGCGGTGGCGCAGCTGGCCGGGGTGCCGGGCAAGGTGATACGCGAAGCGCGCCGACACCTGGCCGACCTGGAAAACCAGTCCGCCGCGCGCGCGCAGCCGGATCTGTTCGCCGCGCCGGCCCCCGCATCGGAGCCGGAACTTAATCCTGCGGTAGACCGTCTACAGGAGATCGATCCCAACGAGTTGAGCCCGCGCCAGGCACTGGAAATTTTGTACGAACTCAAGAAACTGGCCGAATGACCAGCCCGCTCGCGAATCGTTTCCTATTATTACTAAATGGTAACGTTCAGAAGAGGAGCAAGTGATGTCGTTTGAAACCGCCTCCGCCATTCCCAGCCTTGGCAAGCTGCTCGGCCAAATCGGGGACGACGGGTCTATTGCCCTTTCCGATATCCGGGAAAAGGCCAACCATGAACTGTCCAGCTTCGCGGAGCTGGCGCAGAAGGAAATGAGCCAGTTCGACATCAGCATGCCGCCCGCCATCAGCCTGATCAGCGGCGATGGTTTCCAGTTGGAGCTGGAAAACCACCATCCCCATGCGGACGAAGTCCGCAATTGGCTGAACGGCAATCTGATCCTGGCGCGCAAGTTCAAGGAAGTGGAAGTGCTGTTCGAATTCGTGCGGGCCGCAGAAAGTGCCGGCGAAGTATTTTCGGAAAGCTCTAACTTCCACATTGGTCTGACCAGCGCGGGCCCGATCGCCTATTTCGAGGATCATCACAACCAATAAGCGGATTTCCGTGACCCAAGATCGGCGCACTGGCAATTGCACCGCAAACCCAGCGGGAAAGCGTCAGCTTTCCCGCGCTGCTTTTCAGGCTACCCGCGCGTTCCTGTCCACAGCGACAGGATGGCTCCACGCCGGGCGATGCCTCAGTCCGATCGCTGCCGCTTGCGCGCGAAACGAGAGTCCGGCTTCCTGCCCTCCAACCCGGGCGGATTCTTCCGCCGCTCGTCATGCTTTCCGCCGCGACCGCCCGGCGCAGACCGCGGCAAATCCTCAAGCCGCACGTCCAATGCGCGCATCTGTCCCGGCAGCAGGCCATCCAGCCGCCACGGCCCTATCGCCACGCGCACCAGCCTCAGCGTGGGCAACCCGGCCTTGGCCGTCATCCGCCGCACCTGGCGGTTCTTGCCCTCGCTGATGATGATTTCCAGCCAGCAGTCCGGCACGGTCTTGCGGAAGCGCACCGGCGGATTGCGCGGCCACAACTCTGGCGTGTCGATGCGCCGCGCTTCGGCCGGCCGGGTGACGAAATCGCCCAGGTCCACGCCAGCGCGCAGCATTTCCAGCTGCGCCTCTTTCGGATCGCCCTCCACCTGCACCCAGTAAGTCTTGGGCAACTTCCAGCGCGGATCGGCGATGCGGTGCTGCAACGCGCCGTCGCCAGTGAGCAGCAGCAGGCCTTCGCTGTCTGTGTCCAGCCGGCCGGCAGGATAGATGCCCGGCTGCGGCACGCAGGACTTCAACGTGGGATGCGTGGGGTGGTCGGAAAACTGGCAAATCACGCCATAGGGTTTATTGAGCAAAATAAGCTGGGACATGCGCAAAACAAGGCTGAGTGAATTAGGCGAATGATAGCAAGGCCAGCGCGCGGCGTAAGCGATATCGCGCGTCAAACTCTCCTGCGCCCCCATCCCATTGTTCGAACAAGCGTTTTATTCGCATCCGAACCTCTGCCATGCAATTATCGGGCATAAAAGTTTCAGTTGCGCCGCCAACCAAGCCGATGAGAAGGGGTATAATTCGCTTTTGAAAATTGCCCAAGAGCCTCCAGGCGTTCGCGCCCGGCTGGCCCTGCGCTCCGGCATGCCGCAAAAATGTCGTCCGAGCCATGAACTCTTCGCGCAATCGTTCTGTCGTCACAAGATCAACATGGAGATAGAGTAATGCCAGCAGAACAATCGAAAATCATCTATACCCTCACCGACGAAGCGCCGGCGCTGGCCACCAGTTCCTTTCTGCCCATCGTCCAGGCCTTCGCGGGTTCCGCCGGCATCCAGGTCGACACCGCAGACATCTCCGTAGCCGCCCGCGTGCTGGCCGAATTCCCGGATCATCTGACCGACTCGCAAAAAGTGCCGAACACCCTGGCCGAGCTGGGCAAACTGACGCTGCAGCCCGACGCCAACATCATCAAGCTGCCCAATATCAGCGCCTCGGTGGCCCAGCTGATCGCCTGCGTCAAGGAACTGCAGTCCAAGGGCTACAACATTCCGGACTACCCGGAAAACCCGGCCAGCGACGAAGAGAAAGCGATCAGGGACCGTTACGCCAAATGCCTGGGTTCCGCTGTGAACCCGGTGCTGCGGGAAGGCAACTCCGACCGCCGCGCGCCGCTGGCGGTGAAGAATTACGCGAAGAAGCACCCGCACTCGATGGGCGAATGGAAACAGTGGTCGCAGACCCACGTCTCCCACATGCACCATGGCGACTTCTACCACGGCGAAAAGTCCATCACCCTGGACAAGGCCCGCGACGTCAAAATGGAACTGGTGACCAAGAGCGGCCAGACCATCGTGCTGAAACCCAAGGTGGCGCTGCAAGCCGGCGAAATCATCGACTCGATGTTCATGAGCAAAAAGGCGCTGTGCGACTTCTACGAGCGCGAAATGGAAGACTGCCGCGAGTCCGGCATCCTGTTTTCCTTGCACGTGAAGGCCACCATGATGAAGGTGTCCCATCCCATCGTGTTCGGCCACTGCGTCAAGATCTACTACAAGGACGCGTTCGAGAAGCACGGCAAGCTGTTCGACGAGCTGGGCGTCAACGTCAACAACGGCATGGCCACGCTGTACGAGAAGATCGAAACCCTGCCGGCCTCCAAGCGCGAGGAAATCATCCGCGACCTGCACGCCTGCCAGGAGCACCGTCCGCGCCTGGCGATGGTGGACTCCGCCAAGGGCATCACCAACTTCCACTCGCCGAACGACATCATTGTGGACGCGTCCATGCCGGCGATGATCCGCGCCGGCGGCAAGATGTGGGGCGCCGACGGCAAGCCGTACGACGCCAAGGCGGTGATGCCGGAATCGACCTTCGCCCGCATTTACCAGGAGATGATCAACTTCTGCAAATGGCACGGCAACTTCGACCCGCGCACCATGGGCACCGTGCCCAACGTCGGCCTGATGGCGCAAAAAGCCGAAGAATACGGCTCGCACGACAAGACCTATGAAATCCAGGAAGACGGCGTCGCCAACATCGTCGACCTCGCCACCGGCGAAGTGCTGCTGAGCCAAAACGTGGAAGCCGGCGACATCTGGCGCATGTGCCAGGTCAAGGACGCGCCTATCCGCGACTGGGTGAAGCTGGCCGTGACCCGCGCCCGCAACTCCGGCATGCCGGCAGTGTTCTGGCTGGACCCGTACCGCCCGCACGAGAACGAGCTGATCAAGAAGGTAAACACCTACCTGAAGGATCACGACACCAGCGGCCTGGACATCCACATCATGTCGCAAGTGCGCGCGATGCGTTACACGCTGGAGCGCGTGGCCCGCGGCCTGGACACCATCTCGGTCACCGGCAACATCCTGCGCGACTACCTGACCGACCTGTTCCCGATCATGGAACTGGGCACATCGGCCAAGATGCTGTCCATCGTGCCGCTGATGGCCGGCGGCGGCATGTACGAAACCGGCGCCGGCGGCTCGGCTCCGAAACACGTGCAGCAGCTGCTGGAAGAAAACCACCTGCGCTGGGATAGCCTGGGCGAGTTCCTGGCGCTGGCGGTGTCGCTGGAGGACCTGGGCATCAAGACCGGCAACGCCAAGGCCAAGATCCTGGCCAAGACGCTGGACCTGGCCACCGGCAAGCTGCTGGACGAGAACAAGTCCCCGTCGCGCCGCACCGGCGAGCTGGACAACCGCGGCAGCCAGTTCTACCTGTCCATGTACTGGGCGCAGGCGCTGGCCGAGCAGTCCGAGGACAAGGAGCTGCAAGCCCGCTTCGCGCCCGTCGCCAAGCAGTTGGCCGACAACGAGCAAACCATCCTGGCCGAACTGAAGGCCGTGCAAGGCAAACCGGCCGACATCGGCGGCTACTACCTGCCGGACGCCGCCAAATGCAGCGCGGTGATGCGCCCGAGCGCCGCCTTCAACGCCGCCATCGCCGCGGTGCGCGCATAAGCGCCGTCTCTCGCCTCAAACAAGCCCCCGGATCAAGACCGGGGGCTTTTTTCATGCCTCCACGCCATCCGTCACCGCCAGTCCCGCGCCAGCTCCCGCGCAGCCGCCAACACCCGCTCCCTGGCATCATTCCGCCGCTTGCCGCCGCGCCAGGCCATCATGACCCGCCAACGCCCCGGCGCCGGCTCATCCAGTTTCAGCTCCCGCAGCACGCCCCGCGCCAACTCCTCCCTCACCGCCAGACGCGGCACAAAGGCGACATAGCCATGCCATAAGGCCAGATCTCGCGCGGCGGTCGCCGGCTGTAGCAAATGTATGGGTTTGGCGGTCTCGCGCAGGCTGCGCAGCCGGCTCGCCAACTCGTCCGCTCCCTCGCCCCAGCTTTGCGGCGCCAGCGGGTATTGTGCCAACTGGCGCAGCGGCAGGGGCGCGGCGGACTGCGCCAGCGGATGCGCCGCGGCGGCCACTGCCGTCACCGGCGAATCGCACAAGGTCTCTAGCTCCAAGCCGGAGCCCGCCGGCCGCTGCAACACGAAGCCGACATCCAGTTCCCCTGCCAGCAGTTGCTGGATGATCCGCGGCGAATGATCGGTATCGCAACTCGCCTCCAACGGCGCATCGGCCAGCTTGTCCAGCAGAGGGCCGAACACCACGCCGGCCAACGATGGCAAGCAAGCCATTCTGATCCGCGGCAACCCCGCTTTCCCCGACAGCCGGTTCCGCCCCTCGGCCAAAGCGTCCAACGCCGCCCGCGCGGCGGGCATAAAGGCCAGGCAAGCTGCCGTCGGCTCCGCGCCGCGCCTATGCCGGTCGAACAACTTAGCGCCCAGCGCCGACTCCAGCGCGGCGATGCGCTGGCTGGCTTGCGGCTGCGACCATCCCCGGCGCGCCGCGGCCTGGCTGAAACTGCCCAGTTCCGCGGCATCCAGCAGCAATTCGAGATCATCCAAACTGATAGACATAATGAAAATCCATGGCAAACATTTCAGATAAACCATTACATGATATCTAGAACCCATACACAATGACCGTCACCATTTGGATGGACACGCCGACATGAGATTGATCCGAACCGAACGCCTGCTGCTGCGCGCCGTCGACGCCGCCGACGCCGATGCCCTGTACGCCATTTATGGAGATCCTGAAACCAACCGATACAATCCTCACGGCCCCTATCCCTCTCTGGCGCATGCCAGACGCAAGCTCGCCGCGTGGATGGAGGGATGGGATCGATACGGTTTTGGCTGCTGGGCCGCGGCACTGACGGAAACGCCTGGCCATGTGCTGGGTTTCGGGGGGCTCAGCTGCGAAGACTACGGCGGCATCGACAGACTCAATCTTGGCTATCGCTTCGCGCCGGCGGCATGGGGGCAGGGCCTCGCCAGCGAAATGGGCGAACAGGCCTTGCGCTGCGCGTTTGGAGACTTGTCCGCGCCAACCGTCTACGCCAGGGTCAGACCCGCCAATCTGCCCTCCATCCGCGTCTTGCTGCGGCTGGGTTTCGGCCACCACGGCATGCTGCGCGACATCCCCGCCGCGCCAGCCTCTCTGGTCTACGCGCGCCATGCGCCTTCGCCGCGCTGACGCCGCCGCCCAAATGAAAAGCCCGCCATAGGCGGGCTTTGAAATATGCCTTGCAGCCCACCGCGCGGCGGGGCTGAATCCGAAAACGACTTAAGCGCCGACGTTCTGGATATTGGACGCTTGCTTACCCTTCGGGCCGGACACCACCTCAAAGCTTACGCGCTGACCCTCTTTCAGGGTCTTGAAGCCTTGCATGTTGATGGCCGAGAAATGGGCGAACAAATCCTCGCCACCTTCGTCCGGGGTAATAAAGCCGAAGCCTTTCGCGTCATTGAACCACTTCACGGTACCAAATGCCATTTAACTTCCTTGCAAAAAAAAGGCTGGTGAAGCCGACCAACTTAGAGCTTAATAGAGTTTGACAAAATGCTGTGCCGCAAAATGCCAAACAGTTAAGCCAAGCACCAGCTGCATTTCTACGCAAGCGCGGGAGCGGCGTCAAGTCATAGCGGCCTTGCGCGCCCCCTTGAAAAAAAGTCTGGGGGAACCAAAATTGAAGTGAGGCACCGTTTCCATGAAAGTCGACATGTCCACCTCGGTCAAAGACGATGCCCAGCTTGAGGCGTCACGGGTTAGGGAAAACCCACCCCCGATGTATAAGGTGTTGTTATTGAACGATGATTTTACCCCGATGGACTTCGTGGTGCAGGTTCTCCAGCAGTTCTTCCACATGAACAGAGAGAAGGCCACCCACATCATGCTGCAAGTCCACACGCAAGGTCACGGCGTGTGTGGCGTTTATACCAAAGACGTGGCTGCAACGAAGGTCGAGCAGGTGTTGCAATATGCGAAAGCGCATCAGCATCCGCTTCAGTGCGTAATGGAGGAAAACTGATGATTGCCCAGGAGCTAGAAGTAAGCCTGCATATGGCGTTCATGGACGCACGGCGCAAGCGCCACGAGTTCATCAGCGTGGAGCATCTGCTGCTCGCGATGACCGACAACCCCTCGGCCGCAGAAGTGCTGCGGGCCTGCGGCGCGAATATCGACCAACTGAAAAAGCAGCTGACCGACTTCATCGACGAGCACACTCCCACCGTGCCCGGCGAAGCTGAAGTCGAAACCCAGCCTACCCTAGGTTTTCAGCGCGTGATTCAACGCGCCATCCTCCACGTGCAGTCGTCGGGCAAGAAGGAAGTGTCCGGCGCCAACATCCTGGTCGCCATTTTCGGCGAAAAGGATTCGCACGCGGTGTACTACCTGCACCAGCAAGGCATCTCGCGGCTGGACGTCGTCAACTTCATCTCGCACGGCATCACCAAGCAGCGGTCGCAACAGCCGCCGCAGGAGCCGCGCGACAACGGCAACAACGACGCGGACGGCGAAGAGCAGGCCACCGGTCCCGGCGGGGCCCTGGAGAACTACACCCAGAACCTCAACCAGATGGCGCGCGACGGCAAGATCGACCCCTTGATCGGCCGCGAGCACGAGCTGGAGCGGACGGTGCAGATTCTATGCCGCCGCCGCAAGAACAACCCGCTGCTGGTGGGCGAGGCCGGCGTCGGCAAGACCGCCATCGCCGAAGGCCTGGCGCGGCGCATCGTGGGTGGCGAGGTGCCTGAGATCCTGTCCAAGTCCACCGTCTACGCGCTGGACATGGGCGCCCTCTTGGCCGGCACCAAGTACCGCGGCGACTTCGAACAGCGCCTGAAGGCGGTGATCAAGCAATTGACCGACGACAGCAACGCCATCCTGTTCATTGACGAGATCCACACGCTGATCGGCGCCGGCGCGGCATCGGGCGGCACCCTGGACGCGTCCAACCTGCTGAAACCTGCCCTTTCGAACGGCAGCCTGCGTTGCATCGGCGCCACCACCTACAACGAGTACCGCGGCATCTTCGAGAAGGACAACGCGCTATCCCGCCGCTTCCAGAAGATAGATGTCACCGAGCCGACGGTGCAGCAGACAGTGGAGATCCTGAAAGGACTGAAGTCCCGCTTCGAGGCACACCACGGCGTCAAGTACACGCAGTCTGCGCTGTCCACCGCGGCGGAGCTGTCGGCGCGCTACATCAACGACCGCCACTTGCCGGACAAAGCCATCGACGTGATCGACGAAGCCGGCGCGGCGCAGAAGATCCTGCCCAAGTCCCGGCAGAAGAAGGTGATCAACAAGTCGGAGATCGAAGAGATCGTCGCCAAGATCGCCCGCATTCCTCCGAAAACAGTCTCCAGCGACGACAAGAACGTGTTGAAGAACCTCGAACGCGATCTCAAGAACGTGGTGTTCGGCCAGGAAAAGGCGATCGAAGGCCTGGCCAGCGCGATCAAGATGACGCGTTCCGGCCTGGGCAACCCGCAGAAGCCTATCGGATCGTTCCTGTTCTCCGGCCCCACCGGCGTCGGCAAGACCGAGCTGGCGCGCCAGCTGGCCTATATCCTCGGCGTCGAGCTGATCCGCTTCGACATGTCCGAGTACATGGAGCGCCACGCAGTGTCGCGGCTGATCGGCGCGCCTCCGGGCTATGTCGGCTTCGAGCAGGGCGGCCAGCTGACTGAGGCAATCAACAAGCATCCGTACGCCGTGCTGCTGCTGGATGAGATCGAAAAGGCCCATCCGGACATTTTCAACGTGCTGCTTCAGGTGATGGACCACGGCACGCTGACCGACAACAACGGTCGCAAGGCGGATTTCCGCAACGTGGTGCTGATCATGACCACCAACGCGGGCGCGGAATCGCTGTCCAAACCGTCTCTGGGCTTCACCCAGACCAAGGCGGCGGGCGACGAAATGGCCGACATCAAGAAAATGTTCAGCCCCGAGTTCCGCAACCGGCTGGACGCCACCATCCCGTTCGGCATGCTGGACGAGCAGATCATCCTGCAGGTGGTGGACAAGTTCCTGATGCAGCTGGAGCAACAGCTGGCGGAGAAGCACGTCGACATCCACTTTACCGACGAGCTGCGCCATCACCTGGCCAAGAATGGCTTCGATCCGCTGATGGGCGCCCGTCCGATGGCACGCCTGATCCAGGACACCCTGCGCAAGGCGCTGGCGGACGAGTTGCTGTTTGGCCGCCTGGTCTCCGGCGGCGAGGTGACCGTGACGGTGACCGACGACAAGGTGGAGCTGAAGTTCGACCAGGATGCGCTGGCACCCGAACCGGTGTAAGCCGCATCAGCCCAAACGCCCGCGCAAGCGGGCGTTTTCGTTTCCGGGCTCAGCCGCGCGGATGGTGGCGCGCGTGCAGCTTCTTCAGCCGCTCGCGCGCGACGTGGGTGTAGATCTGGGTGGTGGAGATGTCGGCATGGCCCAACAGCAACTGCACTACCCGCAGGTCCGCGCCATGATTGACCAGATGGGTGGCGAAGGCGTGGCGCAGCACGTGCGGGCTGACCTTGGCCAGGCCCTGCCGGCCAGCGTACTGGGTGATCAGATGCCAGGCCATCTGCCGCGTCATCCCGGCTTTGCGCTGGGTGACAAATACCGCGTCGCACGGCAGCCCGGCCAACAGCAATGGCCGCGCCTCCTTCAAGTAGCGCAGCAGCCAGTCCTGGGCGATCTCGCCCAGCGGCACCAGCCGCTCCTTGCTGCCCTTGCCCATGGTCTTCACCACGCCGTCCAGCAGGTTCAGCTGGTTCAGCGTCATGCCCACCAATTCCGACACCCGCAAGCCGCTGGCGTACAGCGTTTCCAGCATCGCCCGGTCGCGCAGGCCCAGCGGCGTGCCGGTGTCCGGCGCGGCCAGCAGCGCCTCCACATCCACCTCGGACAAGGACTTGGGCAGGCGCTGCCCCTGCTTGGGGCTGGCCAGCCCAGCGCTGGGGTCGTCCTTGCGCGCCCCGTTGCGCGACAAATGCTGGTAATAGCGGCGCAGGGCCGAGGTCAGGCGCGCGCGGGTGGCCGGCTTCTCGCTGGCCACGCCGGCCAGCAATGCTCTCTCCAGCTCAGCCGGAACGGCCGTTTCCAAAGCCGCTCCATCCTCTTTCAACCTGGCCGCCAGCTTGGACAAGTCGCGGCGGTAGGCTGCCAGCGTGTTCTGCGACAACCCATCCTCCAGCCACAGCTGGTCGAGGAAGGCGTCGATGCTGTCTTTAGACGAGCTCATGCCGCAACAGCCATTTCTTGATGTCCAGCGTCTCATCGCCGGTGGACTGGTTGAAGCCGCCCAGGCCAGCGCTCGCCACCACCCGGTGGCAAGGCACGATGATGGGGATGGGATTGCGGCCGCAGGCGCCGCCGACGGCGCGCGGCGATGATGACAAGTCTCGGGACAGGTCCTGATAGCGCCGCGTCTCGCCGCAGGGAATCGCCGCAATCCGCTCCCAAACCCGCAGCTGGTACGGCGTGCCGGCCAGCCGCCGCGGCACGGTGAAGACATGGCGCGGATCGGCGTAATAAGCGTCCAGCTGCCGCGCCACTTCCGCCTCCAGACTACCCGGCTCGGGAGGGCGCAACGCCGCGCCCGCCGGCAGAAATCGCAGTTCGCGCAATTCGCCGGCTTCGCAGCGCATGCCTAAGCGCCCGAACGGCGCGGCGATCACCACCCGATAGTCCATTCCCTTCCCCCAATGAAAAAAGCGCAAGGCCAAGCCTTGCGCTTTGATGATAGCGGCTGTCGCCGGCAGGATTAACCCTGCTTGCGGGCCGGCAGCTTTTCCTTGATGCGTGCGGACTTGCCGGTACGACCACGCAGGTAGTACAGCTTGGCGCGACGCACGTCGCCGCGGCGCTTCACTTCAACGGAAGCCACCAGCGGGGAGTAGGTCTGGAAGGTACGCTCAACGCCTTCGCCGGCGGACATCTTGCGCACGGTGAACGCGCTGTTCAGGCCGCGGTTACGCTTGGCGATCACAACGCCTTCGTAAGCCTGCAGACGCTCGCGGTTGCCTTCCTTTACCTTGACTTGAACCACGACGGTATCGCCCGGGGCGAATTCCGGCAGGGTCTTGCCCAGGCGTGCGATTTCTTCTTGCTCGAGTTTCTGGATCAGATCCATGTTTTACTCCGGTTTTTTGCGGATATCTTGTTCCTGCTGGTACTCCGCCAGCAGCCGAGATTCCTGTTTTGTCAAAACGCGGTCTTGCAGCAGCTCGGGGCGACGTTGCCACGTGCGCCCCAGCGACTGCTTGAGCCGCCATTTGGCGATCAGGGCATGATTACCGGACAACAGCACGTCCGGCACCCGCATGCCTCGATACTCTTCGGGTCGGGTGTAATGCGGGCAGTCCAGCAGACCGTCCACAAATGAGTCTTCGTACGCCGATTGGGCGTCGTTCAATACGCCCGGCAGCAGCCGGACCACCGCGTCGGCCAGCACCATCGCCGGCAATTCGCCGCCCGACAGCACGTAATCGCCGATCGAGATTTCCTCATCGACCTGGGTGGCGATCAGCCGCTCGTCTATGCCTTCGTAGCGGCCGCACAGCAGGATCAGGCCTTGCCGCTGCGATAGCTCCGCCGCCTTGGCGTGGCTGAGCCTGACGCCTTGCGGCGACAGGTAGACCACGTGACTGGCTTCGACGCCGGCCTCGCGCTGGCGCGCGCGCGCGGCGTCTATCGCCTGCTCCAGCGGTTCGATCTGCATCACCATGCCGGGACCGCCGCCATAAGGCCGGTCGTCCACCCGACGATAATTGTCGTGGGTGAAGTCGCGCGGATTCCAGGCTTTGAAATGCCAGAGACCCAAGTCAAGCGCCCGCTGGCTGACGCCAAAGCGGGCAATCGAATCGAACATCTCCGGGAACAGCGTCACCGCGTCGATCTGCATCAGTAATCCAGACCCCAGTCCACCAGGATGCGGCCTTCGGCCGGCACCACGTCCAGCACATACTGTTCCACGAACGGAATCAGCCGCTGCTGGCCATCGTCGCCCTTCACCACCAGCACGTCGTTGGCGCCGGTTTCGAGCAGATTGTCCACCTTGCCAAGCGTTTCGCCCTGCTGATTGACCACGGTCAGACCCATCAGGTCGTTCCAGTAGTACTCGTCATCAGCGGGAGCCGGCAGTTCGCTGCGCGGAACCGCGATCTGCGAACCGCGCAACAACTCGGCGGCATCTCTGCCTTCGACGCCTTCCAGCTTGGCGGCGAGCGCCTTGGGCTGGACTGCGCCGTTCTCAAATGTATACGGCTTCCAGCTGCCGTTCTTGCCCAGCCACCAGACCGGGTAATCGAACAGGCCGTCAGCGTATTCGGTATCGGCGTGGATTTTCACCCAGCCTTTGATACCGAAGGCGCCGCGCACAAAGCCCATTACTACGAGATCTTCGTCGCGCATGCGCCCAATTCCGTCTTGTTGTCGGATAGCCGGATTAAGCGGCTACGACTTTCTGCTCTTTCAGCAGCTTGGCAACGGAGTCGGACAGCTGTGCGCCAACGCCGACCCAGTAGTTCAGACGGTCCATGGTGAAACGGACGCGCTCTTGCTTCTCGTTGGCTACCGGGTTGTAGAAGCCAACGCGCTCGATGAAGCGACCGTCACGACGGTTGCGGGAATCGGTCACCACGATGTTGTAGAACGGACGGTTCTTGGCGCCGCCGCGGGCCAGACGAATCACTACCATTGTCGATTGTCCTTGAAAAAAACTGGATATAGAAAAGCCCACGATTTTATGGCAGATTTCCCTTATCTTGCAAGCGCTTAATGCAAGACCGTCCAGAAGCGTCCGCTTACAGCGTCTTCAGCACCAGCGTCAACGCCCTGTCCTCGGGGTGCGGCTCGACGCTAAATCCCAGTTTATGCATCAGTTTCAGCATGCCCTTGTTGCCGGCCAGCACTTCTCCGCGCATCAGTTTCAACCCCTGCTCGCGCGCCGCGTCGAACAAGGCCTGCAGCAGCAAGGTGCCGATGCCGCGTCCCTGCCAGTCGTCAGCCACCTCCAGCGCGAACTCGCAGGCCTCATTGTCCGGATCGGTGATGAAGCGCGCGACCGCCAGCATCTCCTCGCCGCCATCGCCTTCGCGCGTCATCGCCAGCGCCATCTCGCGGTCGTAGTCGAGCTGGGTGAAGCGGACCAGCATGCTTTGCGACAACTGCTTGATGCTGGAAAGGTAGCGGTTGTAGCGGCTTTCTTCCGACAGATTGCGGACGAAGGCCTGCTGCATGTCCGCGTCTTCGGGCCGAATCGGCCGTATCATCACCGGCGTGCCGTCTCGCAGCTTGGCGCACACCACCATATGTGTGGGATAAGGCATGATGGCCATGTGGCCGTAGCGCTTCTGGTCCGCGCGCGCGGGGCCGACGAAGATGCGCGCGTCCAGCGCGATCACCCCCTGCTCGTCCGCCACCAGCGGATTGATGTCCATCTCCCTCAACTGCGGCAGCTCGCACACCATTTCCGATACCTGCAGCAGCACGTGGCGCAATTCGTCCACATCCACCGGCGGCAGGTTCTTGAACGGGCCCAGCAATTGGCCGATGCGGGTCTGGCCTATCATGCTGTCCACCAAATAATCATTCAGCGGCGGCAAAGACAGCGCCAGATCGCGCATCACCTCCACCGCGATGCCGCCGGCGCCGAAGGCGATCACCGGACCGAGGCCGGCGTCGCGCGCCACGCCCACCATCAGCTCGCGCGCGAAGCGGCGCTTGCGCATCGGCTGCACCGACACGCCGTCGACGCGGGCATCCGGCCGCGCCTGGCGGGTGCGGGCGATGATGGCGTCGAAGGCGGCGCGCAGCGTCTCCTCGTTGCTGATATTGAGCTCCACGCCGCCGACGTCGGACTTGTAGATGATGTCCGGCGAGTCGATCTTCAGCACCACCGGATAGCCTATCTTGGCCGCCTGCTTGACCGCCTGGTCGGCGGTGCGGGCCAGCGTGGTCGGATTGACCGGAATATGGAAGGCCGCCAGCACCTGCTTGGATTCGCGCTCCGACAGCACGGTGCGGCCTTCGGCCAGCGCCGCGTCCAGCACCTTGCGCGCGGTGGCCACGTCCGGATCCCGGTGGCCGCTTTCCAGCGGGCCCGGCGTCTGCAGCAGCAGCTGCTGGTTATGCTGGTAGGCGGCCAGGTGGCGGAATACCTCGATGCCGTACTCCGGCGCGCGGAAGTGGGCGCACTTGGCCTTGGAGAACAATTCGCGGCTTTCCGATACCTTGGCGTCGCCCAGCCAGGACAGGAACAGCGGCTTGGACGTCTCCCGCTGCAAACCTATCATCAGCTGCGCGGTGGTCAGGTGGTCGGTGCCCGCCTGCGGCGTGAAGATCACCATCACGCCGTCGACGTTGCGGTCGTCGACGCAGGCCTTGACCGCGGTGCGAAAACGCATCGGACTGGCGTCGCCGATGATGTCCAGCGGATTGCCGCGCGACCAGTTGCGCGGCAGCACGCTGTCCAGCAGCTTGATCGTGCCCTCGCTCAGCTTAGCCAGCTCCACGCCGTAATCGATGGCGCTGTCGGCCGCCAGCATGCCGGGGCCGAAGCCGTTGGTGACGATGGCCAGCCGCTTGCCGCCCACCCTATAGTTGGCCGCCAGCACCTTGGCGGCGGTGAACAGCTGGGCGATGGAGGACACCCTGAGCACGCCGGCGCGCGCCAGCGCGGCGTCGAAGGCGTCGCCGCTGGCCACCAGATTGCTGGCGTGGGTCAAGCCGCTGGCGTCGTTTTCGAAGCGGCCGGACTTGATCACCACCACCGGTTTGGTGCGGGCGGCGGCGCGAAGCGCCGACATGAAGCGGCGCGCGTCGTGAATGTGGTGAACATGCAACAGGATGCCCTGGGTGGCGTTGTCCGCCACCAGGTAATCGAGAATCTCGCCGAAGCTGACATCCAGCGCGCCGCCCAGCGAGATCACGCTGGAAAAACCGATTTCCTTGCTATCCGCCCAGTCCAGCATCGCCGCGCACAAGGCCGACGATTCCGACACCAGCGCCAGATTGCCCGGCCGCACCTTGCCGCTGTAATTGCTGGCGTTGAAGCCAGCCACCGGCCGCATCAACCCCAACACGTTGGGCCCCAGCAGGCGGATGCCGAAATGGCGGGCGATGGACAGCGCTTCGTTGATCAGTTCCTGCTCCAGTTGCTCGCTGTCTGAAAACTCCTTGGCCAGCAATACCGCCTTGACGCCCTTCTTGCCGCAATCCTTGATCACGGCCGGCAGCGAGCGGATCGCCGTCACCACCACCGCAAGGTCCACCGGCTCCTCGATCTGCCGCACCGAGGCCACCGCCGGCATGCCGCCCACCACCTTGTGATTGAGGTTGACAGGGAACAGCTTGCCCTGGAAGGAACTGGCCAGCAGATTGGCGAACACCGCCTGGCCGATCGAGCCCGGCCGGTCGCTGGCGCCGACCACGGCCACAGTGCGCGGGGAGAACAGCGGGGTCAGGTAATGCGGCCTCATGGATGCTTATCCTCGGAAATGATGTCTATTGGTACCGGCTTGCCGGCGGGCGCGGACGCCGGCCATTCCGCCTGCAAGGTTACGTGATCTATGCAAAATTCGCGCGACAGCATCAGCTGGCAGGCGGCCAGGATGCGCGGCCAGTCCTGCGGCGCGGCGATCCGCAAATGCGCCGACAGCGCCGCCCGCTCGGCCGACATCGTCCACACGTGCAGGTCATGCACCGAGCTGACGCCGGCGATGCCGGACAAGGCTTCGCCTATGCGGTTGTAGTCCAGATGCGGCGGCACCGCCTCCATCAGCACCCACACCGCCTGGCGCACCAGCCTCCAAGCCGCGGCCAGCAGCAGCATGGATACCAGGATGGACAACAGCGGATCCACCGCCATCCAGCCAGTGAGCCAGATCACCGCGCCGGACGCGATGGCCGCCACCGAGCCGAACAGATCGCCCAGCACATGCCACAGCGCCGCCCGGCTGTTCAGCGAATGCGCGCCCCGGCTGAGCACCCAGGCCGCCGCCACGTTGACGACCAGGCCGATCGCGGCGATCAGCAGCACGCCGCCTCCGTTCACCGGATGCGGCAGCAGCAGCCGCGCCGCCGCCTCGTACACGATGAAGGCGGACAGGCCGAACAGCAGCACGCTGTTCAACAGCGCGCCCAACACCTCCGCCCGGCCATGGCCGAAAGACAGCCGGTCGGTGGCCGGCCGGCTGCCGATGCGCGCGGCCCACAGCGCCATCAGCAAAGACAGCGAATCGATCAGCATGTGGCCGGCGTCGGACAACAAGGCCAGCGAGCCGCTCCACCAGCCGCCCACGGCCTCCACCAGCGCGAAACCGCAAGTCAGCGCCAACACCTGGGCCAGCGCGCGGCTGCTCAGCCGCCTGCCGTCCCCACCCTCCGGACCGCCATGGCGGTGAAGATGGAGATGGTTGGCATCGTGATCATCGTCATGGGCATGATCCACGCCGACTTCATCATGCAGATGGAAACTGGGCGTCATTTTGACCTCCGACAAACTGACTACAGATGCGTTTCAGCCACGGCCGCCTGCAAAAATCAGCCATAGCCATACCCAGCCAGTGGCGCAGGCTTTACAATATTGCTAACCTTTACAGTTTCGCAACAAACGTTTATTGCGCCGCAGCATGCAACCGGCCGGGCTAGCACCCGGCCAGGCAGGAGCCGACACACCATGACGAAACGCGTCGTCACCCTCGCTCATTATTACACCCAGCCGGAAATCCAGCAGATGGCCGACAAGGTGGGAGACAGCCTGGAGCTGTCGCTGTACGCCAAGGAAGCCCAGGCCGACATCATCGTGTTCGCCGGCGTGCGCTTCATGGCCGAGACCGCGAAGATCCTCAACCCGGAAGCCACGGTCATCCTGCCCGACGCAGGCTCCACTTGCTCGCTGGTCACCCAGACCGACGTCGCCGAGCTGGCCCTGTGGCGCAAGCGCTACCCGGACCACGTCCACGTGTCCTACATCAACTCCAGCGCCGAGCACAAAGCCGTCTCCGACTGGATCGTCACCAGCCGCAACGTCGACGACATCATCGCCCACCTGTACGCCGAGGGTAAGAAGGTGATCTTCTCGCCCGACCGCAATATGGGCGGCTACCTCAACGACCTGTACGGCTACGACATGCCCTTGTGGTCCGCCGTGTGCGAAGTCCACGACAAATTCAACGAGGCGGCGCTGGCCGAAGCCTTCGAGGCGGTGCCCGGCGCCAAATTCCTGATCGCCCACCCGGAAAGCCCGCTGCCGGTGCTGAAGAAGGCCGACTACGTCGGCTCCACCTCCGGCATGCTGAACTGGGTCAAGGCCTATCAGGGCGACGCCAAGGCGGTGATCTTCGTCGCCACCGAGGACGGCATCCTCTACAACATGGGCTTGGCCCGCCCCGACCTCGACCTGCGCCAGGCGCCGATCTACGCCGGCTGCCAGTGCAACTCCTGTCCTTACATGAAGATGAATACCATCGAGGCGGTGAAGCGCGCGCAACAGGGCGAGGGCCTGGCCATCGACTACCTGACGCCCGAGCAAATGGACGCCGCGCGCGTGCCCATTGAGCGCATGCTGGAGTTCAGCAAACGCTACTACGCCTGACCCAGGCCGAAAAACCCGCCCACAGCGGGTTTTTTTACGGTCCCCGCGCCCGCTGCGCGCTATCCTCCGTCATGCTGGCGGCGCTACAATCGGGCGATACACACGGAAAGACAGTATGAAGTTTCTGCTCAGCAACGACGACGGTTATTTCGCGCCGGGCCTGGCCATGCTGGCCCAAACCCTGCGGCGCTACGGCGAAGTGGCGGTGGTCGCGCCCGAGCGCGACCGCAGCGGCGCCAGCAACTCGCTGACGCTGGACCGCCCGCTGACGGTGCGCAAGGCCGCCAACGGCTTCCACTACGTCAACGGCACGCCCACCGACTGCGTCCACCTCGCGGTCACCGGTTTCCTCGACTTCAAGCCGGACATGATCTTCACCGGCATCAACCACGGCCCCAATATGGGCGACGACACGCTGTATTCCGGCACCGTGGCCGCCGCCACCGAGGGCTTCATGCTGGGCATCCCCTCCATCGCCGTCTCGATGGCAGGCCACAGCGGCAAGCATTTCGCCAGCGCCGGCAAGGTGGTTGAGCAACTGGTGGAGCGCTGCCAGGCCGATCCGTTCCAGCAGCCGGTGCTGCTCAACGTCAACGTGCCGGATGTCCCGCCGGACGAGCTGGGCCCCCTCCAGGTGACCAGATTGGGACGCCGCCATTGCGCGCAACCGGTGATCAAATCTCAGAATCCCCGCGGCGAGACGATATACTGGGTAGGACCGGTCGGCGCGGTGCAGGATGCCGGCGCCGGCACCGACTTCGGCTGCGTCGCGGCTAAGCAGGTGTCCGTCACGCCGCTGATGCTGGATCTGACCGCCTACGGGCAATTGGACAGGATTTCCACATGGCTGCACCGCTGACCCCGAACGCACACGCCTACGGCATGTTGTCCGAGCGCACGCGCCGCCGCATGAGCGATCGGTTGCGCCAGCACGGCATAGGAGATGAACGCGTGCTGTCCGCGATGCACGAGGTGCCGCGCCATCTGTTCGTCGACCAGGCGCTGGCCACCCGAGCTTACGACGACGTGTCGCTGCCCATCGGCCACGGCCAAACCATCTCGCAGCCGCTGACCGTGGCGCGGATGACGGAGCTGCTGATCCAGGGCCGGCAACCCGGCAAGATTCTCGAAGTGGGCACCGGCTGCGGCTACCAGACCGCGGTGCTGCTGAAAACCGGCGCCGAGGTGTACTCGATTGAACGACTGGGCGCGATTCTGGACCAAGCAAGACGCAACCTGCGCGCCGCCAAGCTGGTCCACGCCCGGTTGGTCCATGGCGATGGCAACGCCGGCCTGCCCGAGGCCGCGCCGTTCGACGGCATCATCATCACCGCGGCCGCGCGCGCGGTGCCCGCGCCGCTGGTGGACCAACTGGCCGACGGCGGTCGCATGGTGTTGCCGCTGGGCGAGAACGAGCAGCATTTGTGGCTGCTGGAGAAAACCGCCCAGGGTTTGCAGAAGACTCGGCTGGACCCGGTCAAGTTCGTCCCTTTGCTTAACGGACGCGGTTAAAACTGCAAAAACGCAACACTTGAGCTGTCAGACAATCAAGCAAAACTCTTATTCAACATTTGAACAAAAAAAACATGCTAAAAATGCATTGCAGGTATGCGCATATATTAGTCGCCGCTGCGCTGGCCGGTTTGGCCGGCTGCAGCAGCATGGTGCAACAGGCCGCGCCGGTGGAAAGCGCCCAGGCAGCCAGGCTTCCGGCGGCGGCTCCGGCCAAGGCGGAAACGCCTTCGGCACAGCACGATGCCTCGGTGGCGACGCCATACCAGGAGCCGGGCAGTCTGAAAGTCCAGCCGGTGGCCGGTGACGCGGCGCCGGAAAACGGCAACACTTACGTGGTGAAGCCCGGAGACAACCTGTTCCGGATTTCGCTGAACCACGGCTTGAAATACAAGGATGTGGCCGCTTGGAACAATCTGCCCGACAACAGCATCAAGGTCGGCCAGGTGCTGCGGTTGTCGCCACCGAACGGCGGCGCGTCGAACGCGGCCACCCCGCAAGCCTCGGCCGCGCCGGTAGTGGCCGCGACGACGGCCGGCGACACCGGCGGCGGAGCGGTGAAGGCTTACCCGAAAGCGCTGAAGCTGCCGTACAGCAGCGAAGCGGTGAAGAATCTGCCGGCCCAGAGCGAGGGGCGCGCGGCCAACAACAATAACGCTCAGGCATCCTCTCCCGCACCAATCGCGCCGCCGGTCAAAAAGCCGGAAGCCAGCGCCGCGACGCAGGCCCCCTCGCCCGCCAAGGAGGCCAGCGCCCCCAGCGCCAAGCAGGAGGAGGATGCCGTAGCCTGGTCCTGGCCCACCGAGGGCAAGATGACCAAGGGCTTTTCCGATAGCAACAAGGGCATCGAGATCAATGGCCGCATGGGCCAGCCGGTGCTCGCCGCCGGAGACGGCAAAGTGGTGTACAGCGGCGCCGGATTGAGGGGCTACGGCAAGCTGATCATCATCAAACATAACAAGACCTTCCTGTCCGCATACGCGCACAACAGCCAGTTGCTGGTCAAGGAAGGACAGTCTGTCAAGAAAGGGCAGAAGATTGCCGAGATGGGCAATTCCGATGCCGACCAAGTCAAACTGCATTTCGAGATCCGCCGCTACGGCAAGCCGGTGGACCCGATGCAGTACCTTGAACACAAGTCCTGACCGGGGATGCTCCGCCACCCCCGCCGGGACAAGACAGCGACGGGGGTAGAGAGATGAGCAACGAAATAGACATCCTGGACGAGGATGACATTCTCGACGAAGACAACGGCGAAGAAGCTTCCGCCGAGGCCGAAGCCGAGGAAAGCAACGACAGCACCTCGGTCTTCGAAGACGTGGTCGCCGACGTCACCCAGATTTATCTGAACGACATCGGCAACAACGCGCTCTTGACGCCGCAGGAGGAACTGGCTCTCGCCAGGCGGGTGGTGGCCGGCGAGTTCGAAGCCCGCCAGAAGATGATCGAGCACAACCTTCGGCTGGTGGTGAACATCGCCAAACACTACATCAACCGCGGTCTGGCCCTGCTCGATCTGATCGAAGAGGGCAATATCGGCCTGATGCACGCGCTGGAAAAGTTCGACCCGGAGCGCGGCTTCCGCTTCTCCACCTATGCCACCTGGTGGATACGCCAGAGCATCGAGCGGGCGATCATGAACCAGTCGCGCACCATTCGGCTGCCGGTTCACGTGATCAAGGAGTTGAACGTGTATCTGCGGGCCTCGCGCCATCTGGAAAGCCAGATCGGCCGCGAGCCCAGCGTCGAGGAGATCGCCCATCTGGTCGGCAAGCCGGTGGACGACGTGCGCAAGGTGCTGAACCTGAACGAACGCATGGCCTCGCTGGACGCGCCGCTGGACATCGATCCGATGCTGTCCATCGGCGAGTCCATCCCGGACGAGCAGCACGAGGAGCCGGAACTGCAGCTGCACAACAGCCAGCTTGAAACCTTCGTCCACGACTGGCTGAGCCAGTTGAACGAGAAGCAGCGACTGGTAATCGAGCGGCGCTACGGCCTCAACGGCTACGAAATCTGTACGCTGGAAGAGCTGGCAGCCTCCCTGAGCCTAACCCGCGAGCGGGTGCGCCAGATCCAGATCGAGGGTCTGGAACAACTGCGCCGCATCCTGCGCCGCAAGGGCATTTCGCGCGATTTCCTGCTCTGACGCCGCGAAAGCGCCCGCCATCGGCCCGGCCTCGCCGGGCTTTGTCATTTCCAGCGCCGCGCCCGCCTCTGCCAGCGCTTGGCGCCAGCCTCATCCTCGCCGCTTCGCCGATAGCGCAGCGCCACGTACTCCTCCACCAACGCCCTCAATCGGCGATAATCCGACCGCGGCAAGCTCCGCGACGCCCTCAGCAACTCCAATGGCCCCTGCGCCGCGGACACCTCTATGCCTCGCCGCGCCAAGCGCCTCCGCAACAACGCCCATCCCGCGGGCAAGGGCTCGCCCGCTGCCCGCCGGCGCCACCACCAGGCCAGCGGCGCCATGGCCAAGGCCAGGCCGACGGCGAAGGCGCGCAGCACGCTGCCGCCGTCCACTCGCTCGCCCAGCCCCAGCCGCCGGAACAGGCCGCGCTGCCGTTCCGCGTCATAGCCCACCACCCACTGCTGCCAGACGAAACTGGCCGCCTGCCACTGCTGCCGCGCCCGCCTAAGCCATTGCGGCGGCAAAGTCGCTGCGACGCCGCTTTCCGCCCTCAATGCAGGCAACGCCTGCTCCGCTCCGCGCTCCACCCTTCCCGGGGCGACTGCGGCGGTAGGATCCACGCGCCGCCATTCGCCATCCAGCCACAGCTCGGTCCAAGCATGGGCGTCGGAGGAACGCACCAGCCAGAATCGCCCCGCCGGATTGTACTCTCCGCCAAGGTAGCCGACCGCCACCCGCGCAGGAATGCCCGCAGCCCGGGCCAGGAAAGCGAAAGCCGACGCGTAATGCTCGCAGAAACCCTGCCGACTGCCGAACAGGAAACCATCTATCGCCTGCCCATCCAGACGCGGCGGCGCCAGGGTATAGAGAAAACCGCCCCGACTCAGGAAGTCGAGCGCCGCGCTCGGAAAGTCCTGCGCGCCGCCTGCCGCCAGCCGCAAGGCTAACTGCCGGCTCCTGGAGTTTCCGGGCGGCAGGCGAAGGTAGAATGCCTTCCGCTCCGGCGTCAGCTCCGCCGGAAAAGTCGCCGCCAAGCGGCTCTCCAGCGCGTAACGGGCCAGCTCCTCGCCGCGGCGATCCTGCCGCAGCAAGCCGCCATCCTCCAGATGGCTGCCATCTCCCGCCCGCAGCGCCCGCTCCAGCACCGGCACGCGCCCCCTTTCCGGATTGAGCGTCAGTTGGTAGCGCAGCGCCCTGCCTTTTCCCTCCCCGGCGCGCTCGCCCCGTTGCCCGTCAAACCCTTGCCAGCGCCGGCCATCGAAGCTGTCCAACAACATCACCCGCCAGTACAACTGATCCTGCCTCGGCGGCTGTCCATCGAAAACGACTGAAAAAGCCGGCGCCCGATTCAGAATCAGGCGGCTGATGCTGCCTGGCTCCATCTCGTCGCCAAGGCCACTGGCGGACAGCCGGGACTCGCTGGGCATGCTCCACAGCGGCTGCGACAGGCGCGGCATCGCCACGAACAGCGCCAGCATCAGCGGCAGCGACAACGCCAGCGCCAGTCCCGCCTGCCGCCAACTGCCGCGCGGCGGCTCGCCGGCCAGACGAGCGGCGGCCCAAGTCAGCGACAGCAGCGACAACGCTAGCCAAACCGCCATCAGCGGCGACTGGTCGAACAACAGCGGCATCGCCGCCAGGAAGAAACCCAGGGCCAGCAGCACCCGCCAGTCGCGCAGCGAGCGGGTTTCGAAGGCTTTGAAGGCGATCAGCGCGGTCAACAACGCGACGCCGCCCTCGCGCCCGACCAGGGTCCCCAGACTCAGCCACAGCCCTGTCGCAGCCAGCGGCAGCGCCGGAAGCAATAGCCAGCGCGGCGGCAGGCGCCGCGATGCCCCACGCAGCAAAAGAGCCAGCGCGCAAACCGCCATCAGCCACGGCGGCAAATGCCAAACCAGCGGCGACATCGTCCACAGCAAGGCCAGCAGCACCGGCCACCCCTGAGCCTCGATTTCGTTCACTTCCGGCTCCCGAACAAGGCCAGCGCGCCCAGCGCCAGCTCCCGCTGCCGCGGTTGCGGGCCGATTTCGCCGTCGGGCAGGCACAAGCGATAGCGCAGGCGCCGCCGCTCGCACTGCTCCACCCGCCAAACCAGCCGCGATAGCCGGCGCTCCGCGCCGGTCTCGCCGTCATAATCATCCCAGCCCAGCCGCAGCAGCCCTTCGCCGGCCTCCGCGGAAAAGCGCTTGCTGGCCAGCGCGTCGCGGCGGGCCAGCACTTTCCAGGCGATCTGCCGCGGCGCGTCGCCAATGCGATAAAGATCAAGATGGGAAAAGTCCTCGTCGCCCCCGCGCTCGCCGCCGCCTCGCCCAGGCTCCGCGTCCCTGCGTCCCCTAGCCGTGTCGGGCAAGGGCGCAGGGTAGACCAGCACCCGGGCCCGCAACTTCAACACCGCCCAGGCCCGCACCAGGCCGAACGGCGCGTCGCTTTCCAGCACGCAGGCCGGCAACGGCAGCCAGCCCCGCCTCGCGGCGGTCAATGCCAGCGCCAGACGCGCCTCGCCGACCGCTTCCAGCGCCCCCTCGACACGATCGCCCCCCGCTGTCGACACCCCCACCCGCCGTCCCGCCGGCGATGGATTCTCCAGCCGCAGGAAAAACCGCGCGTCCTCTCCGGCGAACACCGCCGCGCCTCCCTCGGCGCTGACCCGCAAGCCAGCCAGCTGGCGGTAGGCCATCAGCACCGCGACCAGCAGCAGGCCGGCGATCCAGAATGCCAGCGCGTAAGCCAGGCTGACTTGGTAATTGAGCGCGCCCAGCCACACCGCGAGCGCCGCCGCGATCAGCAGCAAGCCGAAGCGGGTTGGCAGCAGATAGATGCGCCGCTGCGACAGCTCGCAAACATCCTCCAGCGGCAGCCTCGACCACCACCAGCGCCGCAGCCGCTCACGGAATGGCCACATGGGAAAGCAATCTGTCCAGTTCCTGCTCCACCGGCGCGCCGGTGGCGGATTGCAGCCGATGCGCCGCCACCGGCAGGAAAATCGCCTTGACGTCTTCCGGCAGCAGATAGTCGCGGCCGGCCAGCAACGCCCAGCCGCGCGCGGCCGCCGCCAGCGCCAGCAGCGTCTCCGGCGCCATCACCGGCCGCAACCGCGCCAGCATGGCCCGCCGGTCCTCCCCCATCAGCAACGCGCGCTCCGCCTCGCGCGGCGGGTAGCCCAGGGAGATGCGCATCAGAAAGCGGTCCAACTGCGACTCCGGCAAGGGGAAGGTGCCCATTTGCTCGCCCGGATTCTGAGTGGCGACCACGAAGAAAGGCGCCGGCAGCGGATGGGTCTGGCCGTCGATCGACGCCTGCCTTTCCTCCATCGCCTCCAGCAAAGCCGACTGCACCTTGGGCGAGGCGCGGTTGATTTCATCGGCCAGCAGCAACTGGGCGAACACCGGCCCCTTGTGCAGCTCGAAACGGCTGCTGTCGCGCTGGTAAATGCTGACGCCCAGGATATCGGCCGGCAGCAGGTCGCTGGTGAATTGCACCCGCCGGTAATCCAGCCCCAATGATGCGGCCAGCCCGTGGGCCAGCGTGGTCTTGCCGACCCCGGGCACATCGTCGATCAACAAGTGGCCGCGCGCGATCAGGCAGGCCAGAGCCAGCCGGATGGCCTGCGGTTTGCCCAGAATCAAGGTATTCAATTGCCGATAGGCAAGGGAGAGTGATTGCATTTGACCCCGCTTGCGCGCAGTATTTATCAAAATCACATATTCGCCATCCCATTGTAAGCACGCAGGAGCATTCGTGTTCACTTGGCTGAAAAACCGCCTGCAGCGCAACGGCCTGACCGCCTACGTCACCCATCCGGATTGCCTGCGACACAATATGGGGGTGGGCCACCCCGAATGCCCGGAGCGCCTGACCGCCATCCGGGACCAGTTGATGGCCTCGCAAATCTTCGACAGCCTGCAGGAGGTCGAAGCCCCGGAAGTCAGCTACGAGCAATTGGCTCGGGTGCATCCCCCGCGCTACGTCGAATATCTGGAGGCCTGCGCCCCCAGCGTCGGCACCTTCCGCATGGACCCGGACACCGCGATGTCGCCCGGCACGCTGATGGCCGCGCGCCGCGCCGCCGGCGCGGTGGTGAAGGCGGTGGAGCTGGTGGCAGAGGACAAGGCGCCCAATGCCTTCTGCGCGGTGCGCCCCCCCGGCCACCATGCCGAAAGCAACAAGGCGATGGGCTTCTGCTTCTTCAACAACATAGCAGTCGGCGTCACCCACGCGCTGGCGCATTACAAGTTCGAACGGGTCGCGGTGGTGGATTTCGACGTCCACCACGGCAACGGCACCGAGGAAATCCTGCACGACGACCCGCGGGTGCTGATGGTGTCCATCTTCCAGCACCCGTTCTACCCCTATTGCGGCGATGAGGCGATGGGGCCGAACATGCACAATGTCCCGCTGAAGGCCGGCAGCGGAGGGCGGGAGTTTCGCGAGACGGTGGAAAATGTCTGGTTGCCGCTGCTGCACGCGTTCCAGCCGCAGATGCTGTTCATCTCCGCCGGCTTCGACGCGCACAGAGAAGACGACATGGGTTCGCTGGGCCTGACGGAATCGGACTACGAGTGGGTGACCCGCCATCTGCTGCAGATAGCCGATCAATACTGCGCCGGCCGAGTGGTGTCGGTGCTGGAGGGAGGTTACGACCTGTCGGCGCTGGGCCGCAGCGTGGCCGCCCACATCCGCGTGCTGTCGGACGGTTGAGAAGCCATTCCACAACAAAAAAGCCGCCCGGCGTGGGCGGCTTTGGCTTCGCAGGGCTAACCAGCTTCAGCCGGCGTCGCCCTTGCCGCCTATCTTGTCTTCCTGCCCGGTCATCAGCTTGATCAGGTTGGACTTGTGGCGATGGACCACCACGATGGCGATGATGATGCAGGTTCCGAAAAATACGCTTTGCGGCCCCAGGATGAAGAAAGCGTATACCGGCACCAGCACGCAGGCGATGATGGCGGACAGCGAAGAGATCTTCACCACGAAAGCCATGAACAACCAAGTTGCCAGCGCCGCCAGCGCCAGCCAGGCATTGATGCCGAACAGGATGCCCACCGCGGTGGCCACGCCCTTGCCGCCCTTGAAGCCGAAGAATACCGGCCACATGTGGCCGAACAGCACCGCCAGAGCGCACAGCGCGATGCCCTGCTCGCCCAGGCCGTAACGCGGCCCAAGCCAACTGGCGAGCGCCACCGCCACCCAGCCCTTGGCCCCGTCGCCCAGCAGCGTCAGCGCCGCGGCCAGCTTCTTGCCGCTGCGCAGCACATTGGTGGCGCCAGGATTGCCGGAGCCGTAGTTGCGCGGGTCATCCATGCCCATCGCCTTGCTGACGATCACGGCGAAAGACAGCGATCCGATCAAATAGGCCGCCAGGACAAAGGCAAATGCAGTCGTGGTCATGGTGGAGCGTTATCCGTTGCATTAGAATAGAGAGCTTCGGATTTTACGGTATCAGGCGCCAAAGCCCAACCACCTGACTGACAGATGGACATCATATTCCTGCGCGAAGTGCGCGCCGACACCGTGATCGGCGTGTACGACTGGGAGCGCAAAGCCGCCCAGACCATAGAAATCGATCTGGAAATCGGCATTCCCAGCGACACGCCCTGCCATAGCGACGACATCGGCGACACCATTCATTACGGCGTGGTGGTGGAACGGCTGCGCCAATCGCTGGCCGAACAGCATTTCCTGCTGATCGAAGCGCTGGCGGAGCATATCGCCAAAATGGTGCGGGAAGAGTTCGGCGCGCCCTGGGTGAAAGTGGCGGTCACCAAACTGGGGATATTGCCTGGCGTAAAACGCGTCGGCGTTCAGATAGAGCGAGGCCACCGGCCCAACTGAGCCCCGGCGTCAGTCAGTGTTGAATTTCAGTCTCAGGCCGACATCCTTGCGATGGATGCGCACAGACAGATGAGTGCGTTTGCCCAAATCCACCACCGGATTCAACTTGAGCACCTGGCTGCCGGGATCACGCTCCAGCCGCAATGGCCCGATTTGCACGACCTGCTCCTCGTATAGATCCGGCCGCTTGACCTCCTGATCGCGCGGCGACGCGCACATCATCGCCTGGGGCAGGCAACCGGCAAAGGCCGCCTTTCCTCCCAGTCCGATGGCGAGCAGCAGCAACAGTCGGCGGCCCATGACCTGGCTCCACGAGTGGATACTTTAATCATGGACAAAGCGGGACCAACTTCAAGAATCACTTGAAAGCGAGACAAGCAAGCGCCGCCGTCAGCGGTTGCGCATGAAGTCCGCGGTGTTATAAAACGCCTCCAGCAGCTTGTCCTTCAGCCAGTCCTCCGCCACCAGTTCCCCCACCGCCTTGCGCATGCAGAACATCCACTGGTCGCGCGCGGCTTCGTCGACGGCGAAAGGCATGTGGCGCATCCGCAACCTGGGATGGCCGAAGGCTTCCATATACAGCGAAGGCCCGCCCAGCCATCCAGACAGAAACATGAACAGCTTCTGGCTTGAACCGGCCAGGTCCGCCGGATGCATGTCGCGCAGCGGCTTCACTTCAGGCTCGCTGTCCATGATGTCGTAAAACCGGTCAGCCAACCAACGGACCACCCCTTCGCCGCCCAGCAACTGGTACGGCGTCATTTCCTGCACTTCGTTCAACTCATGCTCCATCCGCCGGCGCGCTGCGGGCCGGCTCTGACTTTCAAGAATGAATGACGCGGCCTCACAAGCCGCAAAACGCGAACGCCAGCTTGGGCTGGCGGCCGCTGACGATTTCCGCCAGCGCCCTGCCCGACCCCGCGCCCTCGGTCCAGCCCAGCGTGCCGTGGCCGGTGTTCAGGAACAGGCGTCCGATGCGGCTCTTGCCTATCAGCGGCACATTGCCCGGCGTAGCCGGCCGCAAGCCGCTCCAGAAGCGCGCGCGCTCCCAATCTCCGGCGGCGGGAAACAGCGCCCTTGCCCGCGACAGCAAAGCCTCGCAACGAATCGGATCCAGGCTGGACGAATAACCGGACAACTCGGCGGTGCCGGCAATGCGCAACTCGTCGCCGAGCCGGCTGAACACCAGTTTGCTCGCCTCGTCGGTCAGGCTTACCATGGGCGCGGCGATCAGACTCCTTACCGGCACCGTCGCGGAGTACCCCTTGGCCGGATAGATCGGCAGCCGCAAGCCCAACGGCGCGGCCAACAGCGGCGAGTGGCTGCCCAGCGCCAGCACGTAGGCGTCGGCGACGACTCTGTCGTAAGCGCCGTCCGGCCGGGTCACCGACACCCCGCTCAGCTCTCCGTTCGCCATCTCCAGCGCGTTGATCCGCGTATTGTAGCGGAACTCCACCCCCAGGCCTGCGGCGGACTCAGCCAAGCCGCGGGTGAAAAGGTGGACGTCTCCCGACTCGTCGTCAGGACACCAGCTGGCGCCGCTGAGCATGGGCAAGGCCGGCTCCAGCGCCGGCTCCAGCGCCAGCGCCTGCATCGGACTGAGCACTCGCTTGTCCACACCCAGCGCCTGCAGCCGAGAGGCGGAGCGGCGCGCGTGGCGCAACTGGCAAGCGTCGTAATGCAAACTCAGAATCCCGCGCGACAAGCGGCGGTAGGTGATGCCGGTCTCCTCGCGCAGCTGGCGCATCGCATCGCGGCTGTACAGCCCCAGCGCCACCATCTGCCGGGTATTTCGCAGTTGCTGGCCCGGCAGGCACTCCGCCAGGAAGCCCGCCAGCCAGCGCCACTGCGCCGGATCTAGCCGGGGGCGGAACAGCAGCGGGGAGTCGTCGCGCCACAGCCAGCGCAAGATCTGCCATGGCGCGCCCGGATGGGCCCAAGGCTCGGACTGACTGACCGACAGCTGGCCGCCATTGGCGAAGCTGGTTTCCCGCGCCGCGCCGCAAGCGCGCTCCAGCACCACCACCTCATGCCCCATCCTGGCCAGGAACCAGGCGGAGGACACGCCCACCACGCCAGCCCCGAGAACCGCCACTCGCATACCGCCTCCATGCTAAAGATAACGGGCACGACTGGCTTGCCCGTAAGAGACGAATGGTAATGGCAATCGCGGCGGGCCGCGACTGTTTTGTCGGACAAATGCCTATTTTTTCGCGTGTTCGTAGACGGTCTTGCCGCGCAAATGGAAATAATCGGACGCGAAGTAGAAATTCTCCGAATGGCCGACAAACAGCAAGCCGTCCGGCTTCAGCAGCGGCGCGAAGCGCTTGAGCACGCCGAACTGGGTATCGCGGTCAAAATAGATCATCACGTTGCGACAGAAGATGGCGTCGAACTGCTTGCGCACGCTCCAGTTTCCCTCCACCAGATTCAGCCGCTGGAAAGTGATCATATTGCGCAACGCCTGCTTGGCCTGATAGCTGCCGTCCGGCTGCTTGTCGAAATACTTGACCGCGTGCCCCGGCGGCAGGCGCGCGATCTTGTCGGCAGGATAAATCCCCTTGCGCCCCGTCTCCAGCACGCTGGTATCGAGGTCGGTGGCCAACACCGTGACATTGGGCCGGGAGGCTCCTGGAAACGCTTCCAGCGCGGTGATCGCCAGCGAGTACGGCTCCTCGCCGGTAGAGGCCGCAGCGCACCAGATCGACAGCTCTCCGCCGGCCGCGGCCTTCTTCTTCAGATGCTCGGCCAGAATCGGAAAGTGATGCTCTTCCCGGAAGAAGAAGGTCAGATTGGTGGTCAGCGCATTGACGAACTGCTCGAACTCGCGCTTGCCGCCGATCGACTCCAGGAAATCGACGTAGGCGGCGAATCCCGGCAGCTTCAGCTCGCGGATGCGGCGCACCAGCCGGCCGTACACCATATCCTTCTTCGACGGGTTCAGCGAGATACCCGCCTCCTTGTAGATCAACTTGCGGATGCGCTCGAAATCGGCGTCCGTAAAAGAGAATTCGCGATTGAATTCGATCTTGGGCAATACCACCGGCGGCAGCTTGTTCATGTCCTGGATTCCACAGCAAAAAGGCCCGGGGCAAGGGCCCGGGCCTGGTTCTTACCTGCGTTCAGTATCACACCGAGAACGAAGAACCACAACCGCAAGTGGTGGTGGCGTTCGGGTTGCGGATCACGAACTGCGAGCCTTCCAGGCTTTCCTGATAATCGATCTCGGCGCCGACCAGGTACTGGTAGCTCATCGGATCGACCAGAAAGGTCACCCCCTGGCGCTCGATCGCCGTATCGTCCTCATTGGCGATCTCGTCGAACGTGAAGCCGTACTGGAAGCCGGAACAGCCGCCGCCGGTGACGAACACGCGCAGTTTCAGATCGGGATTGCCCTCTTCAGCGATCAGATCCTGCACCTTGGCGCAGGCGCTGTCGGTGAAGTTGATCGGGCTCGGCATTTCGGTAGCAGCTTCTGTCATGTGTAACCTCGCAATTCAATCGGGCCGGTCGCGGCCATTCACCCACTATTTTAGTCGGATATCGGGGCGAATGGCGAGCGTTCAAGTCCCGCCCGCTCAAGGCAGCAACGGCACCACGTCCAGACCCGCGCCCTCCTGCAGGCCGAACATCAGGTTCATGTTCTGCACCGCCTGGCCGGCAGCGCCCTTGACCAGATTGTCGATCACCGACAACACCACCACAGTGTCGCCCCCCTGCGGCCGGTGCGCCGCGATGCGGCACAGATTGGCGCCGCGCACCGAACGCGTTTCCGGATGACTGCCGGCAGGCAAGACATCGACGAAGGCTTCGCCGGCGTAGCGCTGCTCGAACAGGCGCTGCAGGTCGACATCCTTGGTCAACCTCGCGTACAACGTCGCGTGGATGCCGCGTATCATCGGCGTCAGATGCGGCACGAAGGTCAACCCCACCGGTTTGCCATTCGCCCTGGCCAGTCCCTGGCGGATTTCAGGCAAATGGCGGTGGCCCGACACGCCATAGGCCTTGAACGAGTCGCCGGCCTCGGCGAGCAGCGCGCCGATCTCGCCCTTGCGGCCCGCGCCGGACACGCCCGATTTGCAATCGGCGATCAGGCTGGACGCATCAATCGCGCCCGCCTCGATCAGCGGCAGAAAACCCAGCTGCACCGCAGTCGGATAGCAGCCCGGATTCGCCACCAGCCGGGCGCTGCGGATCGCCTCCCGGTTCGCTTCCGGCAGGCCGTAGACGGCATCAGCCACCAAATGCGGCGCGGCATGCTTGACGCCATACCACTTCTCCCACTCGAACACGTCCTTGATGCGGAAGTCGGCGGCCAGATCCACCACCCGCACCCCAGCGTCCAGCAGCGCCGCTGCCTCCTGCATCGCGATGCCATTGGGCGTAGCGAAGAACACCACGTCGCAATCCAGCAGCCTGGCTTCGTCCGGCGTGGTGAAGGCCAGATCAATGCGACCGCGCAGGCTGGGAAACATTTCATCGACGCGAATGCCCGCGTCCTTGCGCGAAGTCACCGCCGCCACGCTGGCGTCAGGGTGCCTGGCCAACAAACGCAATAGCTCGACGCCGGTGTACCCGGTGCCTCCGACGATCCCAACCTTGATCATGGCCAGCCTTTATGTAAAAAAATGTCGCAAAGGCGACATTTTAGACAGGCCGCGCTGTAGCGGCAAGCATACAAATAGAAAAAACCGCCAGGCAAGCCAGGCGGTTCTTTCTTTGCAGAATCCTTGCGATTAACGCTTGGAGAACTGCTTGGCGCGGCGTGCTTTGCGCAGACCGACCTTTTTACGCTCAACTTCGCGAGCGTCGCGGGTTACGTAACCAGCGGCGGACAGCGCGGCCTTCAGGGCTGCGTCGAAGTCGATCAGAGCGCGGGTGATGCCGTGGCGGATCGCGCCGGCTTGGCCGGTTTCGCCACCGCCAACCACGTTTACCTTGATGTCGAAGGATTCGACGTTCTCGGTCAGAACCAGCGGCTGGCGGATAACCATGCGACCGGTTTCGCGGGCGAAATACTCGTCAACCGGCTTGCCGTTAACGATGATTTGGCCGGAACCCTTTTGCATGAACACGCGAGCCACGGAGCTCTTGCGACGGCCAGTGCCGTAGTAGTATTTACCGTTCATTGTTAAGCCTTAAAATCAGATTTCCAGCACTTTGGGCTGTTGGGCGGCATGCGGGTGCTCGGCACCGGAGTACACCTTGAGCTTCTTGATCATGGCGTAGCCCAGCGGACCCTTAGGCAGCATGCCTTTCACGGCCTTTTCCAGAACGCGTTCCGGGAACTGGTTTTGCAGCTCGGTGAAAGTGCGCTCGTAGATACCGCCCGGGTAACCGGAGTGACGGTAGTACTTCTTGTCTTGAGCCTTGGTACCGGTCACGCGCAGCTTCTCGACGTTCACCACGACGATGAAATCGCCGGTATCGACGTGCGGAGTGAATTCCGGCTTGTGTTTGCCACGCAGGCGGCGGGCGATTTCGGCAGCCAGGCGACCCAGCACCTTATCGGCGGCGTCGACCACGTACCATTCGCGCTTTACCTCATGCGGCTTGGCAGAAAAGGTCTTCATGGAACTCTTCCATCGTAATTCTTGAAAGTTACGGATTCTAGTGCAGTGGCCGCCCTGCTGTCAAACCCTTGTGCGGCAACAGATTTCCATACGGCGGCAAACGGCGGAAATCGACCCGAAAACGGGCCAAAAAAAAAGCGCAACGCTGATGCGTGTTGCGCCAAGTTCCACCTAAGAAGGAGGATGGAGGAGACAACACCAGGAACGCCACAGTGCGTAACGCCCTGATGCAATACCGATTATCGGTATCCCATCGGGATTAGGCAAGCACTTTTTGTGCAGTGCACGATAAGCGATGTGCGCAGATGAGACACCCCAACCCTGCAAGCGAAAACGGACGCCTGCCGGCGTCCGTTTTTCAAAGGCTTTCAGTGATTTACAGCTTGATCGCGGCGTCCAGCGCCACTTCCATCATGTCGCGGAAGGACGTCTGGCGCTCCTCGGCGCTGGTGGCCTCGCCAGTCGGGATGATGTCGGACACGGTCAGAATGCCGGCCGCGCGCGCGCCGTACTGGGCAGCCACGGCGTAGATGCCAGCCAGCTCCATCTCGATCACGTTCACCTGCATCCTGGAGAGCACGTCCAGCATGTTGGGCTGCACGCCGTAGAACAGGTCGGCGGAGAATACGTTGCCCACCGTCACCTTCTTGCCCTGCTCGGCGGCGGTGTCCACCAGGGTGCGCAACAAGGTGTAGTCGGCGATGGCGGCGTAGTCGTGATCGTTGAAGCGCATGCGGTTCACCTTGCTGTCGGTGGACGCGCCCATGGCGATGAACAGCTCGCGCAGCTTGATGTCCGGCGTCACCGCGCCGCAGGAGCCGATGCGGATGATGTTCTTGACGCCGTAGTCCTTGATCAGCTCGGTGGTGTAGATGCTGGCCGACGGAATGCCCATGCCGTGCGCCATCACCGACAGACGCTTGCCCTTGTAGGTGCCGGTGTAGCCGAACACATTGCGCACGTTGGTGACCCGCTCGGCGCCTTCCAGGAAGGTTTCGGCGATCAGCTGGGCGCGCAGCGGGTCGCCCGGCATCAGTACGGTTTCGGCGAAGGCGCCGTCTTTGGCGTTGATATGCGGGGTAGCCATTGAAGGTCTCCTCTTTTTAGATGTTTGGGCCGTCCGGCATCGGCGGACGGGAAATGCGGCGCCGGGCCGCATGCGGCCCGGCTAAACGACGTCAGCCCAGGAAGGACGTGCCGTAGTCCATCTTGGGCAGGCCCAGATGGCTGGCCACGCTCTGTCCGATGTCGGCGAAAGTGGCGCGCTCGCCTATCGGCCCTGCCTTGACCTTCTTGCCGTAGCACAGCACCGGGATATGCTCGCGGGTATGGTCGGTGCCCGGCCAGGTCGGATCGCAGCCATGATCCGCGGATAGGATCAAAATGTCGTCGTCGCCCAAGGCGTTCATCACTTCCGGCAAACGAGCGTCGAATTCTTCCAGCGCCGCGGCGTAGCCGGCGGTATTACGGCGGTGGCCGTAGCTGGAGTCGAAATCGACGAAGTTGGCCATGATGATGGCGGGCTTGTCCTGATGCTGGCGCATGGCGGTCAGCGTGGCGTCCCACAACTGGTCAAAGCCGGTGGCCTTGTGCTTGTGGGTAATGCCGACGTGGGCGTAGATGTCGGCGATCTTGCCGATCGACACCACGTCGCCGCCGGCGTCGGCCAGCTTCTTCAGCACCGTGGCCGCCGGCGGCTCCACCGCCAGGTCCTTGCGGTTGCCGGTGCGGGCGAACTTGCCCTTGCCTTCGCCGACGAAGGGCCGCGCGATCACGCGGCCGATATTGTACGGCTCCAGCAGCTCGCGGGTGATCTTGCACAGCTCGTAAAGCTTGTCCAGGCCGTAGGTCTCTTCGTGGCAAGCGATCTGGAATACCGAATCGGCCGAGGTGTAGAAGATCGGCTTGCCGGTCTGCATGTGCTCCTCGCCCAGACGGTCCAGGATCTCGGTGCCGGAAGCGTGGCAATTGCCCAGATAGCCGGGCAAGCCCGCCTTCTCGACGATGGCGTCCAGCAGTTCCTGCGGGAAGCTGTGGTCATGCTCGCTGAAATAGCCCCAGTCGAACAGCACCGGCACCCCGGCGATCTCCCAGTGGCCGGACGGCGTGTCCTTGCCGCTGGAGATTTCGCGGGCGTAGCCGTAGGCCGCCAGCGGCGCGGCCGGGTCCATCCCTTCCGGGAAGTAGCCGGACGACAGCTGACAAGCGTGGGCCAGGCCCATCCTGGACAGATTGGGCAGCTTGAGCGGACCGCTGCGGCTGATGTCAGCGCGGCCGGCGGCCGCCTCCATCGCGATGTGGCCCAGCGTGTTGCTGCCGGCGTCGCCGAACTTCGGCGCGTCGGCTGCCGCGCCGATGCCCAGCGAGTCCAGTATGATGATGATTGCGCGTTTCATATTGCCTCCCCGGCCTTATTCGCCGCGGATGATCTGGTAAACCTGCGGCAGCGCGGCGGGCGCCGCCTCGTCGATGCGGATGGCGGCCTTGACCCGACGCGCCGCGTCTTCGAAGCTCGCCTCGTCGGCGGCGTGGACCATCATCAGCGGGGTGTCTTTGCCGATATTCTGTCCCAGTTCCACAAACCGCGACAGTCCCACGCGGAAGTCCAGCACGTCGGTAGCCAGGCGGCGTCCGCCGCCCAGCGCGCATACCGCCATGCCGATGCCGCGGGTGTCCATCGCGCCGATGTAGCCGGCGCGGTCGGCGTAAACCGGGCGCACGATGGGCGCCGGCGCCAAGTGGCGGTCGTAGTTCTCCATGAAGTCGGCCGGACCGCCCAGCGCGGTCACCATGCGGCCGAAGATCTCGGCGGCGCGGCCGGAGTCCAGGCCCGCTTGCAGCTTGGCGCGGGCATCTGCCTCGTCGCTGGCCAGCTTGCCGCCGATCAGCATTTGCGCGCACAGCGCCATGGTCACTTCGTGCAGGCGCGGGTTGCGCTCGTCGCCCTTCAGGTAACGCACCGCCTCGCGGGTTTCGATGCTGTTGCCGGCGGTGGACGCCAGCGGCTGGCTCATTTCGGTGATCAGCGCGGTGGTGGCCACGCCGGCGCCGTTGCCCACCTTGACGATGCGTTCGGCCAGTTCGATGGACTTCTGCATGGTCGGCATGAAGGCGCCGCTGCCGGCCTTCACGTCCATCACCAGCACGTCCAGGCCCGCCGCCAGCTTCTTGGACAGGATGGAGGCGGTGATCAGCGCGATCGACTCCACCGTGGCGGTGACATCGCGGGTGGCGTAGAAGCGGCGGTCGGCCGGGGCGAGGTCCGACGTCTGGCCGATGATGGCCACGCCGACTTCCTTCACCACCTTGCGGAACAGCTCCGGGTCCGGGAACGGGTTATAGCCGGGCACCGCGGACAGCTTGTCCAGCGTGCCGCCGGTATGGCCCAGGCCGCGGCCGGAAATCATCGGCACGAAGCCGCCGCAGGCGGCGACCATCGGCCCGAGCATCAGCGACACCACGTCGCCGACGCCGCCGGTGGAGTGCTTGTCCACGATGGGGCCCGGCAGGTTCAGGTCTTTCCAGTGCATGCGGCGGCCGGAGTCGCGCATGGCCAATGCCAGATGCACGTTCTCTTCCAGCTCCATGCCATTGAAGTAGATGGCCATCGCCAAGGCGGCGATCTGGCTGTCGGCCACGCTGTTGTCGGTGATGCCGGCGACGAATTGCTGAATGTCCTGTTGCGACAGCGTCACGTTGTCGCGTTTCTTGCGAATGATTTCCTGCGGCAAAAACATGGCATTCTCCTGCCTGATACCCATCGCGCTGCAGAATGAAACGGCGATGGGCGGTGCGGCCGGGAAATCGCCCGGCCAGAGTGCGGTACCCCCGCGAATTCCTGATATCCGATCAATAGCCGCTGGTCGGCTTGGCGACGCCGCCGGCGATCTCGATCTGCAGATTGGCCAGCAGGCTGGACGCGCCAAAGCGGAAATGGCGGGCGCTCACCCAGTCCTCGCCCAACAGGCGCGCGGCCAAAGCCAGGTACTCGGCTGCCTCGGTGGCGCTCTTCACGCCGCCGGCCGCCTTGAAGCCGCACTGGCCGCCTTGCTCCTTGATCACGCTCAGCATCGCCTCCGCCGCTTCCAGCGTGGCGTTGACCGGCACCTTGCCGGTGGAGGTCTTGATGAAATCCGCGCCGGCGCGGATGGAGATCTCGCTGGCTTCGCGGATCAACGCCGGGTCTTTCAGCTCGCCGCTCTCGATGATCACCTTCAGCAGCTTGCCGCCGCAGGCTTCCTTGCAAGCCTTGACCAGTTCGAAGCCGATGTCGCGGTTGCCGGCCATCAGCGCGCGGTACGGGAACACCACGTCCACTTCGTCGGCGCCGTAGGCGATGGCAGCGCGGGTCTCGGCCACCGCGATGGAGATGTCGTCATTGCCATGCGGGAAGTTGGTGACGGTGGCCACCTGCACCTCCGGGCAGCCGGCTTCGCGCAGCGTCTTCTTGGCGATGGGCACGAAGCGCGGGAACACGCAGACCGCAGCGACGATGCCGTCCTGGCTCTTGGCCTTGCGGCACAACGCGGCCACCTTCTCGTCGGTATCGTCGTCGTTGAGGGTGGTCAGGTCCATCAGGGACAGCGCGCGGCGCGCGGCTTCAATCAGTGCAGACATGTCTATCTCTCTCGTATGCGTCCAAGGGGCGCAAACCGCATGACATCGGTTTGCCCATGGCAGTGCCTGTGATTATGAAAATTTCTTCACATGAAAGCAAATCGCGAATCGCGGCGACTTGCTTAAACGCAAACCGGCCGGCCCCTCCTAGCCGCCCCCGCAAAAACGGAACCGGCCAAAATGCCCGCCCCGCGGACATTTCAGCCGGCTTTCCAGTTCGTCAGACCCGGCGCGCTTCCTGCACGCCGGACAGCTCCATCAAGCGCGACAAGACGCGGCTGATGTCCTGAACCTGGCGCACTTCCACCGTCAGCCGCAAGCGGCTCTTCTGCTCGCGCGCCAGCGTGTTGACGCCTATCAGGTTCAGCTTCTCGCGCGACAGCACATCGGAGATGTCGCGCAGCAGGCCAGGCCGATCCTGCGACATCACCTCGATGTCGATCGGGAACACGCTGTTTTTCTGCTCGCCCCACTCGGCGGCGATCAGCCGCTCCGGCACTTCCTGCGACAGCTTTTTCAGGGTCAGGCAGCTGCTGCGGTGGATGGAGATGCCGCGGCCCTTGGTGACGAAGCCCATCACCTGGTCCGGCGGAGCCGGCTTGCAGCACTTGGCCAGCACCGTCATCAGATTGTCCACGCCCTCGATCAGCACGCCGCCGGCGTCATGGCCGCCCTTGCTGGCGCGGATCAGGCTTTCCGGCTGCACCTCCACCGCCGGCGGCGGCGCGAAGCTGGTGATGGCGTTGCTGACCGCGCGTATGGTCAGCTCGCCGTGGCCCAGCGCGCCGTAAACTTCATCCAGCTTGTCGTAGCCCAGCTTCTCCGCCAGTTGCTGCAAATTAGGATGGATGTGCGGCCGCCGCGCCAGCTCGCGCTCGAACAGCGCCTTGCCGGTCTCGCGCACGGTGTCGGCGTTCTGCAGCCTGATGTACTGGCGGATCTTGGAAATGGCCCGGTGGCTCTTCACCCAGCCGTCGTGCAGCCAGTTGACCGACGGGCCGCCTTCCTTGGCCACCAGCACTTCCACCCGCTGGCCGTTCTGCAGCGGCGTTGACAACGGCACGATCTGCCCCTCCACCTTGGCGCCGCGGCAGCGGTTGCCGAGGCCGGAATGGATGGCGTAGGCGAAGTCGATCGGCGTCGCGCCCTGCGGCAGCGCCAATACCTTGCCCTGCGGCGTCAGCACGTAGATGGTGTCGGCGAACAGTTCGGTCTTGAACGCTTCGGCCAGGCCTTCGCGGTCGGACATTTCCTCGCGCCAATCCAACAGCTGGCGCAGCCAGGAAATCTTTTCCTCGTAAGCCGCGTCGCCCTTGCTGCCTTCCTTATAGCGCCAGTGCGCGGCGACGCCGAATTCGGCGTGCTCGTGCATCTCGAAGGTGCGGATCTGCACCTCCAGCGCCTTGTCCTCCGGCCCCACCACCGCGGTATGCAGGCTGCGGTAGTTGTTGGCCTTGGGATGGGAGATGTAGTCGTCGAACTCGCCGCGGATCGGCTGCCACATGCCGTGGATGATGCCCAGCGCGGTGTAGCAGTCCGGCAGCTTGTCCACCAGGATGCGCACGGCGCGGATGTCGTAAAGCTCGGTGAAATCGAGCTTTTTCTTCTTCATCTTCTTCCAGATGGAATAGATGTGCTTGGGCCGGCCGGCCACCTCGGCCCTGACGCCGGCTTTCTTCAACTCTTCGCGCAGGATGTCCAGCACCCGCTCGATATAGTCGATCCGCTCCAGCCGGCGCTCGTCCAGCAGCTTGGCGATTTTCTTGTAGGTGTCCGGCTCGGTGTGCCTGAGGCCCAGGTCCTCCAGCTCCCACTTGATCTGCCACACGCCCAGACGGTTGGCCAGCGGCGCGAACAGCTCCAGCGTCTCGCCGGCGATGCGGCGGCGCGTCGTCTCATCCTGCACGTTGGCCAGGTAGTGCATGGTCTGGGTGCGCCAGGCCAGCTTGATCAGCACCACGCGGATGTCCGCCACCATCGCCAGCAGCATCTTGCGCATGGTCTCGGCCTGGCGCGCGCAGTCTTCCGGCGTGGCCATCCTGTCGATGCGGGCGAACTCGGTGATGCGGCGCACGCCGCCAACGCCGTCCACCAGCATCGCCACGGTCGGGTTGAAGGCCTCGGTCAGCCAGGCCTGCCATTCCGGCTGATAGTCCGGTGCCGAGAACAGCAGCGTGGCGACGATGGCGTCGGGCAGCAGATTCAGATCGGCGACGACCGCGGCGGCGGCCACTGCGTGGGTGAACAGGTCTTCCCCGGTGGAGGGAACGGTCTTGCCGGCGTACAGCTCGCGCGCGGCATGAAAGGCGCGCGCCAGCAGCTCGCCTTCCTCATGGGGAAAGACGGCGGACATGCGCTCCAGCCAGCGCGCCGGGTCGGCGGCGTCGGCCAGGGTATCGGCAACGGTGCGGACTACGGAAACCATATCTGTCTATCTGGACGGACGAGCCGTCTTTAAACCGCGTCCGGGCGATCCCGGCCAACGGATGGGCCACGCGGGCAGGACAGGCCTGCCCCCTTCAATCGTTCGCCGCCAGCCTCAGCAGCAGGCGGCGCACCGGCGCCGGCACGCCGGCGTCCACCGCCTGATCGATGTCCAGCCACTGGCCGTCGGCCTCGGCGACTCCCGCCGCGGCCAGGCGGTCGATCCGGACCGGCTGCGGCGTGATGATCAGGCGAAAATGGGTGAATACATGTTCCAGCTCCGGCCAGGCGGGCAGCATGTCGCCATCGCCCCTGCCGATCAGCCAGTCTTCCATCTCGAGCGTGGTGCCGAACTCCGGCAGCGACAACAATCCGCCCCAGATGCCGGTCGGCGGCCGGCGCTCAAGCCATACCTTGTTTTCGTGCCGCGCCAACAGCATCGCCGTGTGGCGCGTCGGCACCGTCTTTTTCGGCCGCGGCGTCGGCAGCTCGCCGGTGCGGCCCTCGCGCGCCGCCACGCAGCCATCCACCATCGGACAGACAGTACAGGCCGGCTTGCCTCGGCTGCACACCGTCGCGCCCAGGTCCATCAAACCCTGCACATAGGGGCCGATGTCGCCGGCGTCGGCCGGCAGGATCTGCTCGGCCAGCGTCCACATCCTCTTCTCGATCGCCTTGTCGCCGGGAAAACCGTCGATGCCGAAGCAGCGCGCCAGCACTCGTTTGACATTGCCATCCAGGATGGTTTCGCGGCGGCCGAAGGCGAAAGCCGAAACCGCGGCGGCGGTGGATCGTCCAACGCCCGGCAAGCGCTCCAACTGCTCGCGCTCGGCCGGAAACGCGCCGCCGAACTCGTCCATCACCATCCGCGCCGCCTTGTGCAGATTGCGCGCGCGGCTGTAGTAGCCCAGGCCGCTCCACTGCGCCAGCACATCATCCGCCGGCGCGGCGGCCAATGCCGCCACGTCCGGGAAACGGGCCAAGAAGCGCGGATAATAATCGAGCACGCTCTTCACTTGAGTCTGCTGCAGCATGATCTCCGACAGCCATACCCGGTATGGGTCCTTCACCTGCCAGGGCAGGTCGTGGCGGCCGTGCCGCCGTTGCCAGGCCACCAGCCGGGAGGCGAAACTGCTGTGCAACATCGCAATCCAATATCGAACCGAACCGGTTATGGTAGCGGAAAGCCGCAGCGTCACCAAGCAGGCGGCGGCCAAATACGTTAAAATTAAAGGATTACTTATTTTAGCTTGCCCATTCGAGGTCGTTTCATGTCCAGTTTCCGCTCCCGCCAACGCGCCAGCCAGCGCCGCGATCAAACCAGCCGCGAACGCGCGGCCAACTCGCCGGCAGGCGGAAACCCGAACGCCCCGGATCGGCAACCGCAGGATGGCAAGCCGCGCGCACCCTACTCCGGTCAACGCCCCGGTCCGGGCAAGCCTGACTGGAAAGCCGGCCAGGAACCGCGCCAATTCGACAAGCGTCCGCAAGGCGAAGGCCAGCAAAAACGCTTCCACCGCGACGGCGACAAGCCGGCCTGGCAGCCGCGCCAGGACGACCGCCGCTTCGACAAGCGCGACGACCGCGGCGAGGGCCAGCAGAAACGCTTCCATCGCGACGGCGACAAACCAGCCTGGCAGCCGCGCCAGGACGACCGCCGCTTCGACAAACGCGACGACCGCGGCGAGGGCCAGCAGAAACGCTTCCATCGCGACGGCGACAAACCAGCCTGGCAGCCGCGCCAGGACGACCGCCGCTTCGACAAGCGCGACGATCGCGGCGAAGGCCAGCAGAAACGCTTCCATCGCGACGGCGACAAGCCGGCCTGGCAGCCGCGCCAGGACGACCGCCGCTACGACCGCGACCGTGGCCCCTCCAATCGCAAGCCGCTGCCGGAGGGCGTGGAACGCGCTTCCGAATTCCGCCGCGACGGCGCGCCGCAGGACAAGCGCTACAGCCGCGACCGCGGCCCCTCCGGCCGCAAGCCGCTGCACACCGACGATGCGCCGCCGCGCCCGTTCAAGCCGCGCGCGGAAGGCGATGACCGCCGCGACGACAAGCCGCAGTGGCAGCCGCGCGAGGATCGCGCCCCGCGCCAGGACGGCGACGCGCCGCGCAAGCTGTTCGCCAAACGCGAAGACGGCGAACGCGACAACCGCTTCCGCCACGACGACAAGCCGCAATGGCAGCCGCGCGAGGACCGCGCCCCGCGCCAGGACGGCGACGCGCCGCGCAAGCCATTCGCCAAACGCGAAGACGGCGAGCGCGACAACCGCTTCCGCCGCGACGACAAGCCGCAATGGCAGCTGCGCGAGGACCGCGCCCCGCGCCAGGACGGCGACGCGCCGCGCAAGCTGTTCGCCAAACGCGAAGACGGCGAGCGCGACAACCGCTTCCGCCGCGACGACAAGCCGCAATGGCAGCCGCGCGAGGACCGCGCCCCGCGCCAGGACGGCGACGCGCCGCGCAAGCCATTCGCCAAACGCGAAGACGGCGAGCGCGACAACCGCTTCCGCCGCGACGACAAGCCGCAATGGCAGCCGCGCGAGGACCGCGCCCCGCGCCATGACGGCGACGCGCCGCGCAAGCTGTTCGCCAAACGCGAAGACGGTGAGCGCGACAACCGCTTCCGCCGCGACGACAAGCCGCAGTGGCAGCCGCGCGAAGAGCGCGCCCCCCGCCATGACCGGGGCGAACACCGCCCGCGCGGCCTGCAACCGTTCAGCGACGCCCATCGCGTCGACCAGCCGCGCCGCGCATTCGAGCAGCGTCCGCATGACGGCGGCCATGGCCGCGCGCCGGCCCCCCGCGCCGAAAACGTGATCACCAACCGCCTGGACAGCCGGCTGGCCCTGTTCGCGCCCTGCCCGCGCGGCCTGGAGCAAATCCTGGCCGACGAGCTGCTGGCGCTGGGCGCCGGCGACATCGCGCCGGCGGACGGCGGCGTAGCCTTCGCCGGCGACGCCAGGCTGATGATGGCGGTCAACCTGCATTCGCGCACCGCCAGCCGCGTGCTGCTGCGCCTGGCCCACGGCGGCTACCACGCCGAACAAGACATCTACCGGCTGGCGATGAGCGTGGACTGGCCGCGCTGGTTCGACGTGTCGCGCACCATCAAACTGAAGGCAGACGGCATCGCCGCCCGCGTCAAGAGCCTGGACTACATCGCGCTGACGGTGAAGGACGCGATCTGCGACCGCTTCCGCCAAGCGCACCAGGGCCGCCCCAGCGTGGACACCCGCCGCCCGGACGTGCGCGTCAACGTATTCCTGACCGCCGACGAGGCGACCATTTATCTGGACACCAGCGGAGAGCCGCTGTTCAAGCGCGGCTGGCGCGAGGAAACCGGCGAGGCGCCGCTGCGCGAAAACCTGGCCGCCGGCATCCTGCTGCTGGCCGGCTATGACGGCAGTCAACCGCTGCTGGACCCGATGTGCGGCAGCGGCACCTTCCTGGTGGAAGCCGCCGACATCGCGCTGAACCGCGCGCCGGGCCGCTCCCGCGGCTTCGGCTTCGAAGCGCTGGCCGGCTTCGATTCCGCGTCGTGGGAAAAACTGCAGCTGGACGCGCGCAAGGCTGAGCAAACGACCGCCTCGCTGGCCATCCGCGGCTCGGACCGCTCGCAGGCCATGATCAACATCGCCCGCGCCAATCTGGAGCGCGCCGGCCTGGCCGACCTGATCGAGCTCTCCGCCGCCGACGTGGCCGACACCCGCCCGCACGCCGAGCACGGCCTGATCGTCAGCAACCCGCCTTACGGCGTGCGGCTGGAAGAGCAGGAACAGCTGGCCGAGTGGTACCCGGAGCTGGGCGACTGGCTGAAAGCCCACTTCGCCGGCTGGACCGCCTGCCTGTTCAGCGGCGACTTGCGCCTGGGCAAGCTGATCCGCCTGGCGCCGAAGCGCCGCACGCCGCTGTTCAACGGCTCGCTGCAATGCCGCCTGTTCGTCATCAATATGGTGGAAGGCAGCGCGCGCAAGCAAAAGGACGGCGACGAAGGCGAAATCGAAGCCGAGGACGGCGAGCAGTAAGCCCCCTCGCTCCCGCGGCATGCCGCCCCGCCAATGGCCGGGCGGCATTTTCATGGTGTTCGCATAAAGTCGCGAGAACGGTTAATGCCCTGGCGCATCCCCGCTCGCCGCCATTCGGGCGGCATGCGATAATCGCCGCCAAACCCACCCTAGCCTCGCATCATGCAAACCTCGTTTCTATCCGCCACCATTCTATTGATCCTGATCACCGACCCGCTGGGCAACATCCCGCTGTTCATCGCCGCGCTGAAGCAAGTGAAGCCGGAGCGCCGCCGCCGCGTGGTCTACCGCGAATGCCTGATCGCCTTCCTGGTGTTGACCATCTTCATGCTGTTCGGCCGCAACTTTCTGGACCTGATGCACCTGACCGACGAATCCATGCGCATCGCCGGCGGCGTGATCCTGTTCCTGATCGCCATCAAGATGATCTTCCCCGGCGAGGGCAGCGTGTTCGGCGGCGACAAGATGAGCGGCGAGCCCTTCATCGTGCCGATCGCCATTCCGCTGATCGCCGGTCCGTCGGCGATGGCCACCGTGCTCTTGCTGTCCACCCGCGAGCCGGGGCGCATGCTGGAGTGGATGGGCGCGCTGACCATCTGCATGCTGGTCACCACCGTGGTATTCCTGTTCTCCAGCCGCTTGCAAAAGTTGCTGGGCGAACAAGCCATCACCGCGCTGGAGCGGCTGATGGGCCTGGTGCTGACCGCGATCTCGATCGAAATGCTGCTGAGCGGCGTGGCGTCCTACATCAAGCAATTTCATTAAGCGCCCAGCCCCGGCGCCAAGCTATCGCCAAGAACGGATAGCCCCGGCGTTAACGGTAACGCTTGCGCAACGCGTCGACGGCGCCGTCGCGCTGCATGCCGACAAGCGTCTTGTTGAGTTTCTGAACGATGCGCTCATCCACCCTCGGATTACAGGCAAGATACATCTGCACCGTATTGAAGCTGAACAGCAACCGGATGGGCAGATGGTTGGCGGCGGCGATATAGCCGCCGCTGAACTCGCCGCTGGCCCAAAAGTCGATATGTCCGGCAACCAGCTTCCTGGCGTTCAACTCGTCCGCTCTGGCCAGTTCCAGTTTGTAGCCCAGATCGGCCAAATACTGCGACATGCCAGATCCCTTATAGCTGCCGATGGTGTAAGCGCGCGCATCCTCCAGAACGGCCACGCCCTCAGGACTGTGAGGACCCGCGAACAGGCTCCAGGAGTTGCTGACCAACGGTCCCACCCATTTGAACTGGGCTTCCCGGCCAGGCGTCCGCGTGGTCGAATACACACAACTGTTGTCTTCCTGCTGCGCGATGGCATACGCGCGCAGCCAGGGCAGCAATTCCATGCTGTATGAAATGCCCGCCCGCAAAAACAGTTCGCGCAGGATATCGGTGCACAGGCCGCCCAGCTTGCCTCCCTCCTGCGGCATATTGAACGGCGGGTAATCCTCGGTAAGCAAACGCATGCGGGGAGAGGCCGCCTCCGCCCGCGCGCAGCCGGAAAGCGCGCCGAGCAACAACGCGGCGCAGACAAGTGCGAGCTTCATGCCGACAAGCCTCCGAGAAACGCTGACCATGCGTCTTCCAAGCATAGAGGCTGGCCGCACAGGCGCAATCCTGCCCCCGCGCCGCGGCCGGCTGCTGCTGGGGTTATCCCGTATAGGGATATCGGCAATTCGTCTCCGCGCGTCCTCTTGCTAGCATCCGGTCCCATAAGCCGACAAGAGCTTGCCTTCGACTGCATAAACGACTTCGGCATGCAGGAGTGCAGCCGAAATCAGACAACGCTACAGGGACCACGATGCAAACCAAAACCCCGCTTTACCAACGCCTATATTTCCAGGTACTGCTGGCCATTTTCCTCGGCGTGATGCTTGGCGCCTTCGCTCCCGACCTGGGCGCCAAGATGAAGCCGCTGGGCGACGCCTTCATCAAGCTGATCAAGATGATGATCGCGCCCATCATCTTCGCCACTGTCGTGGTCGGCATCGCCAAGATGGGCGACATGAAGGAAGTAGGCCGCGTCGGCATCAAGGCGCTGTTCTACTTTGAAGCCGTCACCACGCTGGCGCTGGTGATCGGCCTGGTGGTGGTCAACCTGCTGCAGCCGGGCGCAGGCCTCAACATCGACCCGCACACGCTGCACGCCAAGGACATCGCAAAATACACCGCCGGCGCAAAGGAAATGAGCACGGTGGACTTCCTGCTGCACATCATTCCGGACACTGTGGTGGGCGCTTTCGCCAGCGGCGAGATTCTGCAAGTGCTGACCTTCTCGGTGCTGCTGGGCCTGGCGCTGACCAAGATGGGCGACAACGGCAAGACCATCGTCCACATCCTGGACGAGTTCTCGCACGCGCTGTTCGGCGTGATCAACATGCTGATGAAGCTGGCCCCGATCGGCGCTTTCGGCGCGATGGCCTTCACCATCGGCAAGTACGGCATCGGCTCCTTGAAGCAGCTGGGCTTTTTGATGGCCTGCGTCTATCTCACCTGCTTCGCCTTCGTCTTCATCGTGCTGGGTACCATCGCCCGCTTCTCCGGCTTCAGCCTGTGGCGCTTCCTGGTTTACATCAAGGAAGAAATCCTGCTGGTGCTGGGCACATCCTCGTCCGAATCGGCGCTGCCGGGCATCATGAAGAAGCTGGAGAATCTGGGCTGCTCCAAGCCGGTAGTCGGCATGGTGGTGCCCACCGGCTACTCGTTCAATCTGGACGGCACCTCCATCTACCTGACCATGGCGGCGATCTTCATCGCCCAGGCCACCAATGTGAACCTGACGCTGGGCGAGGAGCTGGCCATCATCGGCGTGCTGCTGTTGACCTCCAAGGGCGCGGCGGCGGTGACCGGCGGCGGCTTCATCACGCTGGCGGCGACGCTGGCCACGCTGGGCGGCAAACTGCCGGTGGAAGGCCTGGCGCTGTTGATCGGCATCGACCGCTTCATGTCCGAAGCCCGCGCCATCACCAACCTGATCGGCAACGGCGTCGCCACCGTGGTGATCGCCAAGTGGGAAAAGGCGCTGGACGTCGAACGCATGCGCCAGGTGCTGGAAGGCGCCGAGCCGCCGGCCCCGCCCAAAACCCGCGAGACCATGCCGGAGCCGGCGCTGCAGTCGCGCTGAGCTCGCCGCGCCAAACCGCCATTCCGCATGCCCCTCTATCCGAGGGGCATTTTTTATCCATCATGAAAAACCTGGGCAGCTCCGCTTCCTCCGCCTGGCCGCCGCCGCCGGCATTGCGCTACAATGCCCGCTTGCCGTGCCCGGCTTGGGCACATTGTTCTTTACTCTCACGCGAGACCGCGCGCCATGCCTGATTTCAATGCATTCACATCCACGTTTATCGACCGACGCTCCGCGACGCAGCAACGCCTGCGCGACGAACAGCAGGCGTTATTCGCCATTCTGATCGAACGGGAACAGGAATTTGGTTTCAACCCCGACATCGTCGTCGAATATCCCGAACCGCTGGACGCGCTGCTAGCCGACCCCGCTGCTTATCTGGATGCGCGCATCCGCGCGGCCGAGTCCGCCCGCGGACGCCCTTTCGCCCGCGCCGCCATCCTCACCACCTATAGCGATATCCTTGGCGGCCCGCTCGTCGTCGCCGGCTATCGGGAAGAAGCGATGGACATGCCCGCCGGCCCCGACAACACGCGCTGGTACGCGCGCGGATTGCAGGAAGAAGGCGCAGGCGTCTTCTACCTGGAAGCCGTCAATGAGATGGACGAAAAAATCCAGCCCAGCTTCGTTTTCAAGCTGAACGGCGCGCAAGGCGAGCTGATCGCCGGCATGTCGGGCTCGGTGTGGGAACAGAACGGCGAACGCTGCGCCTATATCGCCACCGTGGTCGCCCGCGACGACGCGCCCGCCGGCGCCGGCAGCCAAGTGGCCGCCGCAGTCTGGGCCTACTTGCGCGAGCAAGGCGTTGCGCGCGTCAATCTGGGCACACAGACGGCGGACCGCTTCTACGAGCGCCAGGGGTTTCGCGTCATCCACACCATCGTGCCGCGCCTGCGGTATCGGACCGGGGCCGATGGTAACCGCGTGTGGCATGACTTGGTGATCATGCGCAAGGATCTATAGCGCCGCGACGGCGGGCACGGCGGGCGAATGCCCGCGGAAACACCGAAAATAAGCGGGAAAATCCCGGCGACTCAAGCCGCCGCATTTCACGCCGATGAATTGTGCGCCATCAAGGCATCAGTCCTGATGGCGTTTTTCGTTTCATTTAGGACTAAATCCTTGATTTCACAGCCTGCTCGTCCACGATGAAAATGCAAGGAGGAGTGGAAATGGAAGACTTTTGGGTACAGTACGGCGACGAAATGCTGCCCGTCATCGGCGATTTCCCGCGCAAAGGCAGCTATCTGCCCAGTTTCATGCTGGTGGACGACCAAAAACGCGACGCCGCGCTGGAAAGCTTCGCCCATACGCCCAAGCTGATCGTCACCCTGCTGTCGGTGGATGAGGACGAACACGCCGGCATTCTGCTGCTGCGGGAAACCCGCCGCTTTCTGGACAGCTGGCCGCATCTGAAGCTGATCGTCATCACCGTGGATTCGCCGTCGTCGCTGGCCCGCGCCCGCCATGAACATGGCCTGCCCAATATCGCGCTGCTGTCCACCTTGCGCGGTCGCGACTTCCACAAGCGCTACGGCGTGCTGATCACCGAGTTCCCCCTCAGCGGCTACACCTCGCCGTCCATCATCCTGGCCGACGCCGCCAATGTGGTCCATTACTCGGAGCGGCTGGCCAATACCCGCGACTTCTTCGATTTCGACGCCATCGAGGCCCTGCTGCAGGAGGGCGAGCAGCAGGCGATCGAAGCCGAGCGCGAGGCCGAGGAAAGCCGGCAGCAGCAATTGGCGGAGCGGGAGAAAGGCACCGAGCGGCTGCTGGAAAAAGCCAAGCTGATCCAGGACCAGCTGGACAAGGACGGCAATCCAGGCCGCTGACGCAGCCCCGCACGCAAAGAAAAACCGCCCGGCTACGCGGGCGGTTTCGTTTTGGCCATGGAGGCCGACAGCCTTAGCGGTTCAGTTCCTTGGCCAGATAGAGCCAGGTTTCCACCACGGTGTCCGGGTTCAGCGACACGGTTTCGATGCCCTCTTCCACCAGCCACTTGGCGAAGTCCGGGTGATCGGACGGGCCTTGGCCGCAGATGCCGACATACTTGCCATGCTTGCGGCAGGCCTGGATGGCCATGTGCAGCATCGCCTTCACCGCCTCGTTGCGCTCGTCGAAGGTGGAGGCGATCGGGCCGCCGGAGTCGCGGTCCACGCCCAGCGTCAACTGAGTCATGTCGTTGGAGCCGATCGAGAAGCCGTCGAAGTGCTGCAGGAACTTGTCGGCCAGCACCGCGTTGGTCGGCAGCTCGCACATCATGATCAGGCGCAGACCGTTTTCTCCGCGCTTCAGGCCATTGGCGGCCAGAATCTCGACCACTTTCTCGGCTTCGGCCAGGGTGCGGACGAACGGGATCATCACCTCCACGTTGGTCAGGCCCATCACGTCGCGCACCTTCTTGATGGCGCGGCATTCCAGCTCGAAACAATCGCGGAACGATTCAGCCACGTAGCGCGCTGCGCCGCGGAAGCCGATCATCGGGTTTTCTTCATGCGGCTCGTACAGCTGGCCGCCGATCAGGTTGGCGTACTCGTTGGACTTGAAGTCCGACATGCGCACGATGACCTTTTTCGGGTAGAACGCAGCGGCCAAGGTGGACACGCCTTCCGCGATCTTGTCGACGTAGAAGTCAATCGGGCTGGCGTAGCCGGCGATGCGTTCGGCGATGGTTTCCTTCAGTTCCGGCTTCAGCTTGTCGAATTCGATCAAAGCCTTCGGATGGATGCCGATCTGGCGGTTGATGACGAACTCCATCCGCGCCAGGCCCACGCCCTCGTTCGGCAGCTGGGCGAAGTCGAAAGCCAGTTCCGGATTGCCGACGTTCATCATGATCTTGACCGGGGCCTTGGGCATCTTGTCCAGTTCCAGGTCGATGATTTCCACGTCCAGCAAGCCGTCGTAGATGTTGCCGGTGTCGCCCTCGGCGCAGGACACGGTGACCTGCATGCCTTCCTTCAGCACGTCGGTGGCGTCGCCGCAGCCGACCACGGCCGGAATGCCCAGCTCGCGGGCGATGATGGCCGCGTGGCAGGTGCGGCCGCCGCGGTTGGTGACGATGGCGGCGGCGCGCTTCATCACCGGTTCCCAGTCCGGGTCGGTCATGTCGGTCACCAGCACGTCGCCCGGCTTGACGCGATCCATCTCGGACGCGTCCTTGATGGTGCGCACCACGCCCTGGCCGATCTTCTGGCCGATGGCGCGGCCTTCGCACAGGATGTCGGACTTGCTGTTCAGGCGATAGCGGCGCAGGGTGTCCTTGCGGTCTTCCTGTGACTTAACGGTTTCCGGACGCGCCTGCAGGATGTACAGCTTGCCGTCCAGGCCGTCGCGGCCCCACTCGATGTCCATCGGGCGGCCGTAGTGTTTTTCGATGATCAGCGCGTACTGGGCCAGTTCGGCCACTTCGGCGTCGCTGATCGAGAATTGCTTGCGCAGTTCCGGCGCCACATCCACGGTCTTGACCGAACGGCCGGCTTGCGACGCGTCGGTGAATTCCATCTTGATCAGCTTGGAGCCCATGGTCTTGCGCAGAATGGCGGGGCGGCCGGCCTTCAGCGTCGGCTTGTGCACGTAGAACTCGTCCGGGTTCACGGCGCCTTGCACCACGGTTTCGCCCAGGCCGTAGGAAGCGGTGATGAACACCACGTCTTCAAAGCCGGATTCGGTATCGATGGTGAACATCACGCCGGCGGCGCCCTCGTCGGAACGCACCATGCGCTGCACGCCGGCAGACAAGGCCACCACGTCGTGGGCGAAGCCCTTGTGCACGCGGTAGGAAATGGCGCGGTCGTTGTAGAGGGAGGCGAAAACGTGTTTCATCGCATCCTTGACATTGTCAAGGCCGCGGATATTCAGGAAGGTTTCTTGCTGGCCTGCGAACGAGGCATCGGGGAGGTCTTCCGCGGTCGCGGAAGAACGGACTGCGACGGAAATGTCGGCGCCGCCGGCATCGCCCACCATCTTGTCCCAGGCTTCCTTGATGTCGGCATCAAGCTTGGCCGGGAACGGGGTGTCGATGATCCACTGGCGGATCTCCTTGCCCACGCGGGCCAGTTCGCTGACGTCGTCGATATCGAGCTTGGCCAGCGCGGCATTGATCTTGTCGGCCAGGCCATTGTGCTGCAGGAAATCCCGGTACGCCTGGGCGGTGGTGGCAAAGCCGCCGGGAACACGAACGCCGGAACCCGCCAGCTGACTGATCATTTCACCAAGGGAGGCGTTCTTGCCGCCTACCTCTTCCACGTCGGTCATGCGCAGCTTCTCGAACCAGATGACGTAGTTGTCTGCCATCACTTCACTTCCTGTGTTGGGATTGGGACGATGGGCCGCATTCTAGCCGAATTACGTGCGAATTGCGTAGCATCTTTTGCGCTGCACAAGACTTTTTGCGACAGCACGATCGACAAAATCAATACAATCAAACAGTTGTTTTGAAAATGATCATTCTTATTAGTTAATTGTCATGTAATTTTATGATTACATGAAGAAAACGAACCGAATCCCGCCATATCGCCGCCGCCCGCGCCGGTATACACTTTCCAACAGACAAACCCACCACCCGCAAGGTCCCCCCATGCCGCACCACCGCTCCGCCTTTTTCATTTCCGACCGCACCGGCATCACCGCCGAATCGCTGGGCCACACCCTGCTGACCCAGTTCGACAGCCTGGACTTCCAGCGCGAGACGGTGCCCTTCGTCGACACCGTGGAAAAAGCCCAGGCGCTGGCGCAGCGCATCAGCGAGGTGGCGGAGCGCGACCATCTGCGCCCGCTGGTCTTCACCAGCATCGTCAATCCGGAAGTGCGCGAAGCGCTGCGGCTGGAAAACGTGGTGCTGATCGACTTCTTCGAAACCTTCATCGGACACCTGGAGGCCGAGATCGGCCAAAAAGCGACGCTGACGGTGGGCAAGGCCCACGGCATGGTCAACGAGGAAAAATACGACCACCGGATCGAGGCGGTGAACTTCTCGCTGAACCACGACGACGGCGTCAAGCTGAAGGATCTGGACGAAGCCGACGTGATCCTGGTGGGCGTGTCCCGCTCGGGCAAGACCCCCACCTGCCTTTACCTGGCGCTGCAGTACGGCATCCGCGCAGCCAACTACCCGCTGACGCCGGAAGACCTGGGCAGCCCGACGCTGCCCAAGATTCTGCTGCCGTTCAAGGACAAGATGTTCGGCCTCACCATCGACCCCAACCGCCTGCACCACATCCGCTCGGAGCGGCGGCCGGACTCCAAGTACGCCAGCATGGACAATTGCCGCCGCGAGGTGAACGAGGCGGAATCGATGTTCCGCCACCACAGCGTGCCCTTCATCAGCACCACCCATAAATCGATCGAAGAGATCGCGTCCACCATCATGCACAAGGCGGCGCTGGGCCGTAAGTTCTAAGCGCTGGACCGGTCAGCCGCCGGCCTTCTTCGCCTGAAAACCCTGCTTCAGCAGTTCGGCGACCACGGTCTCCACGTGGTCGCCCTGAATCTCCAGCACCCCGTCCTTGACCGTGCCGCCGCTGCCGCAGCGGGTGCGCAGCTGTTTTCCCAGTTTGGCCAGCGCCTCGCCGATCAAAGGCACGCCCTTCACCACCGTCACCGCCTTGCCGCCGCGTCCCTTGGTCTCGCGCGATACCCTGGCCACGCCATCCCCGGCCGGCGAAAGCTGCGCCTTGCATCCGCACTGCGCCAACGGCAGCCGGCACGCGGGGCACATTCGCCCATGCTCGGTCGAATACACCAGCCCGCCCATTTTCTCTTCTCTTGCCATCGTTTCCTCCGCCCTCAACCCGCGGCCATGCCATGCAAGCAAGGCATGATCTCAGGCTATGCCATTGTTTATTTGTAAAATTTCTGTCAATTCAAGAACAATAGCAATTATTCGCTCTCAAATATTGTGAATATTACCGCCAGAGAGCGCCATGAACCTGCCCGACTTCAACCTGCCGCCCATCGCCGATTCTCGCCGGACCCAGCCCCTGCGCGTAAATGGCGTGGACTCCGCCGGCTTCGGGCAAAGCACCAGCCAGCGCGAGCAGGCGGAAATGCTGTTCCGCCGCATCTTGAATCATCCCCAATTCGAGCCTTCCCCCCACTCCCAGCCCACTAAGCCTTTCTCGCTGCTGTCAGACGCAGGACTGAGCACGCTGGAATTCGCCAGGCGTCACACCCTGGTGGCGACGGAACGCCGCGCAAAACGCGCTGAAGGATTGATAGCCTACGGCTAAGGCCGCCGCGCCCACCTCGCTGCCTGCGTTCAGCGCCTGGACGGCGGCCAGCATTCTGGCCTGCAACAGCCAGTTCCCGAACGACAAGCCCACATGCCGGGCGAACATCCGAGTCAACGTCGCCCTCGAAAAGCCATGCTCCGCCGCCAGCGCATCCAGCGTCCACGGCCGATCCAGGCTTGCCAACACCTGCTGGCACATGCGCCTCAGCCGCGGCTCGTCCGGCAACGGCAGCCGCTGAGGCAGGCTCTCCAGTTGCGAAAACTCGTCGACAATCACCTGCGCCAGCCGGCTCCGCTTTCCCTCCCACGCCAACGCCTCGTAAGCCAGCATCCGCTCCAGCATCGGACCGAGCAGCCGCGTAGCCGGCGCGATCAACACCCGCTCCGGCGCAGACTCGAATGCCGCGCCGTCGACATACGCCGCGATACCTTCCAAATCCGACACCGCTTCCGCGCTATGCTCCACGCCGGCGGGTATCCAGCCGGCCTGGCCGGCGGCCAGCAGCCAGCGCAGCGACGCGCTTTGGCACAGCATCGCGCCGCGCCGCAAGAAGATCAGCTGTCCGGCAGGATGCGCGTGGCTGCGCTCTCCTTGGCGGGAAACCGCCGTCAAGGCCAGACAACGAAATGGGGGCTCGCGCACAACTTGATCCGATAAAGACATAGTTTGAATTTATAGCGATAACGAATCATTCGTAAAGCCTTTACAGTTTCTCCATCGCAACAGCGCATCCGCGCCACCACCCAGGAGAAACCTCATGAACAAACAAAACGACGCGCTGGCCCTCGTCCGCGGCATGTTCGCCGAGCTGATCGAAGCCGGCCGCAACGACGACGACGCCATCCTGCGCTATATGAGCCCCGATTACCGCCAGCACGTGGATGGCCGCGATCTGGATCTGGACCACTTCCGCGCCCACTTGCGCAAGCAACGCGAGGTGGTGGAGAAAATGGAAGTGCACTTCCTCGCGGTGGCCCAGGACGCCGACAGCGTGCTCACCCACCACCAAGTGCGTGTCCACAAGAAAAACGGCGAAACCCCGCTATTCCAGGTATTGGCCCACTTCATCATCCGCGACGGGCGTATCGCGGTCTGCGACGAATTGACGCGTCAGCTGGAAGGCTCTACCGCCGACAGCGACCTCGGCTCGCGCCACTGACGCGCGCCGGGCTTGACGTCGGCATCCGCGCCGTGTTCAGATGAAGGCATGAATACCGCACCCGCTTTCGCAATCCGATTTTGGTGGTGGCGCCTCTACTAGGCGGCACCGGCGAACGCGCACGCAAAACCCGGAGGCTGCCGACAAGGCGCCCCGGGTTTGTTCTTACAGCCTCACCTCACCCAGGCCACCCTGTCGGCAAACTCCCCGAACCCCACGGAGAGCGACATGAATCTGGACACCATCACCACGCAAGACATCATCCTGACCGGCGACCGCACCACCGGCCAACTGCACCTGGGCCACTATGTCGGCTCGCTGCGCAACCGCGTCCTCCTGCAGGATCGCTGCGCGCAATTCCTGCTGCTGGCCGACGCCCAGGCGTTGACCGACAATATGGGCAACTACCTGAAAGTGCGCGACAACGTGCTGCAGGTGGCGCTGGACTATCTGGCGGTCGGCATCAGCCCGGCCAAGAGCACCATCTTCATCCAGAGCCTGGTGCCGGAACTGACCGAGCTGGCATCCTACTACCTGAATCTGGTGACCGTGGCGCGGCTGGAACGCAACCCAACGATCAAGGACGAGATCAAGCAGCGCGGCTACGAGCGCGACATCCCCGCCGGCTTCCTCACCTACCCCGCCGCCCAGGCCGCCGACATCACCGCCTTCAAGGCCACCCTGGTTCCGGTGGGCGAAGACCAGATCCCGATGATCGAGCAGACCAACGAGATCGTCCGCCGCTTCAACGCCAGCGTCGACCAGCCCGTGCTGGTTGAGGCCAAGGCGGTGGTGCCGGAAGTGGGCTCCCGCCTGCCCGGCATCGACGGCAAAGCCAAGATGTCCAAATCGCTGGGCAACACCATCACGCTGTCCGCCAGCCCCGATGACATCCGCCAGGCAGTGAAGATGATGTACACCGACCCCAAGCATCTGCGGGTGGCCGACCCGGGCCAAGTGGAAGGCAATGTGGTCTTCACCTATCTGGACGCCTTCCACCCGGATCAGGCGCTGGTGCAGGGTCTGAAAGAGCATTACCGCCGCGGCGGCCTGGGCGACACCGTGATCAAGCAGCACCTGGAAGATTGCCTGCAGGACATGCTGGCCCCGATACGCGAACGCCGCGAGCAATACGCCAAGGACCCCGCCGCCGTGCTGGACATGCTGAAGGACGGCACCCGCCGCGCACGCAACATCGCCGCGCGCACGCTGTCCGAGGTGAAGGCGGCGATGGGCCTCAACTACTACTGATCGAGGATGGCCATGGAACAGATTTACCAGTGCCAGGATCTGGATGAAGTCCGGGAGCAGATAGATCGCGTCGACCGCGCGCTGGTGGCGCTGATCGCCGAGCGCGGCATCTACGTGCGCCAGGCCGCGGCGTTCAAGCATAGCCGAGAGGAAGTCGAAGGCGGCAGGCGCGTCGATCAGGTGATGCGCCGGGTGGAGCGGCTGGCCGGCGAGCTGGGCGCGGACGCCGCGCTGACGGCGGCGGTTTACCGCACCATGATCGAATACTTCGTCGCCGACGAGATGGCTGTCTTCCGCGCCCGCGCGGGCAAAGATTGAGGCCCGGACCAGGCTTGCCTACAATCCTGGCCAGGCGGCCGCGCTCCGCGGCCGCCGCCCGCATGCGGAGAATGCCGGATGAAGATGAAAACAACCGCCCTGCTGCTCGCCTGCCTGTCTTTGCCGGCGCTGGCGGAAGAAGTGGGGGAAGTGTCCACCACGTTCAAGCTGCTCAGCCCCAACGACAAGGTGGTGGTGGAGGCCTTCGACGACCCTTCGGTGCAAGGCGTGGCCTGCTACGTGTCGCGGGCCAAGACCGGCGGCTACAAGGGGGCCCTGGGCTTGGCCAAGGATCCGTCCCGCTTCTCGGTGGCCTGCCGCCAAGTCGGCCCCATCCGCTTCAGCGGCCCCGTTCCGCCTCAAGAGCAGGTATTCAAGGAAGGCGCGTCTTTCGTATTCAAGCACGTGCGGGTGGTGCGCATCGTGGACGCCAAGCGCAATGTGCTGACCTATCTCACCTATTCCGACAAGCTGGTGGACGGCAGCCCCGACAACGCCATCACCGCGGTAGCGGTGCTGGACCAGAAGATTCCGCTGAAAAAGTAGCCATCGCAAGCTATTGATAGTGATCATGTTTTTTAACATGATGACCATCATTCAAACGACAGCGTCGCCCTCCAGCCGTCGTAGCCCACCTCCACGCCTGGCGGGCAGCGCTCGCTCAGCGCGCGGTATTCCAGCTTGTGCGTCATGTGGATCAACACAGTGCGGCGCGCGCCTATCCGCTCCGCCCATGCGAAAGCCTCGTCCACTGACAGATGCGAGGGATAGGGATCATCGTTCAGGCAATCGAGAAACAACAGCTCCAGCCCCTCGAGCAAGGGCAGGCTGTCGTCCGGAATTTTCGACAGGTCGGTCAGCCAGGCCATGCTCCCTATCCGCCACCCAAGGCAAGGCCAGCTGCCATGCAGCAAGGGAATGGGGGTCAAGGCCACGCCCTGGTGCAGGAAAGGCGCGCTCACCGTTTCAGGCAGCAGCACCGGCTTGTCCCACATCTTGGACGGCGGCAGCAGCGCGTAGCCAAAGCGCTCGCGGATATTGGAGATGGTAAACTCGTTGCCGTACAGCGAAATCGGCCCCTTTTTCAGGTAACAGAAGGCGCGCAGATCGTCGATGCCGTTCAGGTGGTCGGCATGCGGGTGGGTGTACAGCACCGCGTCCAGCTGGCGCACGCCCTCCCGCAGCGCCTGCTGGCGCAGGTCGGGCCCGGTGTCGATCAGAAAACCGAGCTCGCCGACGCGCACATAGGCGCTGGCGCGGGTGCGCTTGTTGCGGACGTCGTCCGATTGGCAAGTGGGGCAGCCGCAGCCTATCGCCGGCGTGCCGGAGCTGGAACCGCAGCCCAGAATGGTGACTTCTAAAGCGCTCACGACACTCCTCGCTTGATCACTGGCACAGCTGCGCCCGCGCCGCCGGCGTCGCCGTCGAACCGCCGGCGCAAACCGGCTGGCCGCCAGGGCCTATCTCGCAGCCGCCGCCTGGCGCGGCCGCGCAATGCGGCGCGCCATCCGGCCCCAACACGCACAGTCCCGGCCCGGCATAAAAACTGCCGCGGGCGCGGATGACCCCGCCGCCGGGATAAGGCGAGCAAAACAGATTGCCGAACTCATCGGACACGCAGGCGCCCGCGCCGCAATAAGCCTGCCCCTGGTGCACCACCGCCTGGCCGCCCGGCTGCGCGCAATAGCTGCGGCCGTTCAGATTGACGCAGTTGGCGAGAGCCGACGCCCCCCACAGCAGCGAAATCAAGGCGAGGCGAAGCATGCGCATGGCCGGCTCTCCGTTCAGGGTTTCGCCTTGGCGAACAGGCGGAAGAAATTGTCGGTGCTGGCCCGCGCCACTTCATCGAAGGGAATGCCGCGCAGCTGGGCGACGCACTCCGCCACGTGGCGCACATAGGCGGGCTCATTGGTCTTGCCGCGGAACGGCACCGGCGCGAGGTAAGGCGAGTCGGTCTCGACCAGCATGCGCTCCAGCGGCACCTTCTGCGCCACTTCCTGCACCTGCTTGGCGTTCTTGAAAGTCACCACGCCGGAGAAGGAAATGTAGAAACCCAGCGCCAATGCCGCTTCGGCCACCTCCCAGGTTTCAGTGAAGCAATGCATCACGCCGCCGCATTGCTCGGCATGCTCCTCCCGCATGATGCGGATGGTGTCGGCGGCCGACTCCCGGGTGTGGATCACCAGCGGCAGGCCGACGCGCTTGGCGGCGCGGATATGGGTGCGGAACCGCTCATGCTGCCAGGCCAGGTCGCCCTTGCACCAGTGATAATCCAGCCCGGTCTCGCCGATGCCGACCACCCGCGGGTGCGCGGCCAGCTCGACCAGCTCGTCCTCGCTGTACTCCTCGGCCTCCGGGTCGTCGGGATGCACCCCCACCGTCGCGTACAGATTGGGGTGGGTTTCGGCCAGCGCCAACACCTGCGGGTACTTGGGGCGGCTGACGCCTATCACCAGCGCGTGGGTCACCTGGTTCTGGCGCATATTGGCCAGCACATCGGGCATGCGCTCGGCGAGGTCGGGAAAATTGATGTGGCAGTGGGAATCGATCAACATGGTCGGCGGCAGAAAAAACGTGAATCCGGCCGACAGGATATCACGTGCGCCCCGGCCTCACATGGTATGGGTGGGGCGGCTAGAGTTGAGCACGCCGCCCAGCAGCGCCTCGATCTTGTCCTTGGCCTGCTTGCCGGCGTCGCCGGAGACGAATTCCACGCCCACCCCCTGCACCCGGCTGTTGTTGGCCCCGCCCGGCGTGATCCACACCACCTTGGCCTGCACCGCGATGCGCTGCGGGTCTTCCATCAGCGTCAGCAGCAGGAAGACTTCCTCCCCCAGCTGCATTTCCTTGTTGGTGGGAATGAAAATGCCGCCGTTGCGCAGAAAGGGCATGTAGGCGGCGAACAGCGCGCTGCGCTCCTTGATGTGCAGCGACAGCACCCCGGGGCGGTTGGGATTGTTCAAGTCCGGCCGGTTGTTGGCTGCGTCCATGCGAGGCCCTTTATCGCGCTCAGCCGGCCTTGCCGCCGGCGAAGATCTTCAAGTAGTCCATCAACACCGCCTCCAGCTGCAGGCGGTTGTTCAGCGTATGTTGCGAAAACGGCGCCAGCGCGGTCAGCGCCTGCTGGCACGCCATCAGCTGGATGGCGTCGCAGCGCGGCGCCAGCGCGGCCAGCGTCCTTTCCTGATCTGGATAATAGCGAACCCGGCCGGCCAGGCACAGCGCCGCCAAGTCATGCAGCCATTTCTGCAGCCAGGACAACGGCTGCAGCAACGACAGCTGCTTGTTCTTGTCCGCCAGCTCCGCCAGTTGCAGCATGCCGGCGAAACTGGGCTGGCCCAGGCCGCGGACGAACTGGCCTCGCAGCGCGGCGAGCTCGGGGTCGTGATCGAACAAGGGCGCGCCGCCGTTGTGCGCCAGCTCGACCTCGGCATTGGCCACGCCCTGTTCCTGCAACCAAGCCAGGGCGGCGCTCCCGGCCGGCCGGGTCAGCGCGAACTGGCGGCAGCGGCTGCGTATCGTCGGCAGCAGGCGTTGCGGAGAGTGCGACACCAGCAGGAACAGCACCGACTCCGGCGGCTCCTCCAGGATTTTCAGCAAGGCGTTGGCGGCGGCCAGATTGAGGTTCTCGGCCGGCTCCACCAGAATGACCCGCCGGCCGGCGCGGTGAGCGGTCAGATGGGCGAAATCGATCACCTCGCGCACCGCCTCGATCTTGATCTGCGGCAGTTTGCGCGTGGTCTTGGCCTCCTTGCCCTCATCTTCCTCGTCGGCGAACGGCGACAGGCGGCGGAAATCCGGATGAGTGCCGCTGGCGAACCAGCGGCAGCCCTGGCACTGGCCGCAAGGCTGGTGTCCTGCGGCCGGGCTTTCGCACAACAGCGACTGCGCCAGATGCTCGGCGAAGGCCCGCTTGCCGATGCCGGCGCCGCCGGTGAACAGCCAGGCGCCCGGCATCCGCTCGCGCTCGGCGGCAAGCCGCCTCCAGTCCCCGTCCTGCCATGGATACAACATCAGCGGCGCTCCAGCAGGTGTCGCAGGTGGGTTGCGATATCGGCCTGGATCTCGTCGATGCCGCGGCTGGCGTCCAGCACCGCGAAGCGTTGTGGCTCCGCCGCCGCGCGCCGCAGATAGGCGTCGCGCGCGCGCTGATGGAAATCGGCCGCCTCCTGTTCGAAGCGGTCCAGCTGGCGGGTGCCGGACATCCGGCCGGCCGCCACTTCCAGCGGCAAGTCGAACAGCAGGGTCAGATCCGGCTGCAAACCGCGCTGCACCCACTCCTCCAACGCGCGGATGCGCTCGAACGGCACGCCGCGGCCTCCGCCTTGAAACGCGTAAGTGGAGTCGGTGAAGCGGTCGGACACCAGCCAGCGGCCGGCGGCCAGCGCCGGCTCGATCACCTCGGAGATATGCTGTTGGCGGCCGGCGAAGGCGAGCAGCGCCTCGGCATCCAGCGAGACCACGGTGTCCGGGGCCAGCAGCAGTTCGCGTATTTTCTCGCCCAACGGCGTGCCGCCCGGCTCCCGGGTGAACGCGGCATCGACATCGCGATTCGCCAGCCAGTCGCGGATGAAGGCGAGATGGGTGCTCTTGCCTGCGCCGTCGATGCCCTCCAAGGTGATGAAACGGCCGCGTCGGACCTGCTGCGCGCTGCTCATTGCTGGCCTTTCTTCAGAATGTATTTGCGCACCGCCTGGTTGTGCTCGTCCAGGGTGCTGGAAAACTGAGAGCTGCCGTCGCCGCGGGCGACGAAGTACAGCGCGTCGGTTTCGGCCGGCTGGGCCGCCGCGTAGAGCGCGGCCTTGCCCGGCATCGAAATCGGCGTCGGCGTCAGGCCGGCGCGGGTGTAAGTATTGTACGGCGTATCCCGGCGCAGGTCGGCCTTGCCGATGCTGCCCTGGTAACCCTTGCCCATGCCATAGATCACCGAGGGGTCGGTCTGCAGCCGCATGCCCTTCTTCAGCCGGTTGACGAACACGCCCGCCACCATGGGACGGTCGGCCTCGCTGGAGGTTTCCTTCTCGATCAGGCTGGCCATGATCAACAGCTCGTATGGCGTGCGGTAAGGCAGATCGGTCCGCCGCGCGGACCAGGCGGCCTCCAGCTGCTGCGCCATCGTGGTGAAGGCCTGTCGGAACAGATCGATATCGGACGAACCGGGCGTGAACAAATAGGTGCTGGGGAAGAACAGCCCTTCGGGATTGATGCCTGCCAGATCCAGCTTCTCCATCAACGCGGCGTCGCTCATCTTCTGCGAATCGTGCTTGATGTCCGGATTGCGGTCCATCGCCTGCCGCAGCTGGCGGAAGGTCCAGCCTTCGATTGAAGTCAGGCTGGCCTCGTCCGGATGGCCCTGCACCAGCCGGTCCAATACGTCCAGCATCGACTGCCGTCCCTCCAGCCGATACAGGCCGGCCTTGACCTTGCGGTCGGCGCCCGACAGGCGGGACAGCGCCACCATCAGCTGGCTGCTGCGGATCGCACCATCCTTTTCCAAAGCGTGGGCGATCTGCTTCATCGTGCGATTGGGCCCCACCAGCAGCTTGTAGCCGCCGTCCGGCATCGCCACCGGCGACAGCGCGTTCCAGGCCAGCCAAGCCGCCGCGCCCAGCAGCAGCAACAACAGAAGTCGGAAAATCTTCTTCATTTAATGGCTTCGCAAATCCAGATTGATGGCCGCCGCGGCGACGGAAGGCGGAATCATACCAGCAAGCGAGGCTGTCCGACATGACAGCATGCGCCGGCCGCCTGCCGGGTAGTTTGCGCCAAATCAATAGTCATTGGCCGGTTTTTGCCTATTTTTCAGCCTAGATCGCCGGCATGGCGCCGGCTGCTCCTTTTACTTTGCATAAACCAAACGCGGCTTGGGCGAAACTCGCGATGAAACCCTTTTTCAATCTCGGATGCGCATTGGTGGCCTGGAACGAGCTGTGCCGGGTGGCGCGCCGCCGCACTGGCGGCGCTGCCCGGGCTGCCGCGCCCGGCTTCCATCAGGGCCGGCACAGCCGCCAGTTCGTCTACGCCGGATCGCCGCAATTGCTCCATGCTTACCAGGGGCTGCTGCTTGAGCCGCTGTGGCTGCTGGACACACGCCGCGACGGCCGCTGGCAGCTGGTCTCCACCGCCCTTGGCCACAGCCTCAACCTGCGCCTGCAGGCGCTGCTGCGCGCGTGGCTGCCCGCCTTGCCGCAAGCCGCGGAAGCCGGCCCCGGCATCGCCAGGCTGCGGCTGGTGCTGCCGGTTCCCGGCATCGAACCTTCGCCCAGCCCAGGCCGGCCAATCAATAGCCAATCGCCGCTGGTCCAAGGCCTGGCCGCCTATCTGGAGCAGGTGGCCAGCGTGGTGCAGCTGGAAGACTCGATGGACGGCAGGCTGCTGGGCGGCGGCGTCAACCTTCAGTCGCCAGCAGCCGGGCAGGAGCATGACCGCGGCGACGACTGGCAGGATCTGCTGGGTTGCGACTGGCAGCAATTGCTGCAGTTCAAACCGGCGGAGCGGGCGGCTGGCTAGGCTTCTGCGTTTGGCAGCATAATGGCGCATCCCATCCCTCACCGGAGCGCCCCATGCCGCGTCTGCGCCTAGCCCTGCTGTGCCTGATCCTCTCCCCGCTCTCCCTGGCCGACACCGTTCAAGTGGCGGTCGCCAGCAATTTCCAGCAGACGCTGGACAAGATCGCCAAATCCTTCAAGGCCGCCACCGGCCACGACATCAAGGCCAGCGCCGGCGCGTCCGGCAAGCTGGCGGCGCAGATTCGCCAGGGCGCGCCGTTCGAGGTATTCCTCTCCGCCGACGACGAGCGCCCGACCGAATTGGCCAAAGCCGGCTTCGGCCAGGCATCCAGCCAGTTCACCTACGCCTACGGCCAACTCGCGCTATGGAGCAAACAGCGCGACGACGCCGGCGAGGCCGCGCTGCGCCGGGGCGACTTCTCCAAGCTGGCCGTCGCCAATCCGGCCACCGCGCCCTACGGCCGCGCCGCGATGGAAACGCTGGCCGCGCTGAAGCTGGAAACGGCGGTGAAACCCAAGCTGCTGACCGGCGACAATATCGGCCAGGCCATGCAGTTCGCCGATGTCGGCGGCGCCGACTTCGCCTTTGTCGCCTATTCCCAATTGCTGGAGCAAGGCATACACAGCCGCTACTGGCTGGTGCCAGAAAAACTGCATCAGCCGATCCGCCAGGACGCGCTGCTGATCAAGCCCACCCCGGCCGCGACCGCGCTGATGGCCTACCTCAAGGGCGAGCAGGCGCGCGCGCTGATGGCCCAAGCCGGCTACCGCTTCAAGCCGTGAGCGAAGCGGACTGGAGCGCGATCGCGCTGACTCTGCGCCTGGCCGGCATCAGCACCCTGCTGCTGCTGGCGTTATGCATTCCTTGCGCCTGGTGGCTGGCCCACAGCCGCTCGCGCCTGCGCCCCTTCATGGAGGCGGGCGCCATGCTGCCGCTGGTGCTGCCGCCGACGGTGCTGGGCTTCTATCTGCTGCTTGCCTTCGGCCCGCATGGCCCGGTGGGCAAACTGACCGCCTCTCTCGGCCTGCCCGGCCTCGCCTTCACCTTCCCCGGCGTGGTGCTCGCCTCCATCCTCTACTCCCTGCCCTTCGTGCTGCAACCCCTGCTGGCCAGCTTCCGCGCCGTCCGAAAGGAAGAGCTGGAAAGCGCGCTGCTGCTGGGGGCCGGACGATGGCAGCGGATGCGCCACATCATCCTGCCCTCCTGCCGCAGCGGCGTGCTCAGCGCCGCCTGCCTGGGGTTCGCCCATACGGTGGGCGAGTTCGGCGTGGTGCTGATGATAGGCGGCAATATCGACGGCGAAACGCGCGTGATATCGATCGCGCTGTACAATCAGGTAGAGCAGGCCAACTACGGCGCGGCGCACCAGCTGGCGCTGATGTTGCTGCTGTTTTCACTGGCGGCGTTGAGCATCGTTTACTGGCTGAACGCCCGACAAAAACAATCGGAATGACATCCGCCCGCGCCGCGGGCCCACACTGGAGACTTTCACCATGCGCAAACCCCTGCTGCTCGCCGCGCTCGCCCTGTTCAGCGCCAACCTGGCGCTGGCCGACGCCGCCTGCGACGCCAAGGCCGCCGAGAAGAAACTGGCCGGCGCCGCCAAGCAAAGCTTCCTGAAGAAGTGCGAAAAAGACACGGCCGCGGCGCAGAAGACCTGCGACGCCAAAGCCGCCGAGAAAAAGCTGGCCGGCGCCGCCAAGCAGAGCTTCGCCAAAAAATGCGTGAAGGACTCGATGGCCAAGTAAGCCAGCCCCTCCCGCGCAAACGGCATGGATCACCCATGCCGTTTCGTTTTTCCATGGCGAAAAAATCATTGCTTACAATAAGTTGCGCGCAATGATCTACACTCAAACAAGGTGCGACTTGTGAGTGCTGGGCCATGAATTCGCTGTCTGGATACAACCCTGCTTTCTCGTCTTTCGACAGCGTGCTGCCAAACTTGAGCAGTTTATTGTCCAGCGGCCTGCTGCTGGGCTCCTCCACCTCGGCAGCCTCCTCCACCTCGTCCGCCCCGACCGACCCCATCCAGGTGGAGCTTTCCATGCTGGGCCAGCTGATGTCGGTGCTGAACACCTTCCAGAACAGCCTGCAGCAAATCTACGCCCCATCCATCCGCTTCGGCGGCGGCACCGCCAGCAGCAGCAACCCGGCCGTGGCCAGCGTCAGCACCTCGTCCGGCGCGCAAAACGCCAGCTATCTGCTCAATGTGTCGCAACTGGCGCAGGCGCAAAGCGCCGCCAGCAGCTTTTCGCTGTCCGACAGCGGCACTACCGTGGTGGGCAGCGGCAGCCTGACCATCGCCACCGGCAGCTACGCCTATACCAGCCCCACCTCTGCCACCAGCTTCACCTCCACAGGCTCGGTGACGGTCAATATCAGCAATGGCACGCTGTCCAGCATAGCCAGCGCGATCAACGGCGCCGGCGCAGGCGTGGTGGCCAATGTCGTGCAGAACTCGTCCGGCAACTACCAACTGCAGATCAGCCAGGCCAGCACCGGCGCCAGCAACAATTTCCGCATCACCGTCAGCGACAACGACGGCAACAACACCGACCAGAACGGCCTGTCCCGGCTTGCCTTCGATCAGACCCAGGCGGTGGGCAGCGGCCAGAACCTGACCCAGACCCAGGCGGCCCAAAACGCCAGCTACACCGTCAACGGCGCATCCGGCTCCAGCGCCAGCAACTTCGGCATCCAGTTGGGCAGCAGCGTGTCGGCCAACCTGCTAGCCACCGGCAGCAGCAATATCTCGGTCAATGTCGACTTCGGCCAGCTCAACACCAATGCCCAATCGCTGGCCAGCGCGTTCAACACCGCCCAGGGCTCGATCAACGGCCTGCTGGGCAACCAGGTCAGCCGGCGCAACGACCCCATCGCCGCCCAGTTGCCGCAATTGCTGAATCAGCAGGCGCAAAACAGCTACAACAACGGCAGCTCGCTGCTGACCATGCTGAGCCAGATCGGCCTGACCTATCAAAGTCCGTCGCAGTATGGATTGGGGGGCACGCTCAGCCTCAACGTCACTTCGCTGCAAGCCGCCTACAACGGAGACTCCGCCGGCACCGCCAATCTGCTCTACACCGTCGCCCAGTCTCTGAACGCGCTGGCCAACAGCTATACCTCTTACGGCAACGGCACGCTGGTGAACGAGACCAATGCGCTGCAGACCCAGTTGCGCAGCCGCCAACTGGTGACCAACACCAAACCCACGCCCAACACCTTCCCTTACAATCTGCAAAACCTGCTCAGCTATCCCTCGCAGAACTCGATGCTGTCCGCTCAGCAGATCAGCGCGCTGTCGATGTACGCGCTGGTGTACTCCATAGGCGCGCCCTACGCGCTGAACGCCTTGCTGGTAGGCCAGGGGCTAGGCCTGTCGAATAGCAGCGGCTTTTCCGCCACCGCCTGAGCCTCGCACCTCCCATCGGCGGGCATCCGCCATCCCAAGCGCCTTGGTTTGCCCGCCGGCCGGTCTCGATCGTCCTGACTTTGCCTGTATCTTCCTTTGCCGGTACAATTCATCGGATGATTGGATGTTTTGGAGAATCCGCATGAATCCCGCCGCCGCCAAACGCTCTCTGGTGGACATCGCCCTGGAAAGCCTGGGGCAGCAACTCAGCACCGGCCGCTGGCCGGTGGGCTGCCGCATCCCCACCGAGCCGGAACTGGCGGAGGAACTGGGCATCAGCCGCAATACCGTGCGCGAAGCGATCCGGGTATTGCTGTACGCCGGCTTGCTGGAAGTGCGCCAGGGAGACGGCACCTATGTGCGCGCCGTGGTCAATCCCGGCGCGGCGATGCGCGCGATCAGCCGCGCCAGCCTGCGCGAGCACCTGGAGGTGCGCTGCCTGCTGGAGGAAAGCGCGGCCCGGCTGGCCGCCGAGCGCGCGGCCGACGACGACGTCGCCCGCATCGCCGCGGCGCTGGACGGGTTGGCGCCGCGGGAGGGGGAAACGACGGAGGACTACGCGCGGCGGGACCTCGTCTTCCACCTGTCCATCGCCGACGCTTGCGGCAATCAGGCGCTGGCAGGGCTCTACCGCTATTTTTCCGACGCGGTGCGACAAAGCGTGCAGGACTCCATCCGCGACGAGGCGCTGCCCGACCCCGGCTACGAGGCGCACGCCGCCATCTTCGAATCCATCCGTCAGCGCCAACCCGACGCCGCCGGCCAGGCCGCCGCCGCGATCACCCGGCCGCTGCTGGCCGCGCTGGATCGCCTGCTGGATAAACAACAATAAGGAAACGCCATGAGAGAAGAAAGCCCTGGCCGGCAAGCGATTGCCGACGAGCTATTGATAAACGACGACATGCCGGCCGCCGCCGCGCCCGCCAATCGCAACCGCGCGCTGCTGTTGCTGCTGGGCCTGGTGCTGGTGGGGCTGAACCTGCGGCCCGCGCTGTCCAGCCTGGCCCCGGTGCTGGCCATGGTCAGCGCCGACAGCGGCTTGAGCCCCGCGCTGTCCGGCCTGCTGACCACGCTGCCGGTAGCCTGCTTGGGCATTTTCGGCCCGCTGGCGCCGCATCTGGCGCGCCGCCTGGGCAGCGAAAAAACCATCGCGCTGGTGCTGGTGGCGCTGGCCGCAGGCATCTTGCTGCGCACCCAGTTGGGCCTGTTCGGACTATTCGCCGGCTCGGCGCTCGCCGGCGCCGCCATCGGCGTGATCGGCGTGCTGCTGCCCGGCATCGTCAAACGCGATTTCGCCAACCGCGCCGGCCTGATGACCGGCGTCTACACCATGGCGCTGTGCCTGGGCGCGGCGCTGGCCGCCGGCTTCACCGTGCCCGCGGCCGAGCATTTCGGCCACGACTGGCGGCCAGCGCTGGCGCTGTGGGCGCTGCCGGCGATTCTGGCGCTGGCGGTATGGTGGCCGCAATTGAACACCCGGCATGCCGCCGGCCAAGGCCAATGGCGCGTCCAGGGCATCTTGCGCGACCCGTTGGCCTGGCAGGTGACGCTGTTCATGGGCCTGCAATCGTCGCTGGCCTACATCGTGTTCGGCTGGCTGCCGTCCATCCTGATGGATAGAGGCCTGACCGCGATGCAGGGCGGGCTGATGCTGTCGCTGTCCACCATGGTGCAGGTGCCGGCCTCCTTGCTGGTGCCGATGCTGGCCCACCGTTGCCGCAACCAGCGCCCGCCCATCGTCGTCACGCTGCTGATGGTGATCGCCGGCCTGCTGGGCATGCTGTACGCGCCCACCGACAGCCTGATCCTGTGGGCGGCGCTGCTGGGCTTCGGCCAAGGCGGCCTGTTCAGCACCGCGCTGAGCCTGTTGGCTCATCGCTCGCCGGATCAGCACGTGGCCGCCCATCTATCGGGCATGGCCCAAGGCATAGGCTATATGCTGGCTTCCATGGGCCCATTCGCCGTCGGCCTGATCCGCGGTCACAGCCATGAGACCTGGCCGCTGGCGCTGCTGTTCAGCCTGATCGCCGCCGCCGCCTTCTGCGTCGGCATGCTGGCCGGCCGCAAGCGGCTGGTGGGCGTCAGAGCCGAACCCATCCTGCCCTGATCCCCGACAAAAAGCCCGCCATCCAGGCGGGCTTTGTCGTTCCGGCATATCCGCTAACGCGGCCTGGCGACAATGCCATAGCGGGCGTGCAGGGCCGCCAGCGTCTCGCCGGCCAACGGCAGCCGGGCGCCGCCCAGCGCCAGCGCCTCCGGCAGAACCGCCGCGTCGCCGTCCCAGTCCGGCAGCGCCTCCTCCAGCACCGCGACCAGGTCGCGGTCGTCCACCGCCGCCAGCTCCCCCCCTATTTCCAGCAACAGCATGCCGTCCGGCGTCAGCCAGGCCGCCCTCGCCGGCGCGTCGTCGTCGTAAGGCACCGTGCTCCAGCCCTTGGGCGTGCGGCGGGCCACCAGCGGAGCGGCGTCCAGCTGCACATACACTTTCTGCGGACCGTTCTGCACATAGCAGCGGCCCTGGCCGTCGCGGCTGTAATTTCGGTTGAAGAAATCCACCATGCCTTCATGCTGCAGTCTGGCGTCCTTGATCCACCACTGGCCGCGCGCGTCCAGGCGCAGCCAGCCGAACACCGCCGGCACGTTCGGCCATTTGGCCAGCGCCGCCAACACCATTTCGTCCATCGCTTCTCCTTCCGCGGGTTCGTCCCGCTTGTCCCGCCGCTAGCCTATGGCGCGCAGCACCGTCAGCGGCGGCGTTCTCGTCACCTTGCCCACCAGCGGCCAGCCCGCCAGCGTCACCACCAATACGCCCGCCCCCATGCCCAGCGGCGGCAGCCACCAGTTGAGCAGCAAAGGCAGCGAAAACAGCTTCACCGCCGCCAGCGCGCCGATTCCCATCGCGCCCAGCGCCGCCAGCAGGCCAGCCACCGCGCCCAGCCACACCAGCTCGGCCAGCACCACGCTGCGCACCTGTTTGCGCGACGCGCCCAGCGCCCGCATCAACCCTACGTCGGCCAGCCGTTCGTCGCGAGTGGCCGCCAGCGATGCCCACAACACCAGCACGCCGGCTGCCAGCGCCAACAAGAACATCGCCTCGATCGCGCGCGACAGCTTGTCCACCATCGCCCTCACCTCGGCCAGGATGCTGCCCACATCGATCACCGTGATGTTGGGAAAACGCTCCACCAGCTGGTTGGCGAAGTCCTCGTCCGCCGGCTCCAGCCGGAAGCTGGTGATCCAGCTGGCCGGCTGCCGTCCGAACTGGCCGGGCGTGCCGATGACGAAGAAATTGACGCGGAAGCTGTCCCATGGCACTTCGCGCAGGCTGGTCACCTTGGCGCGGTAAGTGGCGCCGGCCAGATCGAAGGCCAGCGTGTCGCCCAGCTTGATGCCCAGCAGCTTGGCCAGTCCCTTCTCCACCGAAAACTGCGGCTTCGCCCGCTTGTCCGCGTCCCACCACTTGCCGGCCGCCAGCTGGTTGCCCGGCGGCGGATCGGCGCGCCATGACAGATTGAACTCGCGCTCCGCCAGCCGCCGCGCCTGCTCGTCGTCATAGCTTGCCGGACGCACCGGCTGCTCGTTGATGGCGATCAGCCGCGCCCGCGCCATCGGCGCAAGCTCGGGCTGCGGCCGTCCCGTCGCCGCGAAGGCGTCGCGCACGGCATCCAGCTGATTGCCCTGAATATTGATCACGAACTTATTGGGCGCGTCGGCCGGCACGCTGCGCTGCCAGGCGCCGATCAGATCGTCGCGCACCACGGTCAGCGTCAATAGCGCCATCAGCCCCACCGACAGCGAGGCGATCTGCAGCACCGCGAGCCAGCGCCGCCGCGCCAGATTGGCGATGCCGAAGCGCCAGCCCACCTTGCCGCCGCGCGGCAGGCGGCGCATCAGCAACACCAGCCCCAACGCCAAGGCGCCGGATACCGCGAGAAAACCCAGCATCGAAACCAGCAGCCAGCCCGCCAGCGACCACTCGCCCACCTGCCACGAAGCCAGTCCCAGCAGCGTGGCCAGCGCCAACGCCGGCGCGATCACGCCTTGGCGCGTCGGCGGCAGCTCGTTGCGCAACACCGCCGCCGGCGACACGTCGCGGATGGCCATCAAGGGCGGCAGCGCCAGGCCGGCCAGCAGCAGTTGCGCCGCCAGCGGGCCGATCAGCCACGGCTGCCAGCCTGGATCGGGCAGAATCTCGCCGACATAGCCGCTGAACAGCCGCATCAGCCCCAGTTGCACGCCGAAACCGGCCAGCGTGCCGAGCAGGCCGGCCAACAGCCCCACCAGCGCGAACAGGCCGACGAACAGCCCCCATACCTCGCCGGAGCCCAGCCCCAGGCAGCGCAGCACCGCCACCTGCTGCCAATGGCGCTGCAGGTAGCGCCGCACCACCAGCGCCACCGCCGACGCGGCCAGCGCCACGGTCAGCATCGCGGTCAGGCCGAGGAAGCGCCGCGCGCGCTCTAGCCCGGTGCGGATCTCCGGCCGCATCTCCTCCACATTTTCCAGCCGCGAGCCCTTGGGCGTGTGCGTCCGCAGCCAGCCGCGGAAATCGGCGACCTGGCGGTCCTCGCCGGCGAACAGCAAGCGCCAACGGATGCGGCTGCCCTCCTGCACCAGGCCGGTGGCCGGCAAATCGGCGCTGTTGAACATCAGCCGCGGCACGAAATTGTAGATGTCCATGCTGCCGTCCGGCTCGCGCACGATGACGCCGTCCAGCTTCAACTGGACGTTGCCGACGCCGATCTCGTCCCCCAGCTTCAGCTTGAGCCTGCTGATCAGCCTGGCGTCGGCCCAGGCGGTGCCGGGCGCCGGCTGCAGGCGGCCGCTCTGTTCGACCCCGTCGGCTCGCCGCACCGCGGTTTCGCCGCGCAGCGGATAGCCGGCGCTCACCGCCTTGTATTGCGCCAGCGTCGCCTGGCCGCCGGCGAACACCATGGAGGGAAAGGTGATGTTGTCAGCGGTCTGCAGGCCGCGCCGCTTCGCCTCGGCCCGCACCGCGTCCGGCGCCGCCGCGTTGCCGGACAGCACCAGATCGGCCGCCAGCAGCTGGGTGGCCTGGGTGGTCAGCGCCTTTTCCACCCGGTCGGAAAAAAAGGCGACGCTGCTCATCGCCGCCACCGCCAGCGACAAGGCCAGGCCGAGAATCGTCAGTTCGCCCGCCGCCAGCTCGCGGCGGATGAAGCGGCTGACGAATCCCAAACGTCCGGATACGGTCATTCCGCGCGCGCTCCGTTCAGCTTGCCGTCCACCAGCCGGTAGATGGCGTCGCAACGGCTGGCCAGCTCGTTGTCGTGGGTGACCAGCACCAGCGCCGTGCCTTGCTCCGCGTTGAGCTGGAACAGCAAGTCTATGATTTGGCGGCCGGTGTGCGGATCCAGGTTGCCGGTGGGCTCATCGGCGAACAGCAGGCCCGGATGGATGACGAAGGCGCGCGCCAGCGCCACCCGCTGCTGCTCGCCGCCGGACAGATGGCGCGGATAATGGCCCAGCCGCGCCGCCAGCCCCACCCGCTCCAGCATCTTCCTCGCCGCCTCGCGCGCGTCGTTGCGCCCGGCCAGCTCCAGTGGCAGCATGACGTTCTCCTGCGCGGTCAGTTGCGGCAACAGCTGAAAGTTCTGGAAAACAAATCCCACCTTGTCGCGTCTAAGCAAGGCGCGCGCGTCCTCGCTGAGCCGCGACAGCGGCTTGCCGAACAGCGCCACCTCGCCGTCGCTGGGATGGTCGAGCCCGGCCAGCAGCGACAACAACGTGGACTTGCCCGAACCCGAAGTGCCGACGATGGCCACGCTCTCGCCCGGATACAGCGTCAGCGAGGCGCTGCGCAGGATATGCAGCACGTCGCCGCGGAAATGCACTTGTTTCGCCAACTCGCTGGCGGCCAACACCGCCTTCTTTATTTCAGGATGGTTCATGCGCTCTATCGTCTGCAAAATGCTGTTCCCCTTGTTGCTGCTGTGGCAGTTGCCCGCCGTCGGCGCCACCGTTCTGGTATTCGGCGACAGCCTGTCCGCCGGCTACGGCCTGGCGCCGGATCAGGGCTGGGTGACGCTGCTTGCCCGCGAACTGGCGCCGCGCCACAGGGTGGTCAACGCCAGCGTTTCCGGCGAAACCAGCGCCGGCGGCCTGTCGCGGCTGCCCGACGCGCTCGCGCGCCACAAGCCCGACGTGCTGGTGCTGGAGCTGGGCGCCAACGACGGCCTGCGCGGCCTGCCGGTGGCGGAAATGCGACGCAACCTGCAGCGGATGATAGACCTGGCCCAGGCCAGCCGAGCCAAGGTGCTGCTGGTGGGCATGGCGCTGCCACCCAACTATGGCCCCCGCTACGGCGCCGAGTTCCGCGCCGTTTATGACGATTTGGCCCGACGCAACCGCCTGGCCTACCTGCCCTTGCTGGTCGAGGGCTTCGCCGGCGACCTGAGCGCCTTCCAGCCGGACGGCCTGCATCCCCGCGCGGAGAAGCAGGCCACCATGATGCGCGCGGTCAAGGCAAAACTGCCAGTGAAATAATGCAACAAAACAGTTGACTATTAATTGTCAGGAATAGAAGAATAAGCGGATCGCATAATCATACCGCAGTCCGCCCGCCCGCGTTTCATCGCCGCGCTGAAACCGGGCCCGGCGGCCGCCGCCGCGCCATGCCCCAAACACCTTTGCTCCGCCGCCTCGCCGGCCCCTATCGCGGCCTGCCGCCCAGCGTCTACATCCAGGTCGTCTGCAGCTTCATCAACAATGTCGGCGGCATTTCCAAACTGTTCCTGCCGCTTTATCTGCGCGAAAACTACCAGCTGCCCTACAACCAGATCGGCCTGCTGATGGCTTTCTACGGCGCGGGCATGCTGGCCGGCTCGCTGAAGGGCGGCAGCCTGACCGACCGCTTCGACAGCCGCGCGCTGGCGGTACTGTCTCTGGCGCTGTCTGGAATGTGCATGGCCTTGCTGGCGCTGCAGATTCCGGTATGGCTGTTCATGCCGCTCTTGGTGCTGTCCGGGCTGGCTGACGGCGGCTTCCGCCCCGTCAACCAGCGGTTGGCGCTGGAGCCTTGCACGCCGCAACAGCGGCCGGTGGCCCAGGGCATGATGCGAGTGGCGTTCAATCTGGGCGTCGCCATCGCCGGCATCACCAGCGGCTTTCTCGCCGCCTACGGCTATCAATGGGTGTACGCGGCCAACGCCGCCGGCACGTTGCTGGGCGCGGTCTGGATGGCGTGGTCTTACAGCCGCCGCCGGGAAAGCACCCGGCCGCGGCAGCGCCCGGAGGAAAGCGAGGCCGAGCTGGATGGTCCCTGGCGCGACGCCAGCTTTCTGCGCAGCATTCTGGCGCTGGTGCTGATCACGCTGGCTTTCGATCAGATGTACGTGACGCTGGCGCTGTTCCTGCGCGAGCATTACCAGCTGGGACCAGAGTGGGTGGGCTATCTGTTCACCCTCAACGGCCTGATGGTGGTGGCGCTGCAGATCCCGATCAGCCGCCGCATCCTGCGCTGGGGCCTGGCGCGCAGCACCCAGCTGGGCGTGCTGCTGACCGGTTGCTCATTCCTGTGGCTGAACGCCGGCCACGGCGCGGCCTGGGCGGTGCTGATGATGGTGACGCTGACCTTCGGCGAGCTGCTGCTGTCCCCCTGCTACGCGCAACTGGTGATGCATCGCTCCGAGGGCAGGCTGCGCGGCAGCTATCTGGGGCTCTACAACGCGGCCTGGAACGGCCGCACGTTGGTGGCGCCGGCGCTGGGCACCGCGCTGTACGGCCAATTGGGCGGCGCCGCGCTGTGGTGGCTGTGCGCGCTGGCCGCCTGCCTGAGCGTGGCCATCCAGCACGGCGCGCTGAAAGCCATGCTGGCGCCCGCCGCGGAAGCTGGCTAGCCGCGCTCGGCGTCGTCGGCCAGGCGGACGCGGTTGCGGCCGCCTTGCTTGGCCCGATACAGCGCGACGTCGGCGCGCTTCAAGCATTGCCGCACCGGCTCCCCTGGCCGGCAGCCGGCCACGCCTATCGACACCGTCTGCACCTTGCCCACCGGCAGCCCCTCCAGGCTGGTGGTGCACAGCAGGGTCCGCGCCTCCTCCATCAGGCTGAGCAGGGCCATGCCCTCCATCTCCGGTGCCAGCACCGCGAACTCCTCGCCGCCGTAACGCGCCAGCACCGCCCCTTCCGGCAACAGGCTTTCGAACAGCCGCGCCGCCTGGCACAACAGGCGGTCGCCCACTTGATGGCCGTAGTTGTCGTTCACCTGCTTGAAATGGTCCAGATCCAGCATCGCCAGCGACCAGGGCCGGTCGCTGAGCAAGCTGGCTTCCGCGCAGCGGTCCAGCCGCTCTCTCAGCGCGCGCTGGTTGTAGCAGCCGGTCAGCGCGTCGCTCTCCGCCAGCCGCCGCATCTGGCGCAAGGCGCTCTGCAATACCTGCTGCCGCTCCTCCAGCAACGCCTTCTTCGCCATGCTCTCGCGATGCAGCGCCCGCACCGAGGCCAGCATGGCCTCGTTGCGCTCGCTCAGGGTGGCGGTGTCCTGCAGCTGGCGATTGAAGCTCTGCAGGAACTCCCACTGCACCAGGATGTAGATCGCGCAGCCGATCAGGATAGCCAGATACAGGCTGCCGCCCTCCTGATGCAGCCGGTACAGCGGATACGCCCAGTAGCCGACGATGTAGCCGCGCTGCAAATCGCGGCAAGGCGCCAGCAACAGGCAAACCAGCGCGAACGCGCCCACCAGCCACATGATGGTCACCAGCCGGTACGGCCCCTCCGCGTCGGGCAGCATCAGCCACATCATCGACGCCCAGGCCAGGCTGCTGGCCAGCATCGCTTCCCGCAGCGGCAGATAGCGCGCCCGCGTCTGCCACAGCGACTGGGGCGTGCGGCCGAAGCTGGCGCTCAGCGCCGCCAGCCACAGCTCCACCGCCAGAAAGACGGCCGCCCAGGCCGCCCCCCGCCACAGCGGCACCTGCGGGTGCATCAGCCACACGAAAAAGGGGATGGCGACGAAGGCGTGCCAGACGGACAGGCGCAGCATGCCCGCCATTTCCCGCGCCAGTTCGGCCTCCTGGCGGCCGAAGGGCGGAAGCGCACGCTCGGCCGGCCTCATGTCGCCTCCCGCTCCGGGCAAACCCGGTTGCGCCCCTGCGCCTTGGCCACGTACAGCGCGCGGTCGGCCCGCTGCAGCATGCCGTTCAGGTCCGAGCCCGGCCGCCAGCTGGACACGCCGCAGGAAATGGTCACCGACAGCTCGCCGACCAGATCGGACCAGCCATGGTCGGCGACATCGGCGCGCAAGGCGTTCATGCGCTGGAAATGCACGCCGCCGTTACAGTCCGGCGCCACCAGCAGGAATTCCTCCCCGCCGTAACGGCCGAACACCTCGCCGTGGCCCAGCCGCGACTCGACCAGCCGGCACAGCCTCTGCAGCACCTCGTCGCCTGCCGGATGGCCGCAATCGTCGTTGATGCGCTTGAAGTGATCCAGATCGATGATGGCCAGCGCGAACGGCGAGCCCTCGTCCTCAGCGCGCCGCTGCAGCCGCTCCAGCTCAGGCATCACCGCGCGCATGTTCAACACCCCGGTCAGCGGATCGCGCACCGCCAGCTCGCGTATGCGCAGCAAGGTGGCGTCCAGCTCGGCGTTCTGCGCCTCCAGCCGGACGCTGCAATCGTCGAGCACCGCCTGCTCCTCCCCCAGGCGCTGGGACAACAACTGGTTGTCCACCCGCCGCCGGATCGACTCCATCAGAAAGCGGTGCAGCCTGGAGGTGAACTGGAGCAGCACCGCGATGAAGATCAAGGCCGACAAGCCGATCCAATGCAGCAGCGGCTCGCGCGACAGGAACAGCCGCGACAGCAGCGCCGCCCAGAGCAGCCCCTCGAACAAGTAGAACAGCCCGCGCCGCCCGGCCAGCAACGCGCCCTGCACCGCGCTGATCGCCAGCATCCACAGCACGACCACCAGCGCGTAAGTGACGCCGTCGTCGCGCATCAGCAGCCAGGCAGAGCCGCCCCAGCCCAGGCCGGTGGCGAACAGGCTGAGGCTGAAGCAGCGATACAGGAAATCCACCTGGGGATCGTCGTCGTCGCGGCAATGGCAAGCGAATACGGCGACCAGATACTCCAGCGCCAGCAATGGATAGATCAACATGCCCCAACGCAGCACGCCCGTCGTCGGCGCGTGGCCCCATTGCAATGCCAGCAACACCAGCACGCCGGGAAAGGCATAGGGCAGGCACTCGCTGGAGGCGCGCATCGCCTGCAGCCTGGACACCCGCTCTATCATCCGCTGCCTGCTCGCTTGCACCGCCCCCTCCCCTGGCTATCGCTCCCTGTATTTATAGGGGATGCCCCGAACCGATAAAACAAAGCCCCGCCGGCTTGCGCGGGCGGGGCGTCGGATGGAATCCTGACTCAGCAGCGGATTACAGGTCCTTGGCGTTCTCGGCCAGGTAGGAAGCCACGCCTTCAGCGGACGGCTTCATGCCCTTCTTGCCCTTGTTCCAGCCAGCCGGGCATACTTCGCCGTGCTCTTCGGTGAATTGCAGCGCGTCGACCATGCGCAGCATTTCGTCGACGTTGCGGCCCAGCGGCAGGTTGTTCACCACTTGGTGCTGCACCACGCCGGACTTGTCGATCAGGAAGGAACCGCGGAAAGCCACGCCGCCATCGGCTTCAACATCGTAGGCCTTGCACAGTTCGTGCTGGATGTCGGCCACCAGGGTGTAGCCCACTTGGCCGATGCCGCCCTTTTCCACCGGGGTGTTGCGCCATGCGGCGTGGGTGAACTGGCTGTCGATGGACACGCCGATCACTTCCACGTTCTTGGCTTTGAACTCGGCCAGGCGATGGTCGAAGGCGATCAGCTCGGACGGGCAGACGAAGGTGAAGTCCAGCGGATAGAAGAACACCACGGCGTACTTGCCGGCGGTGGCTTGCTTGAAGGAGTAGTTGTCTACGATCTCGCCATTGCCCAGCACAGCGGAGAAAGTCTTTTCACCAGCGAAGAACGGGGCTTGCTTGCCAACGAGTACGGCCATTTGGATCTCCTTAAAGGTCTTGATATGACAGCGTTTCCCTGATCGGGCATCGGGAAACGCCGCGGATTGCGGAGCTTTATAAAACACTGCGTCCGGACCCGGCAAATTGTAAATCGATATCATTGCGATAAAGTTTTGCAATCGGCCGCGCGGACATCGCCCCGGCGGCGCGGGGACTATCCAATCAGATGGGGATGGCCGGCCGAAGTTTCAAGCCGACGGCCGTCGGCAGGGCCAGCGCGAAAAAAAACGGACAGCCAGCTGTCCGTTTTCTCTATGCGATCCGGAGGGATCAGGCAGTCGGCTCGGCCTTCTGGCGCAGACGCAGGTTCAGCTCGCGCAGCTGCTTGTCGTCCACCGCGTTCGGGGCGTTGGTCAGCAGGCACTGGGCGCGCTGGGTCTTGGGGAAGGCGATCACGTCGCGGATGGACTCCGCGCCGCACATCAGCGTCACCAGGCGATCCAGACCGAAAGCCAGACCGCCGTGCGGCGGCGCGCCGAACTTCAGGTTGTCCAGCAGGAAGCCGAACTTGTTCTGCTGCTCTTCCGGGCTGATCTTCAGCGCGCCGAACACCTTCTCTTGAATGTCGGCGCGGTGGATACGGATGGAGCCGCCGCCGATTTCCCAACCGTTCAGCACCATGTCGTAGGCGCGGGCCAGGCAGGCGCCCGGATCGGTGGCCATCAGGTCCTCGTGGCCCGGCTTCGGGCTGGTGAACGGATGGTGGCAGGCGGTCCAGCGGTCGGCTTCCTCGTCATGCTCGAACATCGGGAAGTCCACCACCCACAGCGGACGCCATTCGCGCACAAAGTAGCCATCCTTCTCGCCGCGTTCGTGGCCGATCTTGATGCGCAGCGCGCCGATCGCCTCGTTCACCACCTTGGCCTTGTCGGCGCCGAAGAAGATGATGTCGCCGTTTTGCGCGCCGGTGCGCTCGATGATGGCCTTGATGCCGTCGGCGGACAGGAACTTCACGATGGGCGACTGCAGACCCTCTTCGTTCAGCTTGGTCGCGTCGTTGACCTTGATGTAGGCCAGGCCCTTGGCGCCGTAGATGGAGACGAACTGGGTGTAGTCGTCGATTTCCTTGCGGCTGATGCCGGCGCCGTTCGGCACGCGCAGGGCCACCACGCGGCCACCCGCCATGTCGGCGGCGCCGCGGAACACCTTGAACTCTTCCGACTTCATCACGTCGGTCAGTTCTGTGAATTTCAGGCTGACGCGCATGTCCGGCTTGTCGGAGCCGTAGTAGAACATGGCGTCAGCGTAGGTCATGCGCGGGAAGGTCGGCAGCGTCACGCCCAGCACGTCGCTGAAGATCTCCTTCGTCATGTTCTCGGTGATGTCCATGATCTGGTCCTCGTTCAGGAACGAGGTCTCGATATCGATCTGGGTGAATTCAGGCTGGCGGTCGGCGCGCAGGTCTTCGTCGCGGAAGCACTTGGTGATCTGGTAGTAGCGGTCGAAGCCGGCCACCATCAACAGCTGCTTGAACAGCTGCGGCGATTGCGGCAGCGCGAAGAACTCGCCCGGATGCACGCGGGACGGCACCAGGTAGTCGCGAGCGCCTTCCGGGGTGGAGCGGGTCAGCATCGGGGTTTCGATGTCGAGGAAACCCTGCTTGTCCAGGTGGTTGCGCACGCCCATGGCCACTTTGTAGCGCAGGCGCAGGTTCTTCTGCATCGCCGGGCGGCGCAGGTCGATCACGCGGTTGGTCAGACGGACGTTTTCCGACAGGTTCTCGTCGTCGATCTGGAACGGCGGCGTGGCCGCGGCGTTCAGGATTTCGATTTCCTTGGCCAGGATTTCGATCTCGCCGGAGATCATCTTGCTGTTGGCGGTGCCGGCCGGGCGCTCGCGCACGATGCCGCTGATGGACAGCACATACTCGCCGCGGCTGCTGTCAGCCAGCTTGAACGCTTCCGGGGTGTCCGGATCGATCACTACCTGCACCAGGCCTTCGCGGTCGCGCAGGTCGATGAAGATCACGCCGCCATGGTCGCGGCGGCGATGGGCCCAGCCTTTGACGGTCACGGTTTGACCGAGGTATTTCTTGTCGATGAGTCCGCAATAATCGGTGCGCATTGGGTAAAACCTTTTTGATTGAATTCTTCGAAATTCCCGCAAGGGGCGGCATGCTTAGGGGCTAGACAGGGTGACGGCCTAGCCCTGCCGATTATGTTCGTCGTTCAGACGCGGGCGCTGAGCCTGCGGCGGCGGGTTCGGCGCCACCACGCCCATGGAGATGACGTACTTGAGCGCCTCGTCGACGCTCATGTTCAACTCGCGGGTGTCGCTGCGCGGCACCACGATGAAATAACCGGAGGTCGGGTTGGGCGTGGTCGGCACGTAAACGCTGACCAGTTCCTCGCCCTTTTCCGCGTGGCGCAGGATTTCCTGGGCCGGCGCGCCGGTCTGGAAAGCCACGGTCCAGGCGTTCTGATGCGGCCAGCGCACCAGGAGGGCCTTCTTGAACGCGTTGCCGGAATCGGACAGCAGCGTGTCGCTGACCTGCTTGACGCTGTTGTAGATGGAATTGACCACCGGCGTGCGCGACAGCAAGCCATGCCAGAACTCGACCAGGCGACGGCCCAGCACGTTGGCGGCCAGCATGCCGGTGCCCATCACCACCAGCACGGCGAACACCACGCCGAGGCCGGGGATGTCCCTGCCGAGCAGTTGCTGGGGCCGCCACTCCATAGGCAGCAGGTTAAGCGTCTGGTCCAGCGAACCGATGATCAGGTTCAGCACCCACAGGGTGATCGCCAACGGCAGCCAGATCAGCAGGCCGGCGATCAGATACCCCTTCAGGGTCATCTTGATTTGCGGGGGAACCGACATCAGTCGCAACCGCAGCCGGTGCCGCAGCTATGGCCGCCAGCGGCCGGAGCGCTTCCGCTGGACGCGCCGGACGAGCCGCCCTTGAAGTCGGTCGCGTACCAGCCCGAGCCCTTCAGCTGGAAGCCGGCGGCGGACAGCTGCTTCCGGTAGTCCGCGCTGCCGCACTCCGGACAGGCGGCCACCGGCGCGTCGCTCAGTTTCTGCAGGTGTTCCTTGGCGACGCCGCAGGCGCCGCAACGATATTCATAGATCGGCATAGCTTTAATTTCCCGCCAATTGACCACAATGGCATAATACGCATGATTGCTGCACTGCACCACATCCGGAACTAAACTCAGGACAGGGCTGACTGTACAGGTGCGGCCGCCCGCTTTCAAATCAAGTGCGCCGCCTGCAAACCAGCCATTATATCCGACTGAAACGGCAATACAAAAACCACTTTCAATCATTTTGCTGCAACACCGCCCTGCAACGCTATCCCGGAGGTCCAAATGGTTTACCAAGAAGGTCAGATGGAAAGCATACGCAACATTCTCGCCGGCAAGAGAGGGCTCATCGTCGGCATCGCCAACGAAAACAGCATCGCCTACGGCTGCGCCAGCGTGCTGCACCAGCTGGGGGCCGAGTGCGCGGTCACCTATCTCAACGCCAAAGCCGAGAAATACGTGCGGCCGCTGGCCGAACAGCTGCAGGCCAGCCTGGTGCTGCCGCTGGACGTGGAGCAGCCCGGCCAGCTGGAACGCGTGTTCGCCGAGATAGAAAAGCGCTGGGGAGGGCTGGATTTCATCGTCCACTCCATCGCCTATTGTCCGATGGAAGACCTGCACGGCCGGGTGGTGGACTGCTCGCTGGCGGGCTTCCAGCAGGCCATGCACGTCTCTTGCTACTCCTTCATCGAAATGGCCCGCCTGGCTGAGCCGCTGATGAAAAACGGCGGCAGCCTGATCACCATGAGCTACTACGGCGCGGACAAGGTGGTGGAAAACTACAACATCATGGGCCCGGTCAAGGCCGCGCTGGAGAGCGTGTCCCGCTACCTGGCCAATGACCTCGGCCCCAAGCGCATCCGCGTGCACGCCGTCTCGCCCGGCCCGCTGAAGACGCGCGCCGCGTCCGGCATCGCCCATTTCGACCAGTTGATCGAAGACGCCATCGCCCACGCACCGCAAAATCGCCTGGTGGAGATAGAGGAAGTCGGCATGACCTGCGCCTTCCTGATATCCGACGCCGCCAGCGGCCTCACCGGCCAGACCATCTACGTTGACGGCGGACACCACATCAAGGCTTGAGGAGAGCGGCATGATTCACGATACCCACGCATTCGACGACATCCTGCAACAGGCTCGGCAACTGGGCGCCCTGCCGATGGCGGTGGCCCACCCCTGCAGCCGCGAGGCGCTGCTGGGCGCGGTGGAGGCCGCCGACAACGGCATCGCCACCCCCATCCTGGTGGCCCCGCAGGCCCGCCTGAAGAAGCTGGCCGACGAGCTGGAGGTGGACCTGCGGCGCTTCGAATGCATAGACGCCGAACACAGCCACGCCGCCGCCGAGCGCGCGGTGCAGCTGACCCGAGACGGCTACGCCGACATCCTGATGAAGGGCAGCCTGCACACCGACGAATTCATGAGCGCCGCGCTGGCGCGCGACACTGGCATCCGTACCGACCGCCGCATCAGCCACGTCTGGGTGATGAAGGTGGAAAGCTATCCGCGCTATCTGTTCATCACCGACGCCGCGGTCAACATCGAGCCGGACCTGATGACCAAGCGCGACATCTGCCAGAACGCGATCGACCTGACCCACGCGCTGGGCATAGACAAGCCCAAGGTGGCCATCCTGGCCGCGGTGGAGACCATCAACCCCGACATGCGCTCGACGCTGGACGCCGCCGCGCTGTGCAAGATGGCGGAGCGCGGCCAGATCACCGGCGCCATCCTGGATGGTCCGCTGGCCTTCGACAACGCCATCTCCAAGGAAGCCGCCCAGAGCAAGGGCATCGTCTCGCCGGTGGCCGGCGATCCGGACATCCTGCTGGTGCCGGACCTGGAAGCCGGCAACATGCTGGGCAAGCAGCTGACCTACCTCGCCCAGGCCGCCTCCGCCGGCATCGTGATGGGCGCGCGGGTGCCGATGGTGCTGACCAGCCGCGCCGACGACGCCAGCGGCCGCCTCGCCTCCAGCGCCATCGCCAGCCTGCTGGCCCACCAGCGCCGCCAGGCCGGGGGCCGCCCATGAACCGCTGCCTGCTGGCGATCAACGCCGGCTCTTCCACGCTGAAATTCCGCGCCTTCGCGCCGGATGGCCAGACACTGCTGGCCCGCGGCATGGTGGACCGCTTCGGCAGCAAGGAGGCCAGGCTGCGCCTGGCCGACGCCAAAGGCCAGCCGCTGGCCGAGCGCGGCCTGGCGGACGACAGCCACGCCGCCGCGCTGGCCGCGGTGCTCAACGGCCTGGCCGACCAGGGCCTGGAGGCTCAGGCGCTGGCCCACCGCGTGGTCCATGGCGGCAACCGTTTCCGCGAGCCGGTCCGGATAGACGCCGAGGTGCGCGCGGCGCTGGATGACTACATTCCGCTGGCGCCGCTGCACCAGCCGGTCAGCCTGGAGGTGGTGGACGCCTTCAGCGCGCTGGACCCGCGGCTGCCGCAATTCGCCTGCTTCGACACCGCCTTCCACGCCGACCAGCCGACGATAGCCACCCGTTTCGGCATCGCCCGCCACTGGCACGACGAAGGCGTGCGCCGCTACGGCTTCCATGGCCTGTCCTACGCCGCCATCGCGCGGCGCTTGCCGGAGGTGGGCCTGGCCCACGGCAAGGTGGTGGTCTGCCACCTGGGCAGCGGCGCCAGCGCTTGCGCGATCGAGTCCGGCAAAAGCGCGGCCTCCAGCATGGGATTCTCGGCGGTGGACGGCCTGATGATGGGCAGCCGCCCCGGCTGCATCGACCCGGAAGTGATCCTGTACTGGCAGGAGCATGAGGGCATGGGCGTGAAGGACGTGCGGCGCGAGCTGTACAAAAACTCCGGCCTGCTGGGCGTGTCCGGCGTATCGGCCGACATGCGGGAGTTGCTGGCCAGCGAGCTGCCGGCCGCGCGCGAGGCGGTGGAGCTGTTCTGCTACCGCGCCGCGCGGGAAGTGGCCAGCCTGGCGGCGGCGATGCGCGGCCTGGAAGGGTTGATCTTCACCGCCGGCATAGGCGAACACTCAGCCGAGGTGAGGGCCCGGATACTGCAGCAACTGGGCTGGCTGGGCTTCGAGCTGGACCACGCCGCCAACCTGTCCCACGCGCGGCGGCTCACCACCATGGCCAGCAAGCTGCCGGCTTACGTGCTGCCCACCGATGAGGAGGGCGAGATGGCGCGCCAGGCGGCGCGCCTGCTGTAAAACTCAGGCGCCGGCGGCGTTCAGCCAGCGGGTGAACACCTGCGCCGCCAGCGCCTGCAGCGCCTCGCCATGGCGGCGGTTCTGCTCGCGCAAGGCGCGCGGGTCGATGCCCGCCGCCGCCAGCTCGCCGCTGTGGCCGATCAGCCATCGCTCCAACTGCGACGGCTCCGCTTCCAGGTGGAACTGCAGGCCCAGCGCGTAATGGTCGACAGCGAAAGCCTGATGCGGACACCGATCGCTGCCGGCCAGGCATTGCGCGCCCTTGGGAATGGCGAACTGGTCGCCATGCCAGTGCAGCACCGCCGCGCCATCCAGCGGAGCCAGCGCCGATTGCCTGCCGAAATCGTTCAGGCGCAGCGGCGCGTAGCCTATTTCCTTGGCCGCCATCGGCGCCACCCGCGCGCCCAGCGCCCGCGCCATCAACTGCGCGCCCAGGCAGATGCCCAGCGTCGGCCGCCTTTGCTGCAGCCTATGCTTGAGCAGCAGCAGTTCCTGCGCGAGAAAAGGGTACAACGCCTCGTCGCCCGCGCCGATCGGCCCGCCCAGCACCACCAGCAGATCGACCTGCTCCAGCGCCGGGCTGTCCAGCCTGTCCACCCCGGCCTCTCGATACTCGATGCGATAACCGCGCATTTCCAGCTGGCGATGCAAAGACCCCAAATCCTCGAATGCGACATGTCGGACCGCGATTGCCGTCTTCATCGAAGCGCCCCTTCACTCATGCCGATGAAATGACCCGAGTATGCATAAGCCCCCCTCCCCTGTCGACGCCGGAAAGGACAACGCCCCCGCCGCGTTGCCGCGGCGAGGGCGCCGGATACACAAAAGGCCCCGCGTTGCGGAGCCTTTGCGTATTCTTGCAGCCTGGGCTGTCGATCGATTAGGCCATGGCCTTGATCTGAGCGGACAGACGGCTCTTGTGACGAGCGGCCTTGTTCTTGTGGAACACGCCCTTGTCGGCGATGCGGTCGATCACTTTTTCGGAAGCCTGGAACACCACGCGAGCGGCGGCCTTGTCGCCGGCTTCGATTGCCTTGAGCACTTTCTTCACTGCGGTACGGAACGCAGTACGCAGGCTGGCGTTATGCGCGCGCTGCTTGAGGGCTGTGCGTGCACGCTTGCGAGCTTGTGCGCTGTTAGCCATGAATCTTTCTCCTGATAGCGGAATCTGAAACCCGCGATTCTAAGCCCTAAACACAGGTTTTGCAACAGGAATCCCGCCAGCGTAAACTAGCGGGCTTGCTCAACGCCTCTGACACTCGAATAAAGCAATGAACCTGCTCAAGGCCCTGGCTGCAGTCAGCAGCATGACCATGGTATCCCGCGTGCTCGGCCTGGTGCGCGACACGCTGATCGCCCGCATTTTCGGCGCCGGCATGGCCGCCGACGCCTTCAACGCCGCCTTCAAGATTCCCAACATGCTGCGCCGCCTGTTCGCCGAGGGCGCGTTCTCCCAGGCTTTCGTGCCCATCCTGGGCGAATACAAGCAAAACCGGACCCACGAGGAAACCCGCGAGTTCGTCGCCAAGGTGACCGGCGTGCTGGGCTCGGTGCTGCTCTTGGTGACGGCGATAGGCATGCTGGCCGCGCCGGCCATCATGTGGATTTCCGCGCCCGGCTTCTACCGCGAGCCGGCCAAGGCCGCGCTGTTCGCCGACATCCTGCGCGTTTCCTTCCCCTACATCTTCTTCATTTCGCTGTCGTCGATGACCGGCAGCATCCTGAACAGCTGGGGCAGATTCTCGATTCCGGCCTTCACGCCCACCTTTCTCAACCTCAGTTTCATCGTGTTCGCGCTGGCCTTCACCCATTACTTCCATCCGCCCATCATGGCGCTGGCGTGGGCGGTGTTCGTCGGCGGCCTGATCCAGTTGGTATGGCAGCTGCCCTTCCTCAAACAGATCGGCATGCTGACCAAGCCCGTCTTCGCCTTCCGCGATCCCGAGGTATGGCGGGTGATCAAGCAGATGGGGCCGGCCATCTTCGGCGTGTCGGTGGCGCAGATCTCGCTGCTGATCAACTCCACCTTCGCCTCCTTCCTGCCCACCGGCAGCGTGTCGTGGATGTATTACGCCGACCGGCTGATGGAGTTTCCGTCCGGCGTGCTGGGCGTGGCGCTGGGCACCATCCTGCTGCCGTCTCTGTCCAAGCACGCGGCCAGCAAGTCCGACGCCGAGTTCAGCGTGCTGTTGGACTGGGGCATGCGCTTGTCGCTTTTGCTGGCGGTGCCGGCCACCATCGGGCTCGGCCTGCTGTCGGGCCCGCTGCTCTACACCATGTTCATGTACGGCAAGTTCACGCCGCACGACGCGTTGATGTCGCAGCAGGCGGTGATCGCCTATTCCATCGGCCTGCTGGGGCTCATTCTGGTGAAGGTGCTGGCGCCGGGCTTCTACGCGCGCCAGGACATCAAGACCCCGGTGCGCATTGCGATGATGACGCTGCTCGCCACCCAGGTGATGAACCTGATGTTCGTCTTCCCGCTGAAACACGCTGGGCTCGCGCTATCCATCGGCCTCGCCTCCTGCATCAACGCCGGCCTGCTGCTCCACACGCTGCGCAAGCGCGGCATCTACCGCCCGGAAGCCGGCTGGAAGCCCTTCCTCGCCAAGCTTTTCATCGCCATCGCGGCGATGGCGGCCGCGCTGCTGGCCTGCCAGTGGTGGCTGCCGATAGACTGGCACGGCCATGCTTGGCAACGCGCGCTGTGGCTGCTGCTGCTGGTAGGCGTCGGCGCCGCCGTCTACTTCGCCTCGCTATTCGCGCTGGGCTTCCGTCCGCGCCACTTCATGCGCCGCGAGTCCTGACGGATGCGCGCCGCGCTGAAGGCCCTGCCCGTCGCCGAGCGCCAGGCGCTGGCCGTGCTGCTGGTCAGCAGCCTGTGCATGGTCTGGCTGCAGTATCCGGCCAATCGTTTCTGGATGCTGGCCGCGCTGTCTCGCTGGCTGCCGGACGCCGCGGAATGGTTTCGCGCCGCGGTGATCCACAACCCGCATACCGAGCTGTATCGCTCCGCCTATTGGGCGCTGGCCAGCATCGCCGGTTATGTTCTGCTGCCGCTGGTGCACATTCGGCTTAAAAGCGAGAAGCTGTCCGACTACGGCCTCGCCTGGCCGGACCGCGCCACGCTGCGTGCCGACTTGAAGCTGTTCCCGCTGTTTTACGCGCTGATGCTGCCCCTAGTGTGGAGGGCGTCGGCGCAGCCGGGCTTTCTCGCCATTTATCCCTTCTTCCGGCTGAGCCCGGGAGAGGCGCTGTGGCCGCACTGGCTGCTCTGGGAAATGCTGTACTTCGCCCAATTCGCCGCGCTGGAATTCTTTTTCCGCGGCTATATGGTGCACGGGCTGAAGCCCAGGCTGGGCTGGCTGGCGGTGTTCGTGATGATCATTCCCTACTGTATGATCCATTTCGAAAAACCCGCGCTGGAGAGCCTGGCCGCCATCGTCGCCGGCGCGGCGCTGGGCCTGCTCAGCTACCGCTATAAATCAATCTGGCTGGGCGCGGCGCTGCATTGCAGCGTCGCGCTGACCATGGACCTGATGGCGCTGTGGCGCAAGGGTCTGCTGTAAAGGAAACCATCATGAACACGCACGCCACGACGCCTGAACACTCGCCGCTGGGCAAGACTGTCAGCTACCAGGATCAGTACGATCCTTCCCTGCTGTTCCCCATCGCGCGCAAGACCAAGCGCGACGAGATCGGTGTGGATGAAGCCGCGCTGCCCTTCGCCGGCGTCGACATCTGGACCGGCTTCGAGCTGTCCTGGCTCAATGCCCGCGGCAAGCCGCAGGTCGGCATCGCCACCTTCCGCATCCCGGCGGCCAGCCCCAGGCTGATCGAGTCCAAGTCGTTCAAGCTCTACCTGAACAGCTACAACCAAACGCGGATGGACGGCGTCGACGCCCTCTCAGCCCAACTGGCGCGCGACCTGTCCGCCGCCGCCGGCGCGGAGGTTTCGGTCTCCATCGCCCTGCCCCAGGCCTTCGCCGCCGAACAGGTGCGCGAACTGGCCGGCGAGTGCATCGACGAGCTGGACATCGAGGTCGACCGCTACGCGCCTTGCCCGGAGGTTCTCAAGGCCGACGCCGCCGACATCGTCAGCGAAACGCTGTGCAGCAATCTGTTGAAATCCAACTGCCTGGTCACCGGCCAGCCGGACTGGGGCAGCGTGTCCATCCGCTACACCGGACCGAAGATCGATCGCGAAGCGCTTTTGCGCTACCTGATCGGCTTCCGCCAGCACAATGAATTCCACGAGCAGTGCGTGGAGCGCATCTTTGTCGACGTGCTGCGCGCCTGCGCGCCGGAGAAGCTCACTGTCTACGCCCGCTACACCCGCCGCGGCGGCCTGGACATCAACCCATGGCGCAGCAATGCGGACGCCGCGCCGACCGACAACGTCCGCACCGCGCGGCAGTAAGCGGCCCGATCGGCCAAAACAAAAGGGATGCCAATGAGCATCCCTTTTTTTGCGGACAAGCCCCGGCCTCAGAACGGCGCCGGCGCCTCGAACTCCATTTCCTCGAACGTCACCGGGTGGCGCAACACCAGCCGCGACGCGTGCAGCAGCAGCCGGTCCGCCTTGGCCAGCGCTTCCGGCGGCGCGTAGATGGTGTCGCCGAGGATGGGGTGGCCGGATTCCAGGTGCAGCATATGCATGCGCAGCTGGTGGGCGCGGCCGGTCTGCGGGTCCAGCTCCACCCGGCTGATGTTGCGGCCGGTGTCGCGCAGAATCACCCGGTAATGGGTGATGGCTTCCTTGCCCTCGTCGAAATCCACCTTCTGCCGCGGCCGGTTCGGCCAGTCTATGATCAACGGCAGGTCTATGATGCCGCTATTGCTCTCCACGATGCCGTCCACCACCGCGATGTAGCGCTTCTTCACTTTGCGGTCCATGAAGGCGATGGACAGCGCGCGCTGCATTTCCGGGCCGCGGCCCATCACCACCAGGCCGGAGGTGTCCATGTCCAGGCGGTGCACGGTCAGCGCGTCGGAATAGACCTTCTGCGCGCGGCTGATCAGGCAGTCGGCCTTGTCCTCGCCCCGCCCAGGCACCGACAACAGGCCGCTGGGCTTGTCCAGCACCAGCAGGCAGTCGTCGGCGTAGACCACATTGAGGCCGGTGTCCGGCGGCGGACTATAGTGTTCCAGATTGTGTCTTTGCATGGCTAACGGCTTTGAAAATCGATTGGCGGCGATTATCGGCGCTCCGCCATGGCTAGACAAGGCCCTATTTCAGCTCCTCCGCAGACGGCTCGAGGAGAGAGGCGCAACGGGACAGCAGCCAGTTCATCGGCTTCGAGCGATGGCGGAAATAATTCCAGACCGCCAGAGGGCGCGCGCCGAGGATGCGCTTGAACTCATAGGAAGTAGAGCCTAGCTCGATCTCCGCGCAGCCCCGCGCCTGGGCGACCTCGACAGAGCGGATGAACATGGCGAAATACAGCCCATGATCATGAGCATGCTCGTAATCCATGCCGACAAAGACATTCATCATCGATTCGCCCTTGCCCAGCAGTTGGTTGAAACCGATCAGCTCATCCCCGAGATAAAACAGCAAATAGGTGCTGCCGCCGCTGGTGCGGACGAAGTAATCGGGCTCCAGCCTGCCAAACTTCAGCGGCGCCTTCTCCCAGGTCTGCAAGTAAAGCGCGTAAATCCTGTCCAGCAGCTCTGTCGGCAAACCCTCCACCACCTCGTAACGCAAACCCGCGGCTTTCTTCAATTTTCGCTTGAGCAAATTGCGGCGGTCGCTTTTCAACGAGCCGTAATAATCGCCGTCCAGCCGGATGACGGGAACCGGCAAGCCCTTCGCCTTGGCGTAGCCATCCAATGGCAGCCGCTCGCCGAATCCTTTCCAGGCGACCAAACTTCCCTTTTCTTCCAGCCTCCGCGTCACCAGTTCGACGATCTCAGGAGTCAGTTCCCCCTCGACCCGTCCCAAATCCGCCACCGGGTTGCCCACGCAAGCCATTGGCACGCTCCACTTGGGCAACCAGGAGAACAGTCGCCCCTTGGGCAACAGGGTGTTCAATTGCAAATCGGTCACAAAGTAAGGGATGCAGCACACACGCCGCCCCTCCCGCTCGGCGACGAAAAAGCCATGATGAAAGCCCGGCATGCCCTCATCGGAAAAAGCGCGATAAAAATCGGCGTCATCGGGATTGCCGATGGAGAAACCCTTCGGTGGGTAAGACAAATCTTGTAGAGTAAGCATGAAGTCGGCGAATCGATAGTTCTAAAGATGGCAACTCGTGCCCAACCCGCTTAATGATTAGATTTATTAAACAAAGTTCATTATGAATATTGAATATTGGAGATATGAATGAGTGAATTCTTCTATAGCAACGCCTATCAAACTCGCCTCGCCACCCGCGCGCTGCGCCACGACGATGCGGGCTTGGTGCTGGAGGACACGCTGTGTTATCCACTGGGCGGCGGCCAGCCCGGCGACAGCGCCACGCTGACGCTGGCCGACGGCTCGACGCTGCGCATCGCCGACACTCGCCGCGACCGCGACACCCGCGTCATTCTTCACCAGACCGAGGGCGATGCCCGTCTCGCGCCGGGAACCGAGGTGACGCTGGAACTGGACTGGGAACGCCGCCACCGCCACATGCGCATCCACACCTGCCTGCACTTGCTGGGCGTGGTGATCAAAGCCGGCGTCACCGGCGGCAACATGACCGCCGAGTCCGGCCGGCTGGATTTCGCGCTGCCGGAGGGCATGGAGCTGGACAAGGAACAGATCGAGGCCGAGCTGAACCGGCTGGTGGCCGCCGACCTGCCCCTCGCCGTAAAGATGACCAGCGGCGAAGCCCTGAAGGCCCAGCCCGAGCTGATCCGCACCATGTCGGTGACCCCGCCCTTGCACCTGCCGGAAATCCGGCTGATCGAGGTGGAGGGCGTGGATCTGCAACCCTGCGGCGGCACCCATGTCGCGCGCACCGGCGAAGTGGGCCGGGTGCGGGTGAAAAAGATAGAAAGCAAGGGCGCGCGCAACAAGCGGGTGGTGGTGGAGCTGGCGGAATGAGTCGGGAAACCGTCATCGGCAGCGTGCTGGCGGTATTGACCGGCAGGGCCGTGCCCTATGTCCGCCCCGGCGCGCTCAGCGCCATCGCCAAGCAACCGCTGGCGGGACGCGCATCCGTGGGCGCGCTGGGACTGGACGGCGACGAGCAAGGCGACCCGCGCTACCACGGCGGCCCGCACAAGGCGGTGCACCTTTACGCCTTCGAGCATTACGCCCGCTGGCGCGACGAAATCGGCCCGCGTCCGGCGCTGGAGCAACCCGGCGGATTCGGCGAAAACCTCAGCACGCTGGGCATGGACGAGACCACGCTGTGCCTGGGCGACCAGCTGGCTATCGGCACCGCGGTGCTGGAGATCTCCCAGGGCCGCCAGCCCTGCTGGAAGCTCAATCACCGCTTCGACCAACGCGACATGGCCAAACGCTTGCAGGACAGCGGCCGCACCGGCTGGTACTGCCGGGTGCTGCGCGAGGGCGACGTCGGCGCCGGAGACGACATCCGCCTGCAGGCCCGCCCGCATCCGGAATGGACGCTGGCGCGGCTGATCGAAGTGTTCTACCAGCGCGGACTGGAGCGGCCTCTGCTGCTGGAGGCGGCCAAGCTGCCGCTGGTGGAGTCCTGGCGGCAGCTGATCGAGAAACGGCTGGAAAGCGGCCAGCTGGAAGACTGGAGCCGCCGGCTGGGCGGCTAGGCAAGCAAAACGGGGACCGAACCGGCCCCCGTTGCTGTTTGGCGGATGCCGCGCTCAGCGCGCGTCCAGCGCCATTTCGTGCTCCGGATGCTCCGGCTTCTCGTCCAGCGTCATCCGGTGCAGCCACGGCGCGATGATGATGGTCAGCAGCGCGATCGCGCCGGTCACCACGCCGATCTGGGTGAACACGCGGCTATAGATCTCCAGCGTGGCCAGCGGACTGGTGACGTTGTCCGGCGCGGCGGTCAGGCCCGCCACCCAGCCGGCGATCACCGACGACGCGGCCGAGGTCAGGAACCAGGCGCCCATGATGAAGCCCATCAGGCGCTGCGGCACCAGTTGCGCCACCATCGCCAGGCCCAGGCCGGAAATCAGCAACTCGCCCACGCTCTGCAGCAGATAGCTCAACACCATCCAGTTGGAGGACACCAGGCCCTGGGCGTTGGCGTACTTGGCGCCCAGCGGCAGCACCAGGAAGGCGCCGGCGCACAACACCATGCCGATCGCGAACTTATGCGGCATCGGCAGGCGGTTGCCCAGCTTGTTGTAGCAGAGGGCGAGCAGCGGACTGGCCAGCATGATCCAGAATGGGTTCAGCGACTGGAACTGCTCCGGCTGCACCGGAATGCCGAACAGCGTGTGCTCGGTATTGTGGATGGCGAAGAAGTTCAGCGACAGCGGCATCTGGTTGTACAGCACGAAGAACACGGTCGCCTGCAGCATCAGGATGGCGGCCACGATCATCTTCTTGCGCTCCGCGCCCTTCAGCTGCAGCGTTTCCTTGACGTACAAGCTCACCACGCCGATGGATAGCACCGCCAGCACCACGTTGGCGATGATCTCATGCTTCAGCAGCAATGCCGCCAACCCGCAGGCGACCACCACGCCGGCCAGCACCGCCAGCCAGGTGGACAGCTTGGGCTTGCGGAAGTCGGCGTCGGAACCATAATCCTTCACCCAGCCTTGCATCAGGATGAAGTTGGCGACGGTGATCAGCATGCCCACCACCGACAGCGCGAAGGCATGGGCGTAGCCGAACTTGTCGGCCAGCCACGGCGTGGCCAGCATGGACAGCAGCGAACCGATGTTGATCGCCATGTAGTACATGGTGAAGGCGCCGTCCAGGCGAGGGTCGTTCTCCTCGTAGCACTTGGACAGCAGCGACGACGGATTGGCCTTGAACAAGCCGTTGCCCACCGCGATGGTGCCCATGCCCAGATACAGCAGGCTGATGTGGTCGGCCGACGCGGTCACCATCGCATAGCCGGCGGTCAGCACCAGCGCGCCCAGCAGGATGGTGCGCTTGGTGCCCAGCACCTTGTCGCCCAGCCAGCCGCCGACGGCGATCAGGCCGTACACCAGCGCGATGAAGGAAGAAAACAGCGTGAAGGATTCGGCTTCGCGCAGGCCCAGGGCCTTCACCAGGTAGACGGCCAGGATGCCCTGCAGGCCATAGAAGCCGAAACGCTCCCAGAATTCGATCGAAAAGATCAGATAAAACGGCTTGGGCTGGCGCAAGGGATTGAGCGCAGTCGTCGTCATGTTGGGTTCCTTGTAATCAGAACTGCCGCGGACCCAGGAAAAGTTCCTGCATGGCGGAATGACGAAAGACAAACGCCACTGGCGCCGGCCATCGCCAGTCACGCCAGGGTGAGACAGACAGTGGTCACTACTGAAAAATAAGGCAAATTCTTGCCATCGCTCGCATAGCAACCAGAAATAGCGCTTTTGCTCTACGAAAGATAGCATCCAGGAACTATTGATGAACCAAGTTGTCGCACCTGTCAATCCTGTCAGCCTCGATAGACGGCCAAATACCCGCATAGCAAGAGTAGGATTCGAAAATGCGACGGAAACTTATGAAAACAATCTCCATAAATCCGTCATAACAAAAAACATAATCCACCATTTGACATATATGAGCAATTTAATTGCTTTTATATCAATCCAACATCTTCCCATCCCTCAACGCCTCCAAACGCCCATTCAGCGCCGCCACCTGACGCCGCAAAGCATCCATGAAACGCAGCGGCAACGGCGACGCGGGACGAAACTGCGGCGTCACCAGTTGCACGCTGAAGGGTATCGACTCGGCCAGCGGCCTCACCGCCAGTCCGCTTTCCGCCTCCGCCAGCGCCGTCAGCGGATTGACGATGGCCACGCCCAATCCCAGCCTGACCATCTCGCACACCGAAGCCGCGCTGTGGCTGGACAGCTGCAGCCGTCGCGCCACGCCCTCTCGCGCGAACCAGGCATCCACTTGTTGCCGGTAGCTGTCGCTGGCGGCCAGGCTGATGAAGGACTGGCCGGCGAAATCGCGCGCCTCCAGGCGGCGCTTTTCCGCCAGCGGATGCCCCGCCGGCAACACGCACAACTCATCCCCCTGCCATAGGGCTTGCGCCTGGCAGCCTGCCGGCGCCTGCTGCTGCTCTGTCAGGCCCAGATCGAAACGCTGCGCCGCCAGCCATTCCTCCAGCCACGGAGACTCCTGCGGGCTGATATCCACGCCCACGTCGGGAAAATCGGCGATGAAGTCGGCGCAAGCGGCGGGCAGCAAGGACTGCGCGAACACCGGCAGGCAGGTGACGGCAACCTGGCCGCCGGCGAACTGCCTCAGCCCCGCGGCGCTGGCGACGATGCGCTCCAGTCCGACGAAGCTGCGCTCCACCTCGGCGAACAGCTGCAGCGCCTGCTGGGTGGGCCGCAGCCGTCCATGGCCGCGCTCGAACAGAACCAGGCCCAACAGCCGCTCGCAGCGAGACAGCTCGCGGCTGACCGTGGGCTGCGAGGTATGCAGCAAGCGCGCCGCGCCGCTGACGCTGCCGCTGGTCATCACGGCCCGAAACACTTCGATATGGCGCAGATTGATGGACATGGCCATCCCCGTTCATAACATCCAATCCATATCATAAATGAAAGGACATTCCATAAATTGCTATTTTATTTTTTAGTCAGCGCGACGGATCATGTAGGCAAACATTCCGCGGAACCTGACCCATGCATGCTTTCGACAACCGCCAGCTCGCCGACATCGCCCGCCGGCACGGCACCCCGCTGTGGGTCTACGACGCCGGCACCATCCGGCAGCGCATCGCCGAGCTGAAAGCCTTCGACACCATACGCTACGCGCAGAAGGCCAACTCCAACACCCACATCCTGCGGCTGATGCGCGCCGAGGGCGTCAAGGTGGACGCGGTATCGCTGGGCGAGATCGAACGCGCGCTGGCCGCCGGCTATCAAGGCGGCGGCGAAGAGGCGGACATCGTGTTCACCGCCGACGTGCTGGATCGCCCGACGCTGGCCAGGGTGGTCGCCGAACGCATACCAGTCAACGCCGGCTCCATCGACATGCTGCGCCAGTTGGGCGAAGCCGCGTCCGGCCATCCGGTATGGCTGCGCGTCAACCCTGGCTTCGGCCATGGCCATAGCCAGAAAACCAATACCGGCGGCGAGAACAGCAAGCACGGCATCTGGCATGGCGACCTGGACGAAGCACTGCGGACCATCCGCCAGTTCAAGCTGCGGCTGGTGGGCGTGCACATGCATATCGGCTCCGGCGTCGACTACGGCCATCTGGAGCAGGTTTGCGGCGCGATGGCGGCGCTGGTGGAAAAGCTGGACTGCGACATCGAGGCCATTTCCGCCGGCGGCGGCCTGTCCATTCCCTATCGCGACGGCGACGCGCGCATCGACACCGATCACTATTTCCAGCTGTGGGACGCCGCTCGCCGGCGCATCGCCGCCAAACTGGGCCACCCGGTGCGGCTGGAGATCGAGCCCGGCCGCTTCCTGGTGGCCGAATCCGGCGCGCTGCTGGCCGAAGTGCGCGCGGTGAAGAATATGGGCAGCCGCCATTTCGTGCTGGTGGACGCCGGCTTCAACGACCTGATGCGGCCATCGCTCTACGGCAGCTATCATCACATCTCGCTGCTGGATGCGGAAGGCGATGAAAAAACCGGCGCCGTCGACACCGTGGTGGCCGGCCCGCTGTGCGAATCCGGCGACGTGTTCACCCAGCAGGAAGGCGGCACCGTGGAAACCCGCTCCTTGCCGCCGGCCCAAGTCGGCGATCTGATGGTATTCCACGACGCCGGCGCTTACGGCGCGACCATGTCGTCCAACTACAACAGCAGGCCGTTGCTGGCCGAGGTGCTGGTGGATGGCGGCGAGGTCCGCCGGATCCGTCGCCGCCAGACCATGGCGGAATTGCTGGCCCTGGAATCCTGAACGCCGAATGCGACAAAGCCGGGACAAACCCGGCTTTGTCTTCGCTGCGTCCGATCCGAACCGGACTCAGCTCTTCTGTTCCATCTTGTTGATGACGAACTTCACGCCCGGCACCTTTTCTGCCACCTGGCCTGCCTTGAACATCTGCTGATCGTCGCTCATCGCGCCTTCAATGGTGATCTCGCCCTTCTTTCCGGACACTTTCAGGTCCAGCGGCTTCAGGTCCGGCTCCGCGTCCAGCGCCTGCTTGACGCTGACGGCCAGTTGTTCGTCGGTCGGCGCGGCGACGGCGGCGTCTTCGGCGTAAGCCGCGTGGGCGGCGAAAGCGCCGGACAGGGCCAGCGCGGCCAGCAACAGGGTTTGGCTTGCAACTCGTTTCATCGTTCTCTCCAGTTTCTCGCGACCACGGCCGCCCGGCATCCTCGCCCTTGGCCATCTCCATGGAACCCGCCCATGTTAGCGATGAAACTTTTCAGTTTTGTTTCGGCTCCATGAATCACGCTCCCCGGCCGCCACGGCCGGCCGCTCATCAGGTTACAATCCAGACCATCTATCACGGAAAGGCCATTCGGCCCCAAGCATGAAGCAGACACCGTTCAAGAAAAGCTGGCCGCTGTGGCTGGCCTTGCTGGCACTTGCCGGCTGCGGCACCACCCCGTCCGTCGCGCCATCCCGTCCCTCCCCCGGCATTTCCGGCGCCGACAGCGCCAGTCCCTCGGCGCTGCCCGCCTGGAACGAGCAGGCTATCGGCGACTCTCTGCTGGGCCTGCGCCAAAGCTGCCGCACCCTGCAGAAAAAGCCCGCCTGGAGCGCCATCTGCCGCGAAGCCGGTACCTTGGCGGACAAGGATGCCGACGCCGCGCGCCGCTTCTTCGAAAATCGCTTCACCGCCTGGAAGCTGCGCGACGGCAGCCGCGACAGCGGCCTGATCACCGGTTACTACGAGCCGCTGCTCAACGGCAGCCTCAACCGCTCCGACCGCACGCCGTGGCCGGTCTACGGCGCGCCGCGCGACATGGTCAGCGTCGACGTGCCGATGAGCCAGCGCAATCGCGGCGTGCTGCGCGCCAAACAGACGGGGCCCGGCCGGCTGGCGCTGGCAGCAGGCGGCAATATCGAGATCAACCCGGCCGACTTCCCCGCCGACCCGCGCGGCATCCGCATGAAGGGCAGACTGTCCGGCTCCCGCCTGCTGCCCTACTTCACCCGCGGCCAGATCAACCAGGGCAGCATCGCCGGCAGCGCGCCGGTGATCGCCTGGGTTGAGGACCCGGTGGAGCTGTTCTTCCTGCAGGTGCAGGGCTCCGGCCGCATCCAACTGGATGACGGCAGCTTCCTGCACGTCGGCTTCGCCGACCAGAACGGCTATCCCTACCAGTCGATTGGCAAATGGCTGGTGGACAAGGGCGAAATGACGCTGGGGCAGGCGTCGATGCAGGGGATCAAGGACTGGCTGGCGAAAAACCCGCAGCGCCGCGACGAGCTGCTGGCGGTCAACCAGAGCTACATCTTCTTCAAGCAATTGCCCGGCGACAACGGCGGGCCGATCGGCGCGCTGGGCGTGCCGCTGACCGGCGGCTACAGCATCGCGGTGGACCCGCGCTACATCCCTCTGGGCGCGCCGGTTTACCTGTCGACCACCTGGCCCCATTCCAGCGAGCCGCTGGTCCGGCTGGTCAACGCCCAAGACACCGGCAGCGCGATCAAGGGCGCGCTGCGCGCCGACCTGTTTTGGGGCTACGGCACCGAAGCCGGCATGTACGCCGGCCGGATGAAGCAGCAAGGCAGCATGTGGCTGCTGCTGCCCAAGGGCATGTCGCCCTCCGCCGCGCTATAGGGGCGGACAAAACCAACGGGGCCGACGGCCCCGTTTTCCATCCGGCGGGATCAAGCCGCCAGCGCGCGCGGACGACGCTCGCCGCGCGCCCTAGGCACCGGCGGCAAAGCATCGGCCCAGGCTCCACCCTCGGGCTCCCGCGCCGGCGCGTCCCGCGGCGCGGCCTCCAGCGCGCGGCTGGCCAGAAACAGCGCGCGAGCCACTTCCGGACGACGCAGAACGGCTAGCTGAGACAACAGCTCGCCACTGAACGGGTCCACTCCCGTGGCAAGCGCTTCCACAATGCTGCGGGCTTCGGCTGGCGACATGATGCAGGCTCCTTTTGCTGATGGGACGACTATCCATTCCGCGAATATCGGCGGCTGGACCCCGCATAGGATCGGCATTCCCGGAGGAAAGCGCACCTGTCTATTCAGCCACCTGCGCAGCGGGCGGCCAGCGCCTGCCTCACCCGTCCCTGTCCATCCTCCAGCCAGACAGCCACGCCACTCTTGCTTCCGTCCTGCCCGGAGGCAAAGGAAAGGTGAGTCCGCAACGTCTCCGATCCGCCCGCCAGCGCGAACGGCCCGGCCACCCCTCTTGCCGCCGCGTCATGACGCAACAGCCGGCCGGCATTCTCCCCCGCCTTGACCTGGCTGCTCAGGCCATCCTCGAATACCGCCAGCATCAAGCGCAGCGGCGGCGCGCCGAGCGGAAGACTCGTCTCCACCTCGATGTCGACGCCATCGCCCGCACGTCTCCCGCGCAAGCGCAAACCGGCCGACGCCTTGTCGCCCGGCAAGCTGGCGCGCAAGCCGTCATAGCCGGCAAAACGCCAGTCGCGGCCATTGAGCAGCAACTGCGGCGTGTACACCAGCGGCGAGCCCGCCTGCGCCGCTCGCCAACGCTGCCGCCGCGAATAGTCCGGGCTGGCCAGTCGATCGCGCCAGCCCAGTTCGTCCCAATAGTCGACATGAAAAGCCAGCGGCACCACCCGCGACGCGTCCAATCCCGCGGCCGCCAGGCCCGACAGCCAGGCCTCGGCCGGCGGACAACTGCTGCAGCCCTCAGAGGTGTACATTTCCAGCAAAGAAATCCGCAGCAAGCCGCTGCCCGCCTGCAGTTCGCATCCCGCAGCGGCGGCTTGCAGGCTCGCCGCGGCCAGGCATGCCGGCAGTATCCATGCTCGCATTGCCGGCCCCCCATCATTTTGATGACAGTTTGTCGCGGCGCGCCCCGCAATCTGACGGCGGGCGCCTCATCGCAGGCCAACTTGCGCGCCGATCTGGCGGGCCATCGACCGTGAAATGCAGCCTATGTGAAAGAGAATCGCCGTGCGGCAGAGGAAAGCGAAGACACGGCTTCCAGATGGAAGGCAAACCAGCCGATGCACCAGACAACGCAAAAGGGGTTGCGCTCGCGCGCAACCCCTTGATTGTCTGGTGGGCCCCCGGGGAGTCGAACCCCGCACCAACGGATTATGAGTCCTAAATTTAAAGCATACCAACGCATAGACACCCGCTGACAAAACAAACACAAATACTTGTTTTCAATGAAAAAATGTAGAATATGAAAAATAAAATAGACGATAGATGTTGACCTAAAGGCATCACAACGCCCTACAATAACCCTACAACTTAGAATGTAGGGCTTCGCATGGCACGCGTTCCACTGACCATCAATCGAATCGAAAAGCTTTCTTGTCCCGAAGTGTCCGCTGCGCGTCCGATATTACCCAACTCTGCGCGTTGAATTTTACCCAGGGAGGAAAGCCACTTCCGTCTAGGGGTGGCTGTGGATAAGTCTAATACATTCCAGTAGCCTGATTCAGTTCGATGTCACCAATACCGAGGGCTTGGTGCTGTGACCCTCACCCCCGGTAGATCAGTACCTAGAATGGCTCTGCTTCGTCAGCCCCTCCTAGCCGCGTTTTCTCCCTGGCCTTGATTCTCGATTTCGCCGTATCGCTGCTATGACGGAACCGATAGGACTCGTTACCCGTCTCGACGATATGGCAGTGGTGCGTCAATCGGTCGAGCAAGGCTGTCGTCAGCTTGGCATCGCCAAACACGCTGGCCCATTCGCCGAAGGTCAGGTTGGTGGTAATCATCACACTGGTGTGCTCGTACAGCTTCGACAGCAGGTGGAACAGCAAGGCCCCACCTGCCTGGCTGAATGGCAAGTAACCCAGCTCGTCCAGAATCACCAGGTCAACCCGCATCAACGCGAACGCCAGCTTGCCCGCCTTACCCGCCGCTTTCTCCTGCTCCAGCAAGTTGACTAGATCCACGGTGGAGAAGAAGCGTACCCGTTTGCCGTGGCGCGTAATGCCAGACACGCCCAATGCGGTGGCAAGGTGTGTTTTGCCGGTACCCGTGCCACCAATGAACACGACGTTATGTGCACTCTCGCTGAACGACAGGTCTGCCAGCTCGGCGATCAAATGCTGATCCACCTTAGTCTGACTGAAGTCGAACCCCGCCAGGTCGCGATGCGCAGGAAACCTGGCGGCGTGCATCTGGTAGCTGATTGACCGCATGGCGCGGTCGGTTTCCTCTGCGGCCAGCAGGTGTTCAATCAGCCAGCGCGATGACTCGATAGCGCTTTGGGCATCTTGCGTGACGATCTCATCCCAGGCGCCGGCCATGCCGTAAAGCCGCAATGCCTTTAGCTTGCTCGCGATCTCATCCATGGCGGGCTCCCGTGCGCAGGCTGTCGTAGCGTTCTGGATCAGCCAGCGGCGCTTCCTGGACGGCGAGCTGCGTTTCCGCCTGCTCCGGCATCGGCGACTGCTTGAGCCGGTTTAGTACGTTCTCGATGTGCTCGACGCTCGGGTTACCCGACTCCAGTACCAGCTCGACGGCAACCAGCACGACCTCCAGCCCCGAGCGTGGCACCGCCGCCAGCAGTTTGGCCATGACGCGGTCACCGCCTTCGCGCTTGAGTAATAGCCGTCGCAGCCGCTGTAACGGATCTGGCAGGTCGGCGAATGGCGCACCGTTACGCAGAGCGCCGGGCTTACGCTCGATCAGCGGGAGGTAGTGCTGCCAGTCGTAACTCGTGTGGTGGCTGCCGAACCGGCGCGCGTGGGTGGCCACGATAGCGTCGTTGGCCACCAGGTCGATCCGCTCAGGGTAAACATGAATGCTCACCATCTGGCCGACCAACTCACAGGGTGCTGAGTAACGATTGCGGTCGTAGTGCACCAGGCAGATGCTGTTGACCTTGCCCAGCGTCTCCACGTAGCCGTCGAATGGCGTGACCATCGGCATCAGCTGTGGCTGCTCATGTTCCAGCATCTCGGCGATGGTGAGGCCATCGAACTCACCATGGCGCAGCTCCTGCCATAGCGTGCGGCAACGACTAAGCAACCAGACGTTCAGTTCTGCAAAGCTACTGAACCGTTGCTTGGCGGCCTCTTGCCAGATGCGCGGGCGACTGTCCTGCACATTTTTCTCGACGACGCCTTTCTCCCAGCCGGAAGCGACGTTGCAGAAGTCCGGATCGAACAGGTAGTGCGATGCCATCGCGGCGAAGCGGGTGTTGACCGCTCGTGCCTTGCCACGTTTGACCTTGTCGACGGCAGTCTTCATGTTGTCGTAGATGCCGCGGCGCGGAATGCCGCCGAGTGCCGTGAATGCGCGGGTGTGGGCATCAAACAGCATCTCGTGGCTTTGGGTGGGATAGGCCTGCACAACGAAGGCGCGGCTGGCGCATAGCTTGAGGTGCGCCGCCATGATCTTGCGCCAGATGCCGCCGATCACCAGACGCTCCTCGCTCCAGTCGAATTGGAAAGCCTCACCCAGCTCAAAGCGCAGTGGCACGTACGCCTTGGTTTGGCTCGTGCCACCACCAGCCCGCCACTGTCGGATGAAGGCCATCACTCGGCTGTAGTCGCCGGAGAACCCTGCTGCCTTGAGCTCGGCAAAGAGCTTGAGCGCGCTGCGGCGCTCGCGCTTGGGACGGTGTAAGTCCGTCTCCAGCATTTTGGTGAGCTGCACCGCATACGGTGCGATCTTGGTTTCAGCGGGTTTCCGCTGGTACTTCGGCGCCGTGCCTTCCGCCGCCTTGAGCCAGTGACGGATCGTTTTGCGGGTCAGCCCAGTTCGCCGCTCAATTTCAGATAGCGATAGGCCATCTCGGTAGAACAACCTGCGAACAATGCCCAGTTCTTTCATGGTGATCACTCCATTCTCCTGCTGAAAAATTCAGCAGGGGGATTGAACACCCTGGGTAGTTTTGAACGCGCACTAGCTCCTGAAAACTGGGTAATTTTCTATGCGTACGCACAATCTTGAACCGCTTCAGCATGCTGGGCCGTCCGTGCACGGTGGCGGTGGCGTAAATCCGTTTGGGGAAAGGGGAGCCTCGCCCTGATCAGGATTTGTGCAACAGCGCCGGTTTGCGCCGTAATGATTTTAGAGTGCGGACACACTGGCAGGTCAACTCTCTTCTGCAGTTTCTTGCGCATCTTTAGATAATGTCGCAGTAGGCCGAACCATCAATCGTGCCATCCCTATAGGCTCGCCGCTAAACTCACAGTACCCATAGCTACCATTCCGAATACGCTGAAGTGCCTGCTCTATGCGTTGCAACTGTAGCTTTTCATGTTCTTGAACTGTTAAGTCAACTCGGTATTCCTCTCTCTGCAGGGATCGCTCCTCCGAGTCAGAAATTTCGAGGAACGCCTGTAGATGATCTTGGGTTTCTTGTAGAGCTTGGAGTGATGCTTCTCGATATCGCAAAAGCACCGTCTGCAAAACCACTATTTGTTGTCGAGACAGCCCATTACTAGGCTTAACCATGAAACCAGATAATTGTAAATTGGACATAGTATTTCTCTCATTCATGCTTATTCTGCAATAAAACTTCAACAGTCGGCGCATACACCGGAGTAGACTCTTCAGACCAGTTGTTCTCCTGAGCCAAGAGTTCAGCCTTGTACTCCGCCATTTCATAAAGGGGGTAAATATGAAAAGGTAAAAGATCCCTTTCATTGTGTACTGACCAACCTACAAAATCACCAGTGGAGTTACGTTCTATTTCAATGTGATATCTTGACATGAAAGACTCCTTCTCATTCCAGCAGACTTACAATTTTGCGGGTGGATAGCAAAGTTGAGATCGACCACATCCAATCTCACCATGAAAGGCAATGAAATTTGCCCAAAATTTTCTTATGGTAAAAATGATAAATAAATACCACCACCCAGTCCAATAATCAAAACAGCCAACACACTTACAAAAATTGAATAAGGATTGCTGCGTTAATCATTTTTTACATAAAATGGAGAACATAGGTCACGCCCTTAGGAAGGGTCTGATCAGGTCGGTCTCAAAAAATCCGCCAAGTCGAAAATCATATCCTTCCAGATCTTGTCTGGTAAGTTTTGGGACGTGCTCAGTCAGTTTATAGCAGCAGCTTAAATCACTTCCTGGGCAAGCTCTGTGCACTAACGCACAGAGCTATTTCTACTTAGTCAATATAATGTATCATTGTCACGGCACCGGCTACCCAAAATAGAGAAAACACTGCATCGCAGCAAATCCAAACCTGGCAATACTACTTATTGCATAATGATTTTTGAGCTACTATAGAGAACCATTTGCCGCAAAGCTATAAAATGGCACTTACGCTTAACTTCATGGCATCAAGAAGCACTCCAATAAATTAAATACATGTATAACACAGTCATTAATGTAATTAACTAAAATCTCAACCAATTTATATTGCAATTATCTAGATAATTTTCATGAATGCCTCAATGGCATAATCGGGGGAGTGACTTAACCATCTCGGAGACTATCATGTCTAAAATCTTAGAAAGCAACAGTTCGTCTGATAATGCGACAAATACAATTTTGAAGCTCTTCCAAGCCTCATTAAATGCTACTGAGCGCTTGGCTAAGCTACAGGTAAAAATGTCAAAGGAAGTTATTGACTATCATGCCGCAGTGATAAATGAATTCTCATCATCGCCCAATTCACATGATTCATTTTCTAAAATTGGGGAGCTTTCTAGTGATGCTGTAAATAAAGCTTTCTCCCACTCTAAAGATGTATATGATATTTTCTCTGATTCGCAGAACGAAATATCAAAATTGATCGGCAAAGCATCCAACCCAATGATGCTTGATTGAGAATAACGTCCAGAGCCTGCCCTGCAGGCTCCTTTTCTCAATATGATTAGCCGCCCATCCCACTCCTAAGCTGTTACTCCGGAAATTAAATTTGGTACAAAAACACTCCCGACTATTTATTTACAAGGTAGGGCTACAGGAAAGTTGCTGCCGGATGAATAGCGAGCAAAGAAGCAATAAGTGAATTAACGCTCCATCACATAAAGGCCGGGAGCTGTCTCTCGTGCAGGGTATGATGCACATCCCATCGCAGGCGGCACAACTGGCTCGCCAGACTGATGTGCCAGCCATTTTTCCCATACCGGCCACCAAGACCCATGTTGCGACCGCGTTGTTTCCAACCAGGTGTCCGGATCCGTATATCGATCTTTTCGACCACCAGCTGATAAGCGGAAATATCGGCCAGGATGTCCCGGCTCGCTGATAATCCCCGCATTATGCCCACCACTTGTCAATAGAAAATGACTATCCACATCCAATGCCAACTGGATTTTATAGACGGATCGCCAAGGAGCAACGTGGTCTATCTCGGTAGCCACCACAAATACTGGCGTCCGGATATCGTGCAAGACTACGGGACGGCCATCCACCTGATAACGTCCCTCAAACAAATCGTTATCGAGAAACAAGCGCCGTAGGTATTCGCTGTGCATCCGATACGGCATACGAGTACTGTCGGCATTCCAAGCCATTAAGTCGGTCATCGACGCGCGTTGTCCCAACAGATATTCCTGCACCAATTGCGACCAGATCAGATCGTTGGAGCGCAGCAACTGAAATGCGCCAGCCATCTGCTTGGCGTCCAGATAACCATGACCCCACATGATGTCTTCCAAATATGAAATTTGGCTTTCATCAATAAACAGCATCAATTCTCCGGCTTCGGTGAAGTCGATTTGCGCCGCGAGCAAGGTAATAGATTGGATGACGGGATTTTTTTCCCTAGCCAAGTAAGCTGCCGTGATGGCGAGCAAAGTGCCGCCCAGGCAGTAACCGAGCGCATTGACCCGACATCCCGGCAGGACTTGGCCGATGATATTCAGCGCATCCAACACCCCTAGACGCAAATAATCGTCCATTCCCAAATTGTGGTCGTCCGCCCCCGGATTGCGCCAAGAGATCATGAACACGGTATAACCGTGCTCGACCAAGTAACGCACCAACGAATTGTGCGGCGACAGGTCCAGAATGTAATATTTCATGATCCAGGCGGGAATGAATAGCACCGGCTGAGCCTTCACCAGTGGCGTCCTTGGAGAGTATTGGATCAATTCCATCAGATGGTTGCGAAAGACAACCTTGCCTGGCGTGGTGGCAACCGTTTCGCCTGGAATGAACTGCTCAGCTCCCCAAGGCGGCCGCCCTGTCGATATACGCTCCCAGTCTTCCTGCAGATTGCGCCAACCGCGCAACAGATTTTGCCCACTTTCTCGCAAGGTGCTCTCCTGCGCCAGTGGATTGGTGGCCAGAAAATTCACCGGAGACATCATGTCCAGCAGTTGACGCGCCATAAAGGACACCATCTGCTCATGATGGGCGGACACGCCTCTGATGCTGGTCGTGGCATTGAGCCACCACTGTTGCTGCAATAGAAAAGCCTGCGAATACAGATTAAATGGCCAGCGCTGCCAGGCTTCATCGCGGAAACGTTTGTCCTGTTCGAGGGGCACAACGCAGGGAGCGCAAGCCGAGCCGACGCAGGCGCGCGGCAGATAATGCGTCAGCTTGGCCCATTTGCTGGTTCCGCTATGCGCCAAATGCACCCACTTTCCGGGTGAGATGGCGAAATGCGTGGCCCAGTCGTAAAAGGCCAAGGCCAGACTGGCGGGTGACAGCCCCAAAGTGGCGCGCGACATCTGGGCATGCAACATCTGATCGAAAGCGCAGGACCACTCTAGGTCCTGCATCGGAACCGAAGGTGGCTTTTCCATATCAGGCTGGCTGCCCCCCCAAGGGGATAAAATGGTCCAGGGCTGCAGCCAAGCGTCAACGGCTCGAGCCGGCCATCGCACGGAGAGCGGATTCCACGCTGGTACATGAAGACTATCGTCCACCTTGCCTCCTTGGCACGTTGAAGCGCACGCTAGCAATCGTACTGCCTTAATTGCCGCGAAAACTCCGGCAAGCCGTCAATACCGCTGCTTTCAGCCCGCCGGCACCAGTCCTCCAATTGGCTGGACAACAGCGCGGTGGAACAGGCGGAACGCTCCCACAGCGAGGTAAGCTCGCGCCTCATCGTGTAAATGGTATTCAGCGCCATACTGAGCGGCAGCACCCGTTCTAAAAGCTCACCATCCGGCAGCGGTTCCCGAACGGCATGACGCAACCAGCGACGAGTCGTTTCCAGCCCCGCAGCCACATACAGCCCTTCCAGCCGTTGCAGCTCCACAGACGCAGTCCTGCGCAGGGCGTGATCGAACCGCTCCAATACCAGATAACGATGGGCAATGACTGCATTCATGGTTTTCTCATCGCAATGCAGTTTGAGCGGATTCTGGCGCAGAGCGGGCAATGGCTGGCGTACCATGGCCAAACGCAAACAGGCGAGCAAGCGAATGTACGCCCAACCGATATCGAATTCCCACCACCGGGCAGACAGTTTGGGAGACGTAACATAAGCGTGGTGATTGTTATGCAGCTCCTCGCCCCCGATCAGCACTCCCCACGGCACGATGTTGCGCGAGGAGTCGTTGGTCGCAAACAAGCGATAGCCCCAGTAATGGCCGATACCGTTTATAACGCCCGCTGCAAAAACAGGAATCCACAGCATCTGTACTGCCCAAACACTCAATCCGACAGGGCCGAACAACAGTAAGTCAATTAGCTGCATCAAGCCCACCCCCAGCACGGAGTGGGTGGCGTAAAGCCGTCGCTCCAGCCAATCATCCGGGGTGCAGCCGCCATAATGCTCCAGCATCGCTTGGTCACCGGCCGCGCGGCGATACAGCTCGCTGCCTTGCAGCAAAACCGTCGTGAGCCCGAAACATTGCGGACTGTGCGGGTCGCCCTGGGTATCGGTCACTGCATGATGCTTACGGTGAATGGCGACCCATTCACGAGTCACCATGCCAGTGGTCAGCCACAGCCAGAACCGGAAAAAATGGCTAGCCAGCGGATGCAGCTGCAAGGCCTGATGCGCCTGATGCCGGTGAAGAAAGATGGTGACCGCGGCAATGGTAACGTGGGTGAGCCCCAGCGTCGCCAGGACAAGCCCCCACCAGGGCAGATCAAGTAGGCTCAGTTGCATGCGACCTCCTTGGCAAGTAGCGAACCGCCGCTTGCCGCTTAACCGGCGCCGCTTGCGGCGCGCAAGTCGGCTTCCGCAGCGCCCGCATGATTGACTGCCGCGGTCGACGCTACGCTTCGGCTGGATGCGGGCTTTTTCAACGTAGCGGCCAGCGGATTCAAACTATCCACCATCGCGCTGGGGATCAGAATCGTCGTGCCGCGCTCCTTGGTGGTCTCATAAATAATGTTCATCGCACGCAATTGCAGCGCTGCTGGATGTTCCGCGTAGATATTCGCCGCTTCGACAAACTTACTGGCTATTTCCGCTTCGGCGGAACCCAGAATAATCCGGGCCTGTTTTTCCCGCTCGGCCTGCGCCTGGCGAGACATGGCGTCCTGCAGCGCCTCCGGAATGGCGACATCGCGGATTTCCACCGAGCGCACGGTAATGCCCCATTCCGCCGTTTTCTCTGCGATCTTGCCGCACAGGTCCTGTACCATGTTTTGACGGTCGCTGAGCAGTACCGCCAACATCGAGGAACCTATCATTTCGCGCAGCGAAGTCTGCGCGACTCGATCAATCGCCTGGCTATAGTCGGTGATGGCCAAGGCCGCTTTTTTCGCGTCATGCACATGCCAGAAGATGATCGCGTCCACATTCACCGGCACCGTGTCGCGGGTCAGCGCCTGCTCGGCATTGAAGGCAGTGGTCTGGATTCTTTCATCAATGGTGGCTACCACGCGGTCCACCACCGGGATGATCAAAAACAGGCCCGGACCATTCACGCCGCGCAACTTGCCGGCACGCAGCACCACGCATTTCTGCCAGGTGTTGGCCATACGCAAGGATTGCGCCACAATCGCAGCCCCCACCCAGAGTAGGATAGCCAGCAGTAAATAGTCACCAATATAAGCCAGCGCGCCGGAGATGATGAAAGTCGCGACAATGAAAGAACTGATGGGGCTCATGGCGGCACTCCTTGCCTAAGGTTTGAACGCATGTGCTGACTGCGCTTAAGCATCTGCGCTTTTGCCATGCCCCATCTGTACGCTGTCATACATAGGAATGAATATTGAGGCCTTGTGTCATTTCAAACACATCGCCGCTCCGGGACGCACAACACATTAGACAGGGAGAATGACGGCCCGTCCCTCTTGCCTGCGACTCGCTTTCAGCAATGCGTTTTTCTTCCATAATGGCTTGAAGACTGGAAAAGACATGATCAGCAATGATGACCCCAGGCGGAATGGCTTGCTCGCAAACCTGCCCGAACTCGAATGGCAAAGATTGGCTCCGCAGCTGGAGCCTGTGGAAATGCCATTGGGAAAGGTGCTGTACGAACCTGGCTGCACGCTTAGCCACATCTACTTTCCAACCACGGCCATCGTCTCGCTGCTCTACGTGATGGAGGACGGCGCCTCTGCGGAAATCGCCGTCGTCGGCCTTGAGGGGGTTGTCGGCATTGCCTTGTTCATGGGCGGCGAAACGACGCCGAGCCGCGCGGTGGTGCAAAGCGCCGGCCAGGGCTACCGACTGAGGGCCGAAATTTTAAAGGATGAATTCAAACGCGCGGGCTCGATGATGCATCTGCTGCTGCGCTACACCCAGGCATTAATCACCCAGATGGGACAAACCGCCGTATGCAATCGACATCACTCGCTGGATCAACAACTGTGCCGCTGGCTACTGCTGAGCCTGGATCGGCTGCAAGGCAATGAGTTGGTCATGACGCAGGAGCTGATCGCCAATATGCTGGGCGTGCGTCGCGAGGGCGTCACTGAGGCCGCGCTTAAGTTGCAGAAAGCTGGACTGATCCACTATGCGCGCGGCCATATCACCATTGTGGATCGAGACGGACTGGAAAAGCGCACTTGCGAATGCTACGACGTCGTGAGAAAAGAGTATCAACGCTTGTTGAACGCGCCGCTATCTCAGTAAGCCTGATGGCGTTGACTGGGCGGCATCGCGCAACAAGCGGCGCGCTGCCTGACAAGACAGGTACACTCACGATGCCGCCAGCAGTTGTCGCAACACATAGGGCAGAATGCCGCCATGGCGGTAATACTCTACCTCCACCGGAGTGTCGATGCGCAGCAGCAACGGCAGTTGCCGGGTCCGCCCATCGGCATTCCGCACTGTCAGCGTCACTTCTTGCCGGGGCAGGATGCCGCGCTCCAGACCGCTCAGGTCGAATAGCTCATCCCCCCTCAGGCCTGCGGCGCTGTCGGAACCGGTGAATTGTAACGGCAACACGCCCATGCCCACCAGATTGGAGCGGTGGATGCGCTCGAAGCTGCGGGCGATGACCGCTTTCACGCCCAGTAATCGAGTGCCTTTGGCTGCCCAATCGCGGCTGGAGCCAGTGCCGTACTCCTCGCCAGCGAAGATCAGTGTTGGCGTGCCAGTCCGCTGGTACTCCATCGCCGCATCGTAGAGGAAGCGCTGCGCGCCATCCGGCTGGCTCAGCGTCAACCCGCCCTCCACCGGCTTACCGTCGGCATCCGGCGGTAGCATCAGATTGCGGATGCGCACATTGGCGAAGGTGCCGCGCATCATCACTTCGTGGTGCCCGCGGCGCGAGCCGTAGCTGTTGAACTCCAAGGGCGCGATGCCCCGTTGTTGCAGGTATTGCCCGGCCGGGGAGCTTGCCTTGATCGAACCGGCCGGGCTGATGTGATCAGTGGTGACCGAGTCGCCGAAGATGGCTAGCGCCCGCGCATCCAGCACCAGGGGCACCGCCGCCGGCTGCAGGGCAAAATCCTGAAAGAATGGCGGCTCGGCGATATAGCTGGACGCCTCCCAGCCATACACCAGCCCGGTCGGCGCGGCGATGCCTCTCCACAGCGGATTGCTGTCGACAAAGTCCTGGTACAGGCGGCGATAGGTGGCCGGATCGGTCGCCTGCGCCAGCGCGGCGGCCACTTCCTGGTCGCTGGGCCAGATTTCGCGCAGCCACACCGGCCGGCCGGCACGGTCCACGCCCAAGGGCTCGCGGTCCAGGTCGATGTCCACCCGACCGGCCAGCGCGAACGCCACCACCAGCGGCGGGCTCATCAGGAAATTGGCCTTGATCGCCGGATGGATGCGCGCCTCGAAATTGCGGTTGCCGGACAACACGGCGGCGCAGATCAGGTCCTTGGCGGCGATTTCCTCCTCCAGCGTCGGCTCCAGCGGCCCGGAGTTACCGATGCAGGTGGTGCAGCCGTAAGCCACCACCCGGAAACCCAGCTGCTGCAAGGACGGCAGCAGGCCGGCCTTGTCCAGATAATCGGTGACCACCCGCGAGCCCGGCGCCAGCGAGGTCTTGATGCGCGGTGCCACCCTCAAACCGCGCGCGGCGGCCTTTTGCGCCAGCAGGCCGGCCGCCAACATCACGCCGGGGTTGGAGGTGTTGGTGCAGGAGGTGATGGCGGCGATCAGCACCGCCCCATGTCCCAGCACGCCATCAGCCGCCGGCGCGGCGCCGGCCTTGCCGTAACCGCCGCTGGACGCCGGCTGCGCCAGCAGCTCATGGAAGCGGGACTTCAGCGCCGGCAGCGCGATGCGGTCTTGCGGCCGTTTCGGCCCGGCCACGCTGGGCACAATGCCGGCCAGGTCCAATTCCAGCGTCTGGCTATAGTCGATCGCGCCGGCCTGCGGCATGCCGAATAGGCTCTGCGCCTGAAAATAGCGGCGGAAAGCATCGACCTCCTCTTCGCTGCGTCCGGTGGCGGAGAGATAGGCCGCCGCCTGTTCGTCCGGCGGAAAGAAACCCATGGTGGCGCCGTATTCCGGCGCCATATTGGCCAGCGTGGCGCGGTCCGGCAGCGTCAGACTGGCTACGCCCGCACCGAAGAATTCGACGAACTTACCCACAACCTGGGCCTGGCGCAGCCTCTCCGTCACCGCCAGCACCAGATCTGTGGCGGTCACGCCCTCGCGCAGTCTGCCGGTCAGATGGACCCCCACCACATCCGGCGTCAGCAAATAGACTGGCTGCCCCAGCATGCCGGCCTCGGCCTCGATGCCGCCCACGCCCCAGCCGACTACGCCCAGCGCGTTGATCATGGTGGTATGCGAATCGGTTCCCACCAGCGTATCCGGGTAATAGACATCATTTTTGCGCAACACGCCGCGCGCCAGATATTCCAGATTCACCTGATGGACAATGCCGATGCCCGGCGGTACGACCCGGAAGGTCTTGAACGCCTGCATCCCCCATTTGATGAAGCGGTATCGTTCGGCATTACGGCGGAACTCCAACTGCATGTTCAGATCCAGCGCATCGCTCTCGCGAAAGTGGTCGACTTGCACCGAATGGTCGATCACCAAGTCCACCGGCACCAGCGGCTCGATCCGCCTGGCCGGCTTGCCGAAGCGTTGCGCCACACCGCGCATCGCCGCCAGATCGCACAGCAGCGGCACGCCGGTGAAGTCCTGCAGCACAATGCGCGCCACCACGAAGGGAATCTCCTCGCTGCGCGCCGCCTGCGGCTGCCAGTTGGCCAGTTGCCGCACATGTTCCTCGGTGATGCGCTGTCCATCCAGATTGCGCAGCAGCGACTCGAGCACGATGCGCAGCGACACCGGCAGGCGGCTGACATCGCCGACGCCCAGCTCGGCCAATGCCGGCAGGGAATGAAACTGGGCAAACTGGCCAGAGGCCAACGGGAACTTGCGTAAACTGTCATGGGCACGCAGGGACATGAGGAACTCCGGTGAGAAGGCCGACAGCAACGATACAGGCGAGATCAGCTTTGACTATGACTCATAAATAGAGTTCTACCAGATGGAGCCAATCAAGATGAGCAAAGCACAACGTGCGGAGACCGATAGCTTCGGCCCGATTGACGTGGCAGAGAGCGCGCTATGGGGCGCGCAGACCCAGCGCTCGCTTGAACACTTTGCGATTTCCAGCGAGCGAATGCCGCCGGAACTGATTCTGGCGCTGGCTATGGTGAAGCGCGCGGCGGCGCTCGCCAATCAGGAGCTAGGGCTACTGAACGAGGCTAAAGCCCAGGCAATCGTCACCGCCTCGGATGAAGTGCTGGCAAATCAGCACAGCAAGCAATTCCCCTTGTCGCTTTGGCAGACCGGCTCTGGGACCCAGACCAATATGAACCTGAACGAAGTGTTGGCCAATCGCGCCTCAGAATTGCTGGGCGGAAAACGCGGCCCGTCGCGGCTGGTTCACGCAAATGACGAGGTCAATCTCGGCCAGTCGTCCAATGATGTGTTTCCCACCGCGATGCATGTGGCGGCGGTGATCGGACTGAATCATAGGCTGCAGCCCAGCCTGGCTCGGCTGCGGCAGGCGTTAGAGGAAAAGTCGCTCGAATTCGCCGACATCATCAAAATCGGCCGCACCCACCTTCAGGATGCCACGCCGCTGACGCTGGGCCAGGAAATTTCAGGCTGGGCCGCCCAGCTGCAACATGCTGAACAGGCGCTTCAGCTCAGCCTGCCGGCGCTGTGCCAATTGGCGATAGGCGGCACCGCGGTCGGCACCGGCCTCAATACCCATCCGCACTTTGGTGCCAAGGTGGCGGACATTCTGTCAACTCAGACTCACTTGCCGTTTGCGAGCGCCGACAACAAGTTCGCCGCATTGGCCTGTCATGATGCGCTCACTTCAGCCCATGGGGCGCTGAAAACCTTGGCCGCCTCGTTAATGAAGATAGCTAACGACATCCGCTGGCTCGCCTCCGGCCCGCGATGTGGCTTGGGCGAGCTGGCGCTCCCGGAAAATGAGCCAGGCAGCTCCATCATGCCGGGCAAGGTCAACCCTACGCAATGCGAAGCCGTCACCATGCTATGCTGCCAAGTGATGGGCAACGATGTAGCGATCTCCATCGGCGCGGCCTCAGGCAATTTCGAACTCAATGTATTCAAGCCGCTAATCGCGCACAATTTCCTTCAAAGCGTACGCCTGCTGACCGATGGCATGGCCAGCTTGCGCCAACACTGCGTGCAGGGCATGCAGGCCAGGCGCGAGCGTATCGGCCAACTGTTGGAGCAGTCTCTGATGCTTGCCACCGCGCTCAATCCCCATATCGGCTATGACAAGGCAGCCGCCATCGCCCGGCACGCTCATCAGTGCGGCGGCACGCTGAGGCAATCTGCGCTGGAGTTAGGCTATCTCAGCGGAGAACAGTTTGATGCCTGGGTCAAGCCGCAGGATATGATATAAAAAATGCATAGTTTATAACTTTTTCAACAAAAAACCGCTAATTGCTCCTAAACTGCTGCTTAGGCGAGCCTGGGAAAACCTATTAGGGCTTATCGCAAAATCCGGGCTCGCCTAGGCTTTGTGGGCTGACCACATGAGCACATCTGCCCCGTAGCAGTGCCGAAGCACCAGGAAAGCCTACAAGCAAGCCCTGATACGGCGTGGCACCTGTCCATCTGGCTGAATAGCAGCATGATGTGGCAGACAAGGCCACAGAGGATGCTAACCCAAACGCAGACCTACAATGATGCGGCCATTACGGTCTGTTTAACCATCAAGAATCCGTTTGGGCTGGCGTTAAGACAGACCATCGGTTTCATCCAAAGTCTGTTCAAGCCGACAGGCCCGGGCTTGAGCCTCCCGAACGACTGCCCCCTGTTTTGGCGTCAGCAAACGCTGCAAGTCAGCATTCCCCATAACAAGAGTAAGCGCATTTCATCCAGCCTGCATGAGCGGCAGCAGCGCTTTAGATAGCAAGACACGCAATGCGGCGTTTACGCCGCGTGATGCCACGGGGCGTATCCCCATGCGACGATAGAAAGGAATTTCACTGGGCAAGTACTCGGCACAAGACTCCCCAGGCCCCAACAGGACAATCAGGAAACGCTGAAGCAACTGCCATCGCCGCAATTTGATGGAAATCAAGATGTATTGCTTCAAACTGCAGGGAAAAGCATGATGATCCGGCGCTTCGATGGCCAAGAGACAGCGAGGCAAGTTAGTAGAAGCGCTTCAGCATGCAGGGTAGTAGCGGCATAAATCTGTTCTAGAAAAGAGGAGAGTCATCTTGCTTTGGACTTATGAAACAGAGTCTCCCAGAAATGAAACCATGCACAAAAAATCGAAATTCATTAAAGCAAAGTCATTCATCAACTGAACCGTTCTACTTTAAATATCGTCCCTATTTTACTTGACTATTGAAACTGACAACATAAAACGCCTTACCACTCTATCAAACTGGAAGAGTGAGCCCTGAATGCGGAAATTTTAAACACTCAATTACGCTCACCGCCAAGGAGGTATGAATGGACCTGCCTTCCATATTCAATAGAAAAAACACTATCGACTGTGACCCGTATAAAAAATGGTCAATTCAAGCCAGGCTTCGATTGGCGGACTCTCTTTTCACAAACACTAGCGAAGGGATATGCATCACTGACAACAATCAAAAAGTGTTAGAAATCAATCAAGCGCTTTGCCAAATCACGGGATTTAGCAATGAAGAAATTCTAGGCAATACACCTAAAATTTTCGCATCTGAAATTCATAGCAGACATTTTTTTGCGACCATGTGGCAAGAAATATACAAGCAAGGACAATGGCAAGGGGAAGTCTGGAATCGACATCACAACGGCAGCTTGTATGCCATACGACTTAGCATTTCAGCAGTTTATGATTCATATCGAAAAATAACTCATTACGTCGGAATTATGGGAGACATAACCCAACAGAAACTGGATTTAGCTGCAGTCACTCAAAACGCTCACATTGACTCACTAACAGGCCTTCCCAATCGACTACTTTTCAAAGACAGATTTCTTCAGGCCATCTCCCAAGCGGATCGAAATAAAACACAGCTTGCCGTTTGCTTTTTAGACCTAGATAATTTTAAAATTATCAATGACCAGCATGGCCATCATAGTGGTGATATCGTTTTAAAAGAGGTTGCTAATCGCTTATCAATTACAATCAGAGCTGGAGATACTGCTGCCAGACTGGGGGGAGATGAATTTGTTTTATTGCTGTCGGGACTAAAAAAATGGTCTGAATGCCTTATGATTTTAAAAAGAATAACAGATACCATACGCCAACCAATCAATTTTGATGGCAACATTACCATCCCCAAAGCAAGTATGGGAGTCGCTATTTACCCATTGGATGCAAGCGATCCTGACATTTTAGTAGCTCTCGCGGATTCCGCAATGTATCGAGCAAAAAAATCGGGAGGAAACCAAATAGCCTATCATTTCAAAAAAGACTAGTTAATTGAATAAGGACATTCAATGAATGGGTATATTTTATTTTACAAACAGATACCAGATTGATGGTAAATCAGATAGCTAAATTCTGGCAGACTGCTACTTCCATTGGCTTGCCATCGGCGCGGCCATTGACCTCGGACACCGAGACGTCCACAACCAGGCCGTTGCGGTTCTCGGTCAGGATATGGGCCATATGGCACAAGCGGCTGGCGTCGCCGGCGCTCTTGCAGGCCAGTCGCGCTTCCGGATCGGTTCGCGATTGATGCGTCTGGTTGCTTCGCTTCTCGCCCCGGAAATCGACGTCCGGGTTGCGCCCTGCGGGTGGGGACGTGTCGTCATCCTGGTGAACAAAGCTTTTGTGCGAAGCCCAGGCATCGATCAGCGTGCCTCGACGCTGAAATGTTCGTCGCTGGTGAGCTTGCCCCACTCGGCCAGGCTGCGTACGCGAATGAAGAAGGCGCGGGCGACGTCTTCGGTAAACAAGCGGTCGCGATTTTGTGAGAAGGTCGAGTGATCCCATACGCGGGCATCGGCGGAAAGGCCGACGAACCAGCGAAACAGCAGGTTATAGTCCAGTTGCTCGACCAGCAGCCGCTCGGAGCGGATGGTGTAGAGCACTTGCAGCAGGGAGGCGCGCAGCAGATGTTCAGGCGGAATCGAAGGCCGCCCGACGCGGGAATATAAGCCGTCGAATACCTCATTCATCGAGCCGAGCACCAGGTCGACCATCTGGCGGATCTTGCGCAGCGGGTGATTGGCCGGGATGCGATCTTCCAGCTGGATGTAGCTGAACAGATTGGTCTGCGTGTCGTTGCGGACGCCTCTCATCGGGTGCTTTCGCGGTTCGTTGGATGTTGATGATTATACCAAATGAATGGTTGTTGGTTTTTCAACGGCCTGCTAGTAATGAGTAGCATCATTTAATAGAACCATTCGATATAGGTCAAGAAAAATCTGTTCATCCCATGCAATCGATCAAAACTTCAAATTATTGCTACAGCCAAAGGTACGAACCTTAATCGGCATCGTACCCATTGCCACCAAATCACGATTAATTGCAGATCGTACTTGATTATCGTCTTTAGCAAGATATGGGATAACGATATTGCAGAGATTGTGCAGCTCTTCTTCGCTATCTAGACGTATACGCCCAACGCCAAGGTAACGGTACTGTTGCTTATTTCGATTGCAGTTGTTGTAACACCCCTTCCCTTCCGTGATAGTCATCCAATACTCACCAATCTGATCACCATAGTACGCATCCGCCTGAACCTTATCGGCATTAAACACAAACAAGCAGTGGTAGTGATAGCCAGCCTCTTCCGTGTACTCCAAAGCCCATACCCAACCCAGGCAATGTTCAAAGATGCTAGGCTTCCCACGACGATTGTTCCAAAGCCTTGTCTTGTATTCCTGAATCTCAAAAACAGACATGCCCTGCTGAAACTGGTCTCTTATCAGAAAGTCCACACGCACTGCCATGACTCTCTTGTAGCCATTACGTTTGCAGTTCAAGATGAAATTGATCGCACTCTGGCAATTTACCTCAGAAAATTCATAGTCAGGTTGAAAAGAAATATTCATGGAAATCCCTTTATTTGCTCCTCTCAATAAATAGGGATAACAAATAATAATTTAACTTGCTTATTAATGACCCATGGCTTGTCAATTACTGCCATGGCTTTGATTATCAAGACAGCTGCCTAGGCAAGCACCTCTCTTCTTAATGAAAAGAAATGAATAATCCAATAATAAACATATACCAGAATGAACTACATTAAAAAATGCAGGAACTCCTTGTATGAAGATGTCAAAAATGTCCTCAGGGCGGGCAATTAATAAAACAGGTTAATATACAGAGTTATTAGCTTGTCCGCTGCGCGTCCGATATTACCCAACTCTGCGCGTTGAATTTTACCCAGGGAGGAAAGCCACTTCCGTCTAGGGGTGGCTGTGGATAAGTCTAATACATTCCAGTAGCCTGATTCAGTTCGATGTCACCAATACCGAGGGCTTGGTGCTGTGACCCTCACCCCCGGTAGATCAGTACCTAGAATGGCTCTGCTTCGTCAGCCCCTCCTAGCCGCGTTTTCTCCCTGGCCTTGATTCTCGATTTCGCCGTATCGCTGCTATGACGGAACCGATAGGACTCGTTACCCGTCTCGACGATATGGCAGTGGTGCGTCAATCGGTCGAGCAAGGCTGTCGTCAGCTTGGCATCGCCAAACACGCTGGCCCATTCGCCGAAGGTCAGGTTGGTGGTAATCATCACACTGGTGTGCTCGTACAGCTTCGACAGCAGGTGGAACAGCAAGGCCCCACCTGCCTGGCTGAATGGCAAGTAACCCAGCTCGTCCAGAATCACCAGGTCAACCCGCATCAACGCGAACGCCAGCTTGCCCGCCTTACCCGCCGCTTTCTCCTGCTCCAGCAAGTTGACTAGATCCACGGTGGAGAAGAAGCGTACCCGTTTGCCGTGGCGCGTAATGCCAGACACGCCCAATGCGGTGGCAAGGTGTGTTTTGCCGGTACCCGTGCCACCAATGAACACGACGTTATGTGCACTCTCGCTGAACGACAGGTCTGCCAGCTCGGCGATCAAATGCTGATCCACCTTAGTCTGACTGAAGTCGAACCCCGCCAGGTCGCGATGCGCAGGAAACCTGGCGGCGTGCATCTGGTAGCTGATTGACCGCATGGCGCGGTCGGTTTCCTCTGCGGCCAGCAGGTGTTCAATCAGCCAGCGCGATGACTCGATAGCGCTTTGGGCATCTTGCGTGACGATCTCATCCCAGGCGCCGGCCATGCCGTAAAGCCGCAATGCCTTTAGCTTGCTCGCGATCTCATCCATGGCGGGCTCCCGTGCGCAGGCTGTCGTAGCGTTCTGGATCAGCCAGCGGCGCTTCCTGGACGGCGAGCTGCGTTTCCGCCTGCTCCGGCATCGGCGACTGCTTGAGCCGGTTTAGTACGTTCTCGATGTGCTCGACGCTCGGGTTACCCGACTCCAGTACCAGCTCGACGGCAACCAGCACGACCTCCAGCCCCGAGCGTGGCACCGCCGCCAGCAGTTTGGCCATGACGCGGTCACCGCCTTCGCGCTTGAGTAATAGCCGTCGCAGCCGCTGTAACGGATCTGGCAGGTCGGCGAATGGCGCACCGTTACGCAGAGCGCCGGGCTTACGCTCGATCAGCGGGAGGTAGTGCTGCCAGTCGTAACTCGTGTGGTGGCTGCCGAACCGGCGCGCGTGGGTGGCCACGATAGCGTCGTTGGCCACCAGGTCGATCCGCTCAGGGTAAACATGAATGCTCACCATCTGGCCGACCAACTCACAGGGTGCTGAGTAACGATTGCGGTCGTAGTGCACCAGGCAGATGCTGTTGACCTTGCCCAGCGTCTCCACGTAGCCGTCGAATGGCGTGACCATCGGCATCAGCTGTGGCTGCTCATGTTCCAGCATCTCGGCGATGGTGAGGCCATCGAACTCACCATGGCGCAGCTCCTGCCATAGCGTGCGGCAACGACTAAGCAACCAGACGTTCAGTTCTGCAAAGCTACTGAACCGTTGCTTGGCGGCCTCTTGCCAGATGCGCGGGCGACTGTCCTGCACATTTTTCTCGACGACGCCTTTCTCCCAGCCGGAAGCGACGTTGCAGAAGTCCGGATCGAACAGGTAGTGCGATGCCATCGCGGCGAAGCGGGTGTTGACCGCTCGTGCCTTGCCACGTTTGACCTTGTCGACGGCAGTCTTCATGTTGTCGTAGATGCCGCGGCGCGGAATGCCGCCGAGTGCCGTGAATGCGCGGGTGTGGGCATCAAACAGCATCTCGTGGCTTTGGGTGGGATAGGCCTGCACAACGAAGGCGCGGCTGGCGCATAGCTTGAGGTGCGCCGCCATGATCTTGCGCCAGATGCCGCCGATCACCAGACGCTCCTCGCTCCAGTCGAATTGGAAAGCCTCACCCAGCTCAAAGCGCAGTGGCACGTACGCCTTGGTTTGGCTCGTGCCACCACCAGCCCGCCACTGTCGGATGAAGGCCGTCACTCGGCTGTAGTCGCCGGAGAACCCTGCTGCCTTGAGCTCGGCAAAGAGCTTGAGCGCGCTGCGGCGCTCGCGCTTGGGACGGTGTAAGTCCGTCTCCAGCATTTTGGTGAGCTGCACCGCATACGGTGCGATCTTGGTTTCAGCGGGTTTCCGCTGGTACTTCGGCGCCGTGCCTTCCGCCGCCTTGAGCCAGTGACGGATCGTTTTGCGGGTCAGCCCAGTTCGCCGCTCAATTTCAGATAGCGATAGGCCATCTCGGTAGAACAACCTGCGAACAATGCCCAGTTCTTTCATGGTGATCACTCCATTCTCCTGCTGAAAAATTCAGCAGGGGGATTGAACATCCTGGGTAGTTTTGAACGCGCACTAGCTCCTGAAAACTGGGTAATTTTCTATGCGTACGCACACCCACGTCCTTCGCCACAGCTTTGCCAGTCACTTCATGATGAACGGCGGCAACATCCTGGTGCTGCAAAGGGCGCTGGGCCACCACAACCTCACCATGACCATGCGGTACGCCCATCTCTCACCCGACCATTTGAGCGAAACCCGCGAGCTGAACCCGCTACGCGCGTTGAACCTTTGTTGAACCCGACAAAGCAAAAGGGGTTGCGCTTGCGCGCAACCCCTTGATTGTTTGGTGGGCCCCCCGAGAGTCGAACTCGGCACCAACGGATTATGAGTCCGCTGCTCTAACCAAGCATGAGCTAGAGGCCCTGAAGAGGGGGCCATTATAGCGAGGAAAAGAAAAATCCCCAAGCCCTTTATTCAAGGAACTTGGGGATGCCATTCGACTAAAGCGTTATGCTTATTGGCCGCCCGGCTCGCTGTCCAGGAAACTGCGCAAGCGCTCGGAACGGGTCGGATGGCGCAGCTTGCGCAACGCCTTGGCCTCGATCTGGCGGATACGCTCGCGGGTCACGTCGAACTGCTTGCCCACTTCTTCCAGCGTGTGGTCGGTATTCATGTCGATGCCGAAACGCATGCGCAGGACTTTCGCCTCGCGCGGAGTCAGCGTGTCCAGCACTTCCTTGGTCGCATCCTTCAGGCTGGAGTACATTGCCGCATCGGATGGGGCCAGGTTGTTCTGGTCCTCGATGAAGTCGCCGAGATGGGAATCGTCGTCGTCGCCGATCGGGGTTTCCATGGAGATGGGCTCCTTGGAAATCTTCATGATCTTGCGAATCTTCTCTTCCGGCATCTCCATCTTCTCGGCCAACTCCGCCGGATCCGGCTCGCGGCCGCTTTCCTGCAGGATTTGCCGCGAGATGCGGTTCATCTTGTTGATGGTCTCGATCATGTGCACCGGAATGCGGATGGTGCGCGCCTGATCCGCGATGGAGCGGGTGATGGCCTGGCGGATCCACCAGGTGGCGTAGGTCGAGAACTTGTAGCCGCGACGGTATTCGAACTTGTCCACCGCCTTCATCAGGCCGATGTTGCCTTCCTGAATAAGGTCGAGGAACTGCAGGCCGCGGTTGGTGTACTTCTTGGCGATGGAAATCACCAGACGCAGGTTGGCCTCGATCATTTCCTTCTTGGCCCGGCGCGCCTTGGACTCGCCGGCCGACATCTGGCGGTTGATTTCCTTCAACGCCTTGATCGTCAGCATCGCGCGGTCCTGCAAATCCGACAGGCGGGTCTGCTTCTCGATGATCGCGTGCTTGAAGCGGGTCAGCGCCTCGCTCCAGGCCTTGCCTGAGTCGATCTCTTTTTCCACCCAGTCAAGGTTGGTCTCGTTGCCCGGGAACACCTTGATGAAGTGGGCTCGGTCCATGCGCACGCGGCTGACGCAGATATCCTGGATGTCGCGCTCGTAAGTGCGGATCTCGTTGACGCGGCCACGCAGCGACTCGCAGAGGCTTTCCACCTGGCGGGTCGCGAAGCGCACCAACATGAACTCGGTGGTGATCGCGTCCTGCAGCTCCTGGTATTCCTTGCTTTGCGAACCCTTGGCGCTCAACGCCTTGACCATCTTGTCGAACAGCATGCGCACGCCGGCGAAGTGCTCCAGCGCGTGCTGCTTCAGTTCTTCCAGATTGGCAGCGGCGTCGGCGTCGGCGTCTACATTGCCGTCTTCGTCCTCTTCCTCTTCGTCCTCTTCGTCCAACAGGTCGTCGCTGTCTTCCGGCTCGGCGAATTGGGCTTCGTCCTCGGTCGGGGCATTGAGGTCGATGAAGCCGTCCACGACTTCGTCTACGCGGATTTCATCGCGCGCCACGCGCTCCATCAGCTCCAGCACCTCGGCAATCGTGCCGGGGCAGGCGGAGATGGCCTGGATCATGTACTTGAGGCCGTCCTCGATCCGCTTGGCGATTTCGATTTCGCCTTCGCGGGTCAGCAGCTCGACCGAACCCATTTCGCGCATGTACATGCGGACCGGGTCGGTCGTGCGGCCGAATTCGGAGTCCACCGAGGACAGGGCCGCTTCGGCCTCTTCCACGGCATCCTCATCCGCCACCGAAGGGGTGGCGTCGGACATCAGCAGGGTTTCAGCGTCCGGCGCTTCTTCACACACCTGAATGCCCAGACCGGCTATCATCGTGACGATGTTTTCGATCTGCTCGGCGTCGGACACGTCTTCCGGCAGGTGGTCATTGATTTCGGCGTAGGTCAGGTACCCACGCTCCTTGCCCAGGGCGATCAACTGGCGCAAGCGTTTCCGCTGCTCTTCCAGGCTCATCACTTCCTGTTGGCTGTCCTGCACATCTTTCTGGTTTTCGGGAGAGGCCGCCATTTCGCTTCCTGCTTGAAAAAAAGCCGAAAAAAACAGTTGATTATAACACAACTACCTGAACTTTTCCGCCGAACCCGTTAGTTCGGCGACGAGAACATTTCCCGCAACAGCTGGGCCATCAGGACTTTCTCTTCGGAAGTCAGTCCTTCGTGCCGGTCCTTCAGTTTTAGCCGCTCCAGTTGCTCCGCATGCAGCATTTTCAGCAGCCGGGCGTTGCCGTCCTGAAACAACTGCCGGTCGTCCTCGCCGGGATCGGCGAATTCGTCCGGGTCTTGCATCGCCTGCTGCAGCACGCTGTCGATCAAACCCTCGTACGGCGTGCCGCGCAGTCCTTCGATCAATTTCGCGGTGTTCGGTGCCTCGCCGTGCTCCAGCACCCGCTCGGCCAGCATTGCAAAGCAACCCAGCTCATCCGACAGCGCCAGGCTGTCTGGCAGCTTGACGTCGCCCGCCCACTGCGGATTCATCAACAACCACTTGATCAGCTTCTTGACCATGGTGGTGTTGACCACCCGCTGCGACTGCTCCGGCAGCCTGTACTCGCGCTTGCCGCCGCCGCGGTTGCCGCCGCCGCGGTTGCCGCGCTCGAAGCGTTGCGGCTTGCCGCCGCCGGTAAGCATGTCCAGTTCGTCGACATCCACGCCCGCCATCTCGGCCAACCGCTTGCGTATCATGTAACCCAGCGCCGGCGCGGCGATCTGGGCCAGCAGCGGCGTCGCCTGGCGGATCAGATCCGCCTTGCCTTCCGGCGTACCGAGATTGATGCCGCGGCACAGCTCGCGGGTGAAGTACACCGACAGCGGCAGGCTTTCCTGAACCAGCAACTGCTCAAACGCGTCGGCGCCGAATTCGCGGACATAGCTGTCCGGATCATGCTCGGTCGGCAAGAACAGAAAATTCAGCGCCTTACCGTCCACCAGCTGCGGCAGGCTGTTCTCCAGCGCGCGCCAGGCGGCCTTCTGCCCGGCGGCGTCGCCGTCGAAGCAGAAATACACCTGCTCGGCGTGCTTGAGCAGCTTGCGCACATGCTCGCCGGTGGTGGCGGTGCCGAGCGTGGCCACCGCGTAGCCGATGCCGTATTGCGCCAGCGCCACTACGTCCATATAGCCTTCGACCACCAGCACCCGGTTTTTCTCCCGGATCGCCTGCCGCGCCTCATACAAGCCATACAGCTCGCGGCCCTTTTCAAACAGCGGCGTTTCTGGCGAGTTCAGATACTTCGGCTCGCCCTTGCCCAGCACGCGTCCGCCGAAACCGACGATGGCGCCGCGCTGGTTGCGGATCGGGAACATCAGCCGGTCGCGGAAGCGGTCATAGCGGCGCCCGCTATCCTCGGCCACGATCACCAGGCCGGCTTCCACCAGCTTGTCGTCCTGGTAGTTATCGACCGCGGCTTCCAGGTTCTGCCAGCCGTCCGGCGAGTAGCCCAGGCCGAAGCGGGCGGCGACTTCGCCGGACAATCCCCGTCCCTTGCAGTAGGCGACGGCATTGGCCGCGCCCTTCAGCTCGCGCCGGTAGAAATCGCTGGCCTGTTGCATCAGCTGCTCCAGCGACACCTGCTTCTCTCGCGCCTTACGGCTGGCTTCCGGATTGACCTCGCGCTCGTTCGGCACCTGCATGCCGATGCCCTCGGCCAGCATCTTGACGGCATCGATGAAGCCGATGCCCTGGTACTCCATCACGAAGCCGATGGCCGAACCGTGCGCGCCGCAGCCGAAGCAGTGATAGAACTGCTTGCTGGGACTTACCGTAAATGAGGGCGACTTTTCCTTGTGAAAGGGGCAGCAGGCCATATAGTTCTGCCCGCCCCGCTTCAGCGGAACGTAGCGGTCCACCACGTCGACGATGTCGACGCGGGACAGCAGTTGGTCGATGAAATCCTGCGGAATCAAGTCCTGCCGCCTCGGCCTCAGGCGCTCAGCTTGGCTTTGATCAGCGCGGACACCTGCGCCATGTCGGCGCGGCCGGCCAATTGCGGACGCAGCGCGCCCATCACCTTGCCCATGTCCTGCATGCCGGCGGCGCCGGTATCGGCCACCGCCTTGGCGATCAGCGCCTCGATCTCGGCCTGGGACAGCTGCTGCGGCATATAGCCCATCAGCACGTCCATCTCGGCCTGTTCCTTGTCGACCAGATCCTGGCGCTGAGCGGCCTGATACTGGGAGATGGAGTCACGACGCTGCTTGATCATCTTGTCGACGACGGCGATGACGCCGGCGTCGTCCAGTTCGATGCGCTCGTCCACCTCTTTTTGCTTGACGGCGGCCAGCAGCAGGCGGATCGCGGCCAGCTTGTCGGCTTCCTTGGCTTTCATGGCGGACTTCATGTCGTCGGTGATGCGAACTCTGAGGCTCATGTCGTGCTCACTTGGAAATCAGGCGCTGCGCGGGCAGCGGGGGAAATTCGGGAGTACAAATGGCAAAACCGCAGGCATGGCCTGCGGTCCTGCTTGATGCCGGAAAACTCTTAGTAGAGTTTCGGCGGCAGCATTTGGCTGCGGATGCGCTTGTAGTGGCGCTTAACCGCGGCGGCGTGCTTGCGCTTGCGTTCGGTGGTCGGCTTCTCGTAGAACTCGCGGGCGCGCAGTTCGGTCAGCAGGCCAGTTTTTTCCACGGAGCGCTTGAAACGACGCAGGGCAACTTCGAACGGTTCGTTCTCTTTAACGCGAATAGTCGGCATTTACTTAAGGGTCCTTAGATTTCTTTAGGGCGTGGCTAAAGCCGCCGCCTGTAAAAACAGCATTTTAGCAATGTTACTGCATTTGTAAAAGTCTGAAACGACAACGTCAGGTCATCTTGTGGTGTTTTGCGCGGTTTGGCGCGGCCAGCCTGGGCCATGAACATCACGACTTGACGGAAGAAATCACCCCCTCACTAGGAGAACTTGGCACTGCACTATAAAAACGTTTCGGCATCCGGCCGGCCAGATAGGCGGCGCGGCCAGCTTCCACGGCCAATTTCATGGCGTGCGCCATTAGAACCGGATTGCGCGCAGCGGCAATCGCGGTATTCATCAGCACGCCGTCGCAGCCCAATTCCATCGCGATCGCCGCGTCGGACGCGGTGCCGACGCCGGCATCCACGATCACGGGAACATTGGACTGCTCGATGATCAATTGCAGGTTCCACGGATTCAGTATCCCCATGCCGGAGCCGATCAGGCTGGCCAGCGGCATGATCGCGCAGCAGCCGATCTGCTCCAGCTCGCGCGCGACGATGGGGTCGTCCGAGGTATAAACCAAGACATCGAATCCCTCCGCCACCAGCACCTCGGCGGCCTTGAGGGTTTCCTTCACATTGGGGTACAGATTATTCGGGTCCCCCAGCACTTCCAGCTTCACGAAACGATGGTCGTCCAGAAGCTCCCGCGCCAGCCGCAAGGTGCGCACGGCGTCTTCGGCGGAATAGCATCCCGCCGTGTTGGGCAGGAGGTTATACCGGTTTTGCGGCAAAAAGTCCAGCAAATTCGGTTCGTTAGCGCTCTGGCCCAGGTTCACGCGCCGTATCGCCGCGGTGACGATTTCGGTGCCGGAAGCGTCCAGCGCCGCCGCGGTCTGCTCGAAATCCTTGTATTTGCCGGTCCCCACCAGCAAGCGAGAACCGTACTCTCGGCCGGCTATCACCAGTTTATCGTCCACCTGCATTCCCTTTTCTTCCATTGACGTCAGAATGGCGGGCGGACAGTCTCAGCCGCCGCCGACCGCCACCACGATTTCCAGCTCGTCGCCATCGGCCAGCCTCGCCTCGGCAAAGCTGCCGCGAGGCACGATCTCGCCGTTGCGCTCGATCGCGATGCGCTTGCCGGCCAGATCCAGCGCGGCGACCAGCTCCGCGAACGTGGCGATGCCGGCGAAGCTTCTGTCCTCGCCGTTGATGCGTAGATTCATTTGGCTCACTTTCTCTCCACGCGCTGCACCACCGCCAACTGGCGGACGGCCGCGAGCACGCGCTCCAGATGCTCCACCCCCTCCACCTGCAGGCGGAAATGGATATTGAACAGGCTGTCGCCGTCTCGGCTGCTGTCCTGGGTGTCGGCGCTTTCGATATTGGCCGAAGCCTGGGAAATGGCGGTGGCGATGTCGGCCAGCGCGCCCCGCTCGTTGCGCGACAACACGCCGACAGTGACGCCGAACATCCGGTCGCGCTGAGCCTCCCAGTTGACTTCCAGCAGCTTGTCCGGATCCGCGCGGCGCGCGTTGGGACAGCTGACCCGGTGAATGACCAGCCCCTGGCCCTTGGTCATCACACCCAGGATGTCGTCGCCCGGCAACGGGTTGCAGCAATTGGACAGCTGCACCATGCCCGCCTCGTTGCCGCGAATGGTGATGGGACCGACGCGCACGCCCTCGCCCAGCCGCTCTCCCGCCAGCTCCAGCATGCGGCGCGCCACCACGATGGGCAGCAGCTTGCCGGCCCCGATCTCGGCCAGCACATCGTCGAAGCTCCTCATCTTTTCGCCGTAGGCGGCGAAGTATTCGACGCGAAGTTCTTCGCTGACCGCCAGCGGCGTCGACGCCAGCGCGCCCACCGCCTGCCTGAGCAGCTTCTCGCCCAGCGCCACCGCTTCCTCGCGCTGCAAGCTCTTCAGATAATTGCGGATGCCGGAGCGGGCGCGACCGCTCTGCACGAAGGCCAGCCACGACGGATTGGGCTTGGCCTGGGTCGAGGTGATGATCTCGACGGTGTCTCCGTTCCTGAGCGCGGTGCGCAAGGGCACCAGCGCATGGTTGACGCGGGCGGCGATGCAGCGGTGGCCGACGTCGGTATGCACCGCGTAGGCGAAGTCCACCGGCGTGGAGCCCTGCGGCAGCACCATGATCTTGCCCTTGGGCGTGAACACGTAGACCTCGTCCGGAAACAGGTCGATCTTGATGTGCTCGAGGAATTCGACGGCGTCGTCGCTCTCCTCCTGCATGTCCAAGAGCTTCTGCAGCCACTGATGGGTGCGCTGCTGCGCGGTGTTGACGCCCTCCCCGCTCTTGTACATCCAGTGCGAGGCCACGCCGGCCTCGGCCACGTTATGCATCTCGCGGGTGCGGATCTGCATCTCCACCGGCGTGCCGTAGGGGCCGAACAGCGTCGTGTGCAGGCTCTGGTATCCATTGCCCTTGGGAATGGCGATGTAATCCTTGAATTTGCCGGGAATCGGCTTGTACAGGCTGTGCAGCGCGCCCAGCGCCAGATAGCAGGCTGGGATGTCGTTGACGACGACGCGGAAGCCGTAGATGTCCAGCACCTCGGAGAAGGACAGGTGCTTCTCCTGCATTTTCTTGTAGATGCTGTAGAGGTTCTTCTCGCGGCCCTTGATCGTGGCCTCGATATTGCTCTGCACCAGCCGCTGACTGACAGCCAGCAAAATCTTGTTGACCACTTCGCGGCGGTTGCCGCGCGCGGCGCGCACCGCCTTGGACAAAACGCTGTAGCGGTGCGGGTGCAGATGCTTGAACGCCAGGTCCTGCAGCTCACGGTAAACCTTGTTCAGGCCGATGCGGTTGGCGATCGGCGCGTAGATCTCCAAGGTTTCCAACGCGATGCGGCGGCGCTTGTCTTCGCGCATGGAGTCCAGCGTGCGCATATTGTGCAGCCGGTCAGCCAGCTTGACGATGATGACGCGGATGTCGCGCGCCATCGCCAGCACCATCTTGCGGAAGCTTTCGGCCTGGGCGTCTTCCTTGGTCTGGTACTCCAGCCGCTCCAGCTTGGAGAGGCCGTCCACCAGATCGGCGACGATCTTGCCGAATTTTTCTATCAGCGTGGGCTTGGTGACGCCGGTGTCTTCCAGCACGTCGTGAAGCAGCGCGGCGGCCAGGCCCTGCACATCCAGCCGCCAGTCGGTGAGCATGGTCGCCACCGCCAGCGGATGGGTGATGTAGGGCTCGCCGCTCTTGCGAGTCTGACCCTCGTGAGCCTCTCGGCTGACCAGGAAGGCCAGCCTGAGCATTTCGACGTCTTCCGGCTTCAGGTAGCGCGCGGCGCTCTCCAGGAACGCCGCCGCTTCAGACTCGATCAAGGCGTTGTAATCGATGCCTGCCTCAATGCCGGTGCCCATCGTCTTGCTCCGTCCGGCAATCAGGCCTTGCCGCGGTTGAGGACTTCCTTGCCGACATGGCCGGCGGCGATCTCACGCAGGGCGATCACGGTCGGCTTGTGGCGGCCCGGCTCGACGAAGGCGCTGGCGCCGGAAGCCACTTGGCGCGCGCGGTAGGCGGCAGCCAGGGTCAAGTCAAAACGGTTCTGGATGCGGTCCAGGCAGTCGTCAACGGTAATACGGGCCATGGTTTCTCTCAGCTAAATGACGGTTACAGGGTTCACTATATCGATTTTCGCTCCGTCCGGCACGAGCGGGACGGAACTATTTTCATTTCGCGGCGGCGGTGCCCATGCGGCGGAACATGTCGGCCAGACGGCGGCACTGCGGCGCGCTCTTCAGGCGTTGGGCGCGGACGATGCTGATCAGATCCTGGCGCGCCCGCTCGAAGTCGTCGTTGACCACGATGTAGTCATACTCGGAGATCTTGTCGATCTCGGCGCGGGCGGAAGCCAGGCGGCGCAGGATGACCTCTTCGGCATCAGTGTCGCGGCCGCGCAGGCGGCGCTCCAGCTCCTCGATGGAGGGCGGCGCGATGAAGATGCCGATAGCGTCCGGAAACGCCTCGCGCACCTGCTCGGCGCCCTGCCAGTCGATTTCCAGCAGGATGTCCCGGCCTGCCTCCAGGCGGCCGCGTATCCACGGCGCGCTGGTGCCATAGCAGTTGCCGTACACCTCGGCCCACTCCAGGAAATCGCCGCGCGACTTCATTTCATCGAAGGTTTCGCGGCTGACGAAATGGTAATGCTCGCCATCGACCTCGCCCTTGCGCGCCGCGCGGGTGCTATAGGAGATAGACAGCTCGACGCTGGGCTCTGCCTGCAGCAAAGCCGCCACCAGCGAGGTCTTGCCGGCGCCGGACGGCGCCACCACGATGTAAATGTTGCCGACGGCCTGGTTCATACAACGTACCAACGTTTACCAAAGAGTAATTTTTCAGGATAGCACAGCGAGGCCGCCAGTGTTAAGCAATGACATATTTTCACGTCAAGATTTAGGTGTTTGAGCGCCCGCTGGCCGATAATGCCGCGTTTTCAGAACGCTCGCGTCGTCCGGAGTCATTTTTCATGCAACTGCTGGAAAGCTTCTTCAAGCTCAAGGAGCACGGCACCACGGTGAAAACCGAGGTGATAGCCGGCTTCACCACCTTCCTGACCATGGCCTACATCGTGCTGGTCAACCCGCTGATCCTGTCCTCCACCGGCATGGACCTGAACGCGGTGTTCGTCGCCACCTGCCTCGCCGCCGCGCTGGGCACCGCCATCATGGGCCTGGTGGCCAACTACCCGATCGCGCTGGCGCCGGGCATGGGCCTGAACGCCTACTTCACCTTCAGCGTGGTCAAGGGCATGGGCCTGTCGTGGGAAACCGCGCTGGGCGCGGTCTTCATCTCCGGCATCGTGTTCCTGGCGGTCAGCTTGTTCAAGGTGCGGGAGGCCATCGTCAACGCCATCCCGCAATCGCTGAAGTTCGCCATCTCGGCCGGCGTCGGCATGTTCCTCGCCATCATCGCGCTGAAAAACGCCGGCGTGATCGCGCCGCATCCGGAAACCTACCTGACGCTGGGCGACATCCACAAACCCACCGCGCTGCTGGCCATCTTCGGCTTCTTCCTGATCGTGGCGCTGGAATACCGCAAGGTGCCGGGTTCCATCATCATCGGCATCCTGGTGGTGACCGTGCTGTCGATCGCCTTCGGCCTGTCGCCGTTCAAGGGCATCGTCGCTCCGGTGCCGAGCATGGCGCCCACCTTCATGGCGATGGATATCCAGGGCGCGCTCAACGCCGGCCTGATCGGCGTGATCTTCGTGTTCTTCTTCGTCGACCTGTTCGACACCACCGGCACCCTGGTCGGCGTGTCGCACCGCGCCGGCCTTTTGGACAAGGACGGCAAGCTGCCGCGGCTGAAACGCGCGCTGATGGCCGACTCCATCGCCATCACCGCCGGCGCCGCGATGGGCACCTCGTCCACCACCGCCTACATCGAATCCGCAGCCGGCACCGCTGTCGGCGGCCGCACCGGCCTCACGGCAGTCGTGGTGGCGCTGCTGTTCCTCGCCGCGCTGTGGCTGTCGCCGCTGGCCGCCACAGTCCCGGCCTACGCCACCGCCCCGGCGCTGTGCTATGTCGCCGTGCTGATGGCGCGCGGCCTGGCCGAGATCGAATGGAGCGACCTGACCGAGTCCGCCCCCGCGGTGATGACCGCGCTGGCGATGCCGTTCACCTTCTCCATCGCCGACGGCATCGCTTTCGGCTTCATCAGCTACGCCGTGATCAAGATCCTGGCCGGCCGCTTCGCCGACCTGCGCCCGGCGGTGCTGATCATCGCCGCGCTGTGGATCTTCAAGCTGGCTTTCTTCCACTAAAAGCACAATAATCTCTTCATCCGACGGCCTGCCCGCTACGCGCAGGCCGTCGCCGCGAACCGTGTCAGTCAGCCGGCACAGTCTCTTGATTTCGAAGTACAATAGCCCCATGGAAAACCTAAGCAATCTCGATTATTCCAGCTATCTGAAGGGCTGGATCCGCACGGTGCCGAACTGGCCGCAACAGGGCGTGATGTTCCGCGACATCACCCCGCTGCTGCAGAATCCGAAAACCTTCCGCATGCTGATCGACATTTATGTCCATCGCTACATGATGGAGAAGGTGGATCTTGTGGCGGGCCTGGACGCGCGCGGCTTCATCATCGGCTCGGTGCTGGCCTACGAGCTGAACGTCGGCTTCGTGCCCATCCGCAAGAAGGGCAAGCTGCCCTTCACCACGGTGGAAGAGGAATACGAGCTGGAATACGGCAACGCCGCGGTGGAAATGCACACCGACGCCTGCAAGCCTGGCGACCGCGTGATCCTGATCGACGACCTGGTCGCCACCGGCGGCACCATGATGGCCGGCTACAAGCTGCTCAAGCGCATGGGCGCCGACGTGCTGGAAGCCGCCGCCATCATCGAACTGCCGGAATTGGGCGGCGGCAAGCTGGTGCGCGATGGCGGCCTGGACTTGTTCACCGTCTGCAGCTACGAAGGCCACTAAACCCGAATCTGGCGGCTTGGCAAGAAAAACGGAGCCAAAGGCTCCGTTTTTTCATGCCCACGAAAAAAGCCCGGCTCAACGCCGGGCAAGGGACACGGAGTCATGCCATGACTCAGCTTTTTTCCAAAGAAACCTTCACCGCCTGGCCATCCACCCGCAGCTTGAGCGGCGCGCCCGGGGTATTGAGCCAGTCGCCGCTGACCTTGTTGGCCTGCCCGCTCACCTGGTAGTCCAGCTTGGCCTGGCGGTTGACGCGGAACGCCAGCTTCACCATCTGGCCCTTCACCTCCACGCTGGCGGCCGGCTGCGCGCCCAGCAATTCGACATCGGCCTTCACCGCCTGCCCATCCAGGCGCAGCCCGCGGCTCGCCCCCTTGAAATCCAGGCTCAACGCCTCGCTCTTGGCCTTCAGCTCGCCGACATCGGCCTCCACGTCGGCCTTGACCGCGTCGCCGCCCAGCGCCACCACGCCGTAAGCACCTTTGATGTCCGCCTTCAACGCCTGGGCCCGTAGCCGCACCGCGTCGAACCGCCCCCTCAACTCGCCGTCGAAAGCTTTCAGGCTCACATCCACTTGCTTGCCCGGCTTGACGTTGCCGCGCACCGTCAGCTTGCAGCGGTCGCCGCCCAGCTTGCCCAGATCGATCTGAAAGGTCAGATCCTTGCCCAGCCGGCTCGCGGCCACCTTGCAATCGGCATCCGACCAGTTGCGCTTCTCCAGTTCCAGCTTGTACGGCTTGGCCGCGTCGGCGGTCAACTCCAGCTTCAGCGCGTCGCCGCGAAAATTCAGCCGGTCTATGCTGGCCGCGTCCTCCGCGTGGGCGGCCGCGGCCGTCAGCAGCAGCGCGCAGGCGGTCTTGACGATATGCATTTCACTTCTCCTCGGCATCATTGCAGAAACAACCAGTAGCCGGCCAGCGTCGCCGCCAGCGCAAAGGCCAGAGCGAAGGCGCGAATGGCCAGACGGACCGGACGGCGGCGGCCGGCGAAGCCGGCGGCCAACTGCCGGGTCTCGGCCAAAACAGCCAGCAATCGGTTTTCGCTGGCGCGATCCGCCGCCGCGCCGCGGATATAGCCGCGATAATCGTTCAGAATCTTGCGCAACTCGGCTTCCGGCAATTCGACCAGGGTCAGTTGCAGCTGTTGCAGGCAGGCGTCGTTCTTCATGATCCATACTCCCATCGCATTGCGAGATTGAGGCGTCAGGCCGCGGCGTTGTCGCGATCCTTGCCGGATACCAATTCGATCTGATATTTCACATAAGCCACCAGCGCGCGCCAGGTCAGCCGGGTCAGCCACACGCAGAACACCAGCCCCAGCGCGCCGCCCAGCAGCAGGCACAGCCCCACCACCGCCGCGCTCATGCCGACCGACATGCCCGGCAGCGCCTCGATGTGCAGCAGACTGTCGCCATCCTTGACCATCACCTTGCTTTCGCTGATCTCCAGCACGCTGTCGCCATCCTTGAGCACGGTCAGCCCATGCGGCCCGCTGGCGCTGATTTTCACTTCCTGCCCGCCGCCGGATGCCTGCAGGCGGGTCAGGCCGCCCTTGCCATCCACCTTCAGCGTGGCGCCGGCGCCGTCGCGCCCGGTGTACACCAGTTCCGCCACCGACCCCGCGTTGACGCTGATCTCGTCGTCCACCTGCTGGGCAAGCTGGCGGGCCGCCGGCTGGCTGGCCTCCACCGTCAACTTGTCGCCGTCGCGGCGGATCAGGATGGCGTCGCCCTGCCGGGTTATCAGCTGAATGCGGCTGCCGCTGTCCGGGTCCAGCACCAGCCGGCCGCCGTCGATTCGCCATTGCTCGTCCGCCGCCTCGCCATCCCAAGCGCCATGGCCTGCATGCGAATAGCCGCCGATATCCAGGCTCTTGCTGCTGAACTCCGGCCAGCCGAACAGGCTGTTGCTGCCCCAGGCCAGCACCGTGGCCAGGCCCGCCAGCAGGAAGCTGACCGAAACGATGTAGCCTATGGTCAGGAACATCAGGTAGATCAGAAACGGAATCGCCAACACGAAATTCAACACGCCGAGCCCGGCGATGGACGCCATCACCCGCGACAAATTGCTGAATGAGCGGTGCTCCTGCCACTGCCTGTAATGACTTTGCGCCTTCAACTCCCGCGCCAGCTTCTGCGGGTTGCCCAAAGCCTCCACGACCTCGGCCTCGTCGCGGCCGTCGGCCTGGGCGTCATTGAAATACTCTTCGTAATCGGCCAGGATTTCGCGCACCGCGTCCGGCTTCAAGCCGGACAGGCCCCGCTCCAGCTGGCTCAGGAACTCTTTCCTCGTCATTGCCGCGCTCCCTCTGTCGATGCCGCCGCGTCGCCGCGCAGCACGTTTTCCACTTCGGCCACAAACTCCTGCCATTCCCGCCTCATCGTCTCCAACTCGCGCCTGCCGGCTTCGGTCAGCTTGTAATACTTGCGCGAGGGGCCCGATGATGACTCCACCAGATAGGTGCTGACCCACGATTCGTTCTGCAGCCTGCGCATCAGCGGATAGATGGTGCCTTCGCTGATATCCATCCCCTGCGATAATTTGCTGACCAGCTCATAGGCGTAGCTGTCGGCCTGGGACAGCGCCGCCAGCACGCACATGTCCAGCGTGCCTTTTTTCAATTGTGTCTTCATCGTTGCCTTCCTCAACAACTGGCAATGCACGATACCTTGCATTACAAGGAACATCGCCGAACTACTGCTCTCGGATGTCTGACTGAACTGTATGGCAAGATACCTTGTATAGCAAGGTATCTTTCATTGCCTTGCTCAGTTGCGAACGGCATGCGGCATTTTCGCCACAGCCTCCTGTCCGCATGCTGCATTGCAAAAGCCGTTTTCCCGGCCATACTTCAGCCATGCGTTTGTATTTCCCGATGGCATTTCCACACGGCAATCCACAATGGAGAAACAAGCAATGCCTCATTCCACGAAACCCTCCATCGCGCTGGTGCTGGGCGGCGGCGCCCCCAACGCCACGCTGATGGCCGGCGCGCTGGTCGCACTGGCGGAAGCTGGCGTCGAATTCGACATCATCTCCGCCTCCGGCGCCGGCGCCATCGTCGGCCTGCTGTACGCGGCCCCGCGCCAGAACGACGGGCTGGCCGCCCTCGCCCGCCTGGCCGACATGGGCGTGTCCGATCCCCTCTACCAGTTGCTGCCGATCAACTTCAAGGTATTCAACAAGCCTGGCCCGCTGGCCGACGCCTGGCGCACCTGGCAGGAACACAACCCCTTCCTGCAGGCGATACGGCAACAGGCCGGCGACGGGCCGGCGCAACGGCTGCTGGCCGACTGGACCCAGCTGATGCTGGCCGCGTTCTGCCCCAGCGACCTCAACCATGCCAGCCAGGGTCTGTGCGCGCACGTGCCGTTCATCGAACAGGTAGTGGACTTCGCCAAACTGCAAGAGCGGCCCGGCGAGTTCTATCTGAACGCCTACAACATCAGCCACGGCGAGATGCGTTGCTGGGACAAGCGCGAAATCACCCATGAGCATTTCCTGGCCGCGCTGTCCTTCCCCTTCATTTATCCGCCGTACAAGCTGGAAGACGGCTACTACATCGAAGGCGCGGCCATTGACACGCTGAACTTCAAGCGGCTGTTCGAATTGCACCCGCGCATCGACTACACCATCGTCTTCGACGTGCTGGGCAGCGACAAACTGCTGCACCCGCCCCGCGGCCTGTACGACGCCTGGGTGCAGTCCATCATCGCGCCGCTGACCTCTATCGCCCGCGACGACCTGCGCCTGTTCGAGGCGCTGCACAACAAGGATGACAGCGGACGGCCCCGCACCGAAGTGCTGAAGATCAACTTCGACGCCCACATCAGCCGCGAAGGCCACCGCGAGGAGCTGGACTGGTCATACTCAAACCTGTCGCGGCTATACCACGCCGGCTACCAGTCCGGCCAGGATGCTTGCCGCCGCTACGCGCGCCAGTTGGGACTGGAAGCGCCGCTGCAGCTGACTGCGTAATCATCCCGATTCCAGCCATCCGCGCCGATGGCTAATCTGACGTTCCAATCCCACGCCAAGGAGACCGGCCATGGCACTGCCTACCGCAGTAAACGACCAGATCACCGACGCCGTCATCCAGCCCGCCCCGCGCCACTCCGGCGACGCGCCGGCCCCGGGCGGCCACCACGCCCGACACGCCGACCTGCCGCCGGATTGCGACCCTGCCGAACTGGAGGCGCTGATACGCCACTTGAAGTCGGAGTGATCCCATCCGGCTCGGCATGCGAAAAGGGCTGCCTCGCGGCAGCCCTTTGGCTTGGATCCAATCCCGTTCAAGCTCAGTACCAATCGATGCCCGGACTCTCGGTGGAGATCACGGTGCCGGCCTCGCCCTTGACGATGCGCTCGATGTCTTCCAGCGCGCCGATCACAGCCTTCTTGCCGGTCAGGCGGGCGAACTCGCAGGCGGCCTCCACTTTCGGGCCCATGGAGCCGGCGGCGAAGCCCAGCTTGTCCATCTCGTCCGGGTGAGCCTGGCGGATAGCCTTGGCCTCCGGCGTGCCCCAGCCGACGAACACGGTCTTGACGTCGGTGGCGATCACAAAGTAATCAGCGTCGACCTCCCGCGCCAGCAAGGCGGAAGCCAGATCCTTGTCGATCACCGCCTCCACGCCCACCAGCTTGTCGCCCTGATACATGGTGGGAATGCCGCCGCCGCCGGCCGCGATCACCACCGCGCCCTTCTCGATCATCCACTTGATCGGGCGCATTTCGAAGATGCGCTTCGGTTTCGGGCTGGGCACCACGCGGCGGTAGTACTCGCCGTCGGCCTTCACCGTCCAGCCCTTGTCGGCGGCCAGCTTCTCGGCCTCTTCCTTGGTGTAGACCGGGCCGACGAACTTGGTCGGATTCTTGAACGCCGGATCGTTGGCGTCCACCTCGGTCTGAGTCAGGATGGTGGCGAGCGGCACTTCGAACGGCAGCACGTTGCCCAGTTCTTGCTCGATCATGTAGCCGATCATGCCCTCGGTCTGCGCGCCCAGCACGTCCAGCGGATACGGGGTCACCTTGTCGTCCACATGGCGGGCGTAGGCGTCATTCTGCAGGCCCAACAGGCCGACTTGCGGGCCGTTGCCGTGGCACATCACCAGGTTGTGGCCCAGCCGGGTCACGGCGGCCAGTTGCTCGGCGGCCACTTTGACGTTGGCGCGCTGGTTGTCGGCGGTCATGGCCTCGCCACGACGTTGCAGGGCATTGCCGCCCAAAGCTACGACGACTCGCATAATGCTTCCTTCCATTCTTTCAACGACGCCGGCCAAGGCTCCCGGTCAGGAGGCCTTGGCCGGTTGATGTATGATTTCAGCGTCGGGCGGGCTTCCCCGCCCGACTGGCACGCGACGTTTATTAGTCGCCCAGCGTGGCCACCAAGATGGCCTTGATGGTGTGCATGCGGTTCTCGGCCTGCTCGAAGGCGATGCAAGCCTCGGACTCGAACACGTCCTCGGTCACCTCGATGCCGTTGGCCAGTTCCGGATACTGCGCCGCGATTTCCTTGCCCACCTTGGTTTCGCTGTTGTGGTAGGCCGGCAGGCAGTGCATGAACTTCACCTGCGGGTTTTCCGCGGCGGCCATCAGCGCGCTGTTGACCTGGAACGGCTTCAGCAGACGGATGCGCTCGGCCCACACTTCGGCCGGCTCGCCCATCGACACCCAGACGTCGGTGTGGATGAAATCAGTGCCCTTGACCGCGGCCTTGGCGTCCTCTGTCAGGGTGATGCGGGCACCGGTGCGCTTGGCGATCTCGCGGCACTCGGCCACCAGCTCGTCGGTCGGCCACAGGTGCTTAGGCGCGCCGATGCGCACGTCCATGCCCAGCTTGGAACCGATCACCAGCAGCGAGTTGCCCATATTGTTGCGGGCGTCGCCGAGGTAGGTGTAGCTGATCTGGGAGATGGGCTTGTCGCTGTTTTCCCACATGGTCAGCACGTCGGCCAGCATCTGGGTCGGGTGCCATTCGTCGGTCAGGCCGTTGTACACCGGCACGCCGGCGAACTTGGCCAGCTCGGTCTCCACCATGTGCTGGTCGAAGCCGCGGTATTCGATCGCGTCGTACATCCGGCCCAGCACGCGGGCGGTGTCCTTCATCGATTCCTTGATGCCGATCTGCGAGCCGGACGGTCCGAGGTAGGTGACATTGGCGCCCTGATCGTAGCAAGCCACTTCAAAGGCGCAGCGGGTGCGGGTGGAGGTTTTTTCAAAGATCAGGGCGATGTTCTTGCCCTTCAGGTGCTGCTGTTCGGTGCCGGAATACTTGGCGCGCTTCAGATCGCGGGCCAGGTCGAGCATGTAGCGGATTTCGCGCGGAGTGAAGTCCAGCATGCGGAGGAAGTTACGGTTGCGCAGATTGAAAGCCATGATGTTGCTCCTGATTAGAGTCTGGGCAAGCGGGCCGTCGTCCTTGGGGGAAGCGGCGGTCAACCTGTCTTTTTGCAAACAAACTAGAACGAGATACGGATTTTCAAGCCCGGCCGGATCCGCCGGCCGGGCGGACAAGCCTTACACCTTCACTTCGTCGCGGATGATCGGGCAGGTCATGCAGTGGCCGCCGCCGCGGCCTCGGCCCAGCTCGGAAGCCGGGATTTCGATCACTTCCACGCCGTGCTCGCGCATCAGGCGGTTGGTGTAGGTGTTGCGGTCGTAGGCCACCACCACGCGGCGGTCCAGCGCCACCACGTTGTTGCCGTCGTCCCACTGCTCGCGCTCGCGCTGGTAGGCGTCGCCGCCGGTCTGGATCACGCGGATTTCCTTCAGGCCCAGCGCCTCGCGCACCACGTCCACCAGCTTGCGATCCTCATGGCGCTCGAAACGGACTTCGCCTTCGCGGTCGCCGGCGTAGATGCTGGTGCAGGTGATTTCGTCCACCACGTCCGGGAACACGGACAACAGGTCGATGTCGAGGAAGCTGAACACGGTGTCCAAGTGCATCGCCGCGCGGGACTTCGGCATCTGGCAGGCGATCACGCGCTTGGCGCCGCCTTCCTTGTGCAGCACGCGCTTGGCCACTTGCACCACCGCCTGCGGGCTGGTGCGCTCGCCCATGCCGATCAGCACCACGCCGTTGCCGATAGGCATCACGTCGCCGCCTTCCAGCGTGGCCGGGCCGTGATCCTGATCGCAGCCGCCCCACCAGACGTTGACCTTGCCGGCGAAGTAAGGGTGGAATTGGTAGATCGATTGCAACACCAGCGTTTCCTGGCGCCGCGCCGGCCAGTACATCGGATTCAGCGTCACGCCTTCGTAAATCCAGCAAGACGGGTCGCGCTGGAACAGGCTGTTGGGGATCGGGGGCAACACGAAGTCGGAACGATCCAGATAGCCGCCGAACAGGCCTTTCGGGTCGAACGGCAATTCGAACTTGGCGATGCCGCCCACCAGATGATCGGCCAGTTGCGAGGATGGCATTTCGTTCAGCCAGCTGCGCAGATCCTGCAGCATGCCGATGCCGACGTTGTCGGCCTTGACCTTGCGGTCCAGGATCCAGTTGCGGGCGGCCTTGTCGTCCAGCACCTTGGCCAGCGCGTCGTGCACCTCGATCACCTCGATGCCGCGGGCCCGCATCTGCTCGACCATGTAAGCGTGGTCTTTCTGCGCGCGCTCCACCCAGATCACGTCATCGAACAGCAGATCGTGACAGTTGTCCGGGGTCAGGCGCTTGTGGGCGAGACCGGGACGGCAAACCATGACAGTGCGCAGCTTGCCGCATTCAGAATGAACACCAAACTTGGTCATAACGATACTCCTTGAGTCTTGTCTGACTTCGGGGACGGGCGATCCGCCCCCACGACTGGTTCCGAAATCTTTCGCTTACAGACCGATCTGACCGGTCGCCAGCATGTAGACCGCGATCAGAGCCAGCACCACCACGATGGCGGCCAGCACGGCTTCGATCAGGTTGAACGGCTTCTGGCCCTGCTCCTTCTTGGCCCACAGGTAGAACAGCAGACCCGGGGCGTACAGCACCATGGACAGGAACAGATACTTGGGGCCCGCGGCATAGATCAGCCACGCGCCGTAAACGGTAGCCAGGATGGCGGTGCCCAGTTCCTTGCCTCGGCCTTCGCCTTGGGCGTAGCCCTCGCCGCGTTGCGCCACCAGCCAGGAGTAGCCGGCGCACAGCAGGTAAGGAATCAGGATCATCGAGGTGGCCAGCGACAGCAGCGCCAGGTAGCCGGCCGAGCTCTTCAGCGTGATCAGCAGGAACAGCTGGATCAGGCCGTTGGTCAGCCACAGCGAGGCCGCCGGAGTGTCGTTGGCGTTGACGGTGCCGAACACCTTGGGCATCACGCCGTCCTTGCCGGCGAGGTAAGGCGCTTCCGAAGCCAGCAGGGTCCAGGCCAGCAGCGCGCCGCCGACGGAAATCACCAGACCCGCGTTCATCAGGTTGGCGCCGAAAGTGCCGAAGGCTTTCTGCAGCACATAGGCGGTGGACGGGTTCTTCAGCGCGGCCAGTTCAGCCTGGGTCATCACGCCCAGCGACAGCACCGATACGGCGACCAAGAGCGCGATGGTCAGCAGGAAGCCGATCACGGTAGCCTTGCCCACATCCTTCATGCTCTCGGCGCGGCCGGAGAACATCGACGCGCCTTCGATGCCGATGAACACCCATACGGTAACCAACATGGTGCTCTTCACCTGGTCGACGATGGAGCCGAGCTTGGCATTGCCCCAGAAGTCCAGGTTGAAGGTATCAACCTTGAAGGCGAACACGATCAATAGAATGAACAGCGCCAGCGGCACCAGCTTGGCGATGGTGGTGACGGTGTTGATGAAGGCCGCGCCGTGCACGCCGCGCAGCACCAGGAAGTGCAGGCCCCACAGCACCACCGACGCGCAGGCGATGGCGATGGGCGTGTTGCCGTCGCCGAAGGCCGGCACCCAGAAGCCCAGCGCCGAGAACATCACAACGAAGTAGGACACGTTGCCGATCCAGGCCGAAATCCAGTAACCCCAGGCCGAATTGAAGCCCATGTAGTCACCGAAACCCGCCTTGGCGTAGCCATAGACGCCGCCGGACACTTCAGGCTTGCGGGAGGCCAGCATCTGGAACACGAAGGCCAGCGCCAGCATGCCGACGAAGGTGATGGCCCAGCCGATCAGGATGGCCCCGGCGCCCGCGCCCGCCGCCATGTTCTGCGGCAGCGAGAAGATGCCGCCGCCGATCATGGAGCCGACCACCAGCGCCGTCAGCGCGCCCAGTTTCAACCGGGGCGCGGCGCCTTCGGGGACGCCGGCTTGAGTAGCAGTTTCAGTGGACATTTTGATTCTCCGATTTGGGATGTAAACCGAGCATTACATTATTAAATTCTTATCATCTGAAATGATGGTATACGCGATAAAACAAGGCGTTCCAGCCTTGTCGGGAGCAAGATTGATTTGCATCAAGCGGGTTTTCCGATCAGATGGCCGACTACCGGGGAATGCGACCAGGGCTTACATTAAATCGTCATGACCATAGTCGCAGCATGGACTTAAACAGGTAGCTTCAGCATAGAAGAGGAAAAGAAAAAGAAAAGACGGCGGAGGAAAGGACAAGACTGCGACAAGCCCAAAAAAAACGGATACGGCCCACCACCGTATCCGCCAACACACACATCAAGAGGACATGCCAATACAACAGGGGTAATGCTTACTTGCCGGGCTTGTTGATGTTCCTGAAGATCACCCACAAAGCCCCGCACGCCACCAAGGTGGCTACCACGATAGTCAACAGGCTCAGCCGGCCGACATCGTCGGCCAACAACAGGGTCAGCAGCTCCATGGTTTCCTCCCAGCGGCGTGCGCTTGCGGTTAACTTGCCAACGACATAATAACCCCTTCAATAACCATGGAATTGACATGGGTCAAACCGCGCGATTTCCCGTCGCCAAATCGCGAAAAACAAAAAAGCCCTCGGCGACGCCGGGGGCTTTTTCAATACAGATCAAAAACTTGTCCGCTTATTTGCCGCCGCCCATGTCCTTGGCCAGGAAGAAGGCGTCGGAGAAGAACTCATCCTCCGGCAAGCCGCGCTCTCGGATGAAAGTGCCATGCGCGGCCTCCACCATCACCGGCGCGCCGCAGGCGTAAACCTGATGTCCGGACAAGTCGGCGAAATCCTCCAACGCCGCCTGATGCACGAAACCGGTACGGCCGGTCCAGTTGTCCTCCGGCAGCGCCTCGGACAGAACCGGAATATAGCGGATGTTGGGGTTCGCGGCGGCCCAGCCTTCGGCCAGATCCGACATATAAAGATCCGCCTTGGTGCGCGCGCCCCAATAGAAGGTCATCGGGCGGGTAATGCCGTGACGGATGGCGTGTTCGATGATGCCCTTGACCGGCGCGAAGCCGGTGCCGCTGGCGATGAACACGATAGGCTTGTCCGACTCCTCGCGCAGGAAGAAGGAGCCCATCGGACCTTTGAAGCGCATGATCTCGCGCTCCTTCATTTGATGGAACACGTATTCGGAGAACGAGCCGCCCGGCTGATGGCGGATATGCAGCTCCAGGAAGGCGTCGTCATGCGGGGCGTTGGCGATCGAGAAGCTGCGCTTCTTGCCGTCCTTCATCAGGATGTCGATGTATTGGCCGGCGCGGAATTGCAAACGCTCCGACACCGGCAGCTTCAGTTTCAGCACCGCCACGTCGTGGATCTTCTCGATCTTTTCCACCCGGCACGGCAAAGTCTTGATCTGAATATCGCCGATGCCGGTCACCTCGCGGACCTCGATGCTGACATCGCCCTTGGGACGGGAACAGCAGAACAGCGCCATGCCCTGCGCCTGTTCGGCAGAAGTCAGCGCCTTTTCCTGGAAGCCATCCTGGCTCACCTCGCCCTCCACCACCTTGCCCTTGCAGGCGCCGCAGGCGCCGTCGCGGCAACCGTAAGGCAATCCCACGCCCTGGCGCAGAGCGGCCTCAAGAATCGTTTCGTGCGCGTCCACGCCGAATGTATGCCCGCTGGGGAGCACTTTCACCTGGCAAGTCATGTGTTTCTCAATCCCGAATTCTGGCTAAAATGCGAGCCATGCGTACTCTACTTGTCATCGGCGCCGGCGATGTCGCGCGGCGCGCCCTTCCCCTCTTGCTGCCTCGCTGGCGGGTGCTGGTCCTGTGCCGGAGCCAAGACTCCGCCGTTCGCTGGCGCGCGCTTGGCGCGCTGCCGCTGCTCGGCGATCTGGACTGCGCCGACAGTCTGGCGCGACTGGCCGGCCTGGCCGATGCCGTGTTGCTGACCGCCCCGCCCCCGCCTCACGGCGGAACCGACCCGAGAATGCGCAAGTTATTGTACGCGCTGGCAAAAGCGGACAGCATACCACAGCAATGGATCTACATCAGCACCAGCGGCGTGTACGGCGATGCCGGCGGCGAATGGCTGGACGAAACCGCCCCTTTGCGCCCGCGCAACGAGCGCGCGCGGCGGCGCGTCGACGCCGAATCCCAACTGCGCCGCCTCGCCGCCTCGCGCCGCTGCGCGTTGACCATCCTGCGCGCGCCGGGCATCTACGCCGACGAACGCCTGCCGCTGGCGCGCTTCGCCAGCGGCGCGCCGCTGATCATCGACGCCGAGGATAGCTGGAGCAACCACATCCACGCCGACGACCTGGCCCTGCTCTGCGCGGCCGCGCTGCGCCGCAGGAGCGGCATTCGCGTCTACAACGCCTGCGACGACCAGCCGCTGCCGGTCAGCCGCTGGTACCGGGCGCTGGGCGAAACGCTGGGATTGCCCTGCCCCCCGCAGCTGCCGCGAGCCGAAGCCAAGGCCGCCGCCTCGCCGCAGCAATGGTCGTTCCTGGCCGAATCCCGCCGCCTGGACAATAGCCGGCTGCGCCGCGAACTGGGCGTCCGCCTGCGCTGGCCGAGCGTCCTCGACTATCTGGCGGCGCTGGCGCGCGATCCGGCCCGGCGGGAGGCAATACTCGCAAGCTACGCCAAGATTCGGTAACATCGCGTTTTTTTTGAGTTTTCAGCAGGCCAGCAAAATGGAAAATCCGGCTTTCAATCGAGCGATCCGCAGCTTCGTGCTGCGCCAGGGCCACCTGTCCCCGGGCCAGCAACGGGCGATGGACGAGGGCATGCCCAAGTGGGGCATCGAGTATCGTCCCGAAAAGATCGACCTGGAGCAGGCCTTCGGCCGCGCCGCGCCCAAGATCCTGGAAATCGGCTTCGGCATGGGCGGCGCCACCGCCGAGATCGCCGCGGCCAATCCGGACCAGGACTACCTGGGCATCGAAGTGCACGGCCCGGGCGTCGGCAACCTGTGCAAGCTGATCGCGGAGAAGGAACTGACCAATCTGCGCTTGATGCGCCACGATGCAGTAGAAGTGCTGGACAATATGCTGGCCGACGGCAGCCTGGACGGCGTGCACATTTTCTTCCCCGACCCGTGGCACAAGAAGCGCCACAACAAGCGCCGCCTGATCCAGGCGCCGCTGGTGGAAAAGCTGGTGAAAAAGCTGAAGCCAGGCGGCTATCTGCACGCCGCCACCGACTGGGAAGACTACGCGTTGCAGATCATGGAGGTGATGAACGGCAACGCCGATCTGGCAAACACCGCTGACGGCTACGCGCCGCGCCCGGATTACCGTCCGCTGACCAAGTTCGAGGCCCGCGGCATTCGACTGGGCCACGGCGTATGGGACGTGATCTTCCGCCGCAAATAAGCGGCGGGGATCCCCCTGCGGCCCGCCTTTGCGGGCCGTTCGCTTTTCATCTCGCCAGCAACGCCTTGATGTCGTCCACCAGTTCGTGCGGCTCCACAGCCGGCTCGTAGCGCTTGACCACCCTGCCGCGCGCGTCGACCAGAAACTTGGTGAAGTTCCATTTGATCGGGTGCGGACGCTCGGAGTCGGCCTGGGTCAGCCAGCGCCACAGCGGATGGGCGCCGTCGCCGTTGACCTCAACCTTGGCGAACAGTGGAAAGGACACGCCGAAACGCGCCTGGCAAAATGAAACGATCTCCGCCTCCGCGCCCGGCTCCTGCCCGCCGAACTGATTGCAGGGAAAGCCGAGCACGACGAAGCCCTGCCCGGCGAAATAGTCCTGCAGCTCCTGCAAGCCGGCGTATTGCCGGGTATAGCCGCACTCGCTGGCGGTATTCACCAGCAACGCGACCTTGCCCGCGTAGGCGGACAACGACTCTTCTGCGCCGTCCGCGCGCGGCGCGCTGAAATCATAGAGCGTGGTCATCGCATGCTCCCTACCGTATAATGCCGCAGCCCGGATGGGCGGCCGCCTGCGACCCGATACCCATTGTCGCGCGGGCGGCGCGTCCGCGCCGAGCCCCGCTTGCAATCGCCCGAGGTCTTCATCCATGTTGTTCAACCCCAGCCGCCAGGACGCCCGCCGCTTCTTCTTCGATACCTGGAGCAAATCCAAGTCCGGCCAGCCCTTGTCCGACCTGGAGCAAATCGTCCTATCCATTCTTATAGACCACCCAGAGTACCATCCCATCCTGGAAAACCCGGAGGCCTTTCTGGAACAGGAGTGGACGCCGGACATGGGAGAGTCCAATCCCTTCCTTCACCTTGGTCTGCATGTGGCCATCGCCGAGCAGCGCTCCATCGATCAGCCCTTCGGCATCCGTGCGCTGTACGCGCAATTGGCGCTGCGCCACGGCGACGAGCACCGCGCCCAGCACGAGATCATGGAGTGCCTGGGCGAAATGATCTGGCATGCCCAACGCTACGGCGGCGGCCCCGACGTCAATCGCTACATCTCCTGCGTGCGCGGCAAGCTGGGCATGGGCGAGGAAGAGCAACCCCGCGTCAATCCTAACGACGCCAGCGACTGAACGGCGCGGCCCCCCGGTAAAAAAACACCGTGGCAGGAGGTCTGTCCACGGTGCAACAAGCGGGGCAGCTCAAGTCGGCGGGACCGACCGAGCCTTTTCAAGATAGTCAAGTAACTATCCACATCCAAATATTCTTCAATAAAAACAATAAAATGGATAAGGAAATGACAAAAAAATCCGGCCACATCATGAAAAATGACCGGATTTGTCACCGAATTCTAATCTCTTATTAAACCAATCTGTTTTGTTGCTCGCCGCGAGCGTAAGCTTCGACATTGGCGACCAACTGCGCGGCCAGCCTGCGCATCGCCTCGCCGCTGGCCCACCCCACGTGCGGGGTGACGATCAGATTGGGCAAGCGCGCCTTCAGCAGCGGATTGTCCGCCGGCGGCGGCTCGCTGCTCAGCACATCAAAACCCGCCCCCCCCAGCTGCCCATATTTCAGCGCCGCCACCAGATCGGCCTCGTCCACCAAACCGCCGCGCGCGGTATTGATCAGGATGGCCCCCGGCTTCATCGCCATCAGCTCCGGCTGGGCGATCATGCTGCGGGTCTCGTCGGTCAGCGGGCAGTGCAGCGACACCACGTCGGCTCGCGCCAGCGCCTCCTCGAACAGCACCCTCCCTTCCCGCGCCTCTTCCGCGCCCTTGCGCTCGGCGAACAGCACTTCCATGCCGAAAGCGCGGGCCATGGCGGCCAACTGGCTGCCGATGCCGCCGCGGCCGACGATGGCCAGCGTCGCGCCGCGCAGCTCGCGTATCGGCGCGCCGAAATGGCAGAACTGCTTGCTCTGGCTCCAGATGCCGGCGGCGACGTCGCGCTGGTAGGCTGGCAGGTTCTTCATCAATGCCATCATCAACGCGAACGCATGCTCGGCGACGGTGTGGTCGCCGTAGTGGCGGATATTGCACACCGCGACGCCTCGCTCGCGGCAGGCCTGCAGATCGACATGGTTGTATCCGGTGGCGGCGATGGCGATCAGCTTGAGCTTAGGCAGCTCGGCGAGGGTTTCGCGCGACAGCGGCACCTTGTTGCTGATCACGATGTCGGCTTCGATCGCATGCGTCGCGATCTGCTCGATGGCGGTGGACGGAAACTCGCGGTATTGCACGGGGAAGCTGAAAACGGGAACCGGGACAGGCAAGCTGTCCCGGTCCAGAAATACGACATTGAGCGTCATTGGCAGGCGGTCATCTCTCGAAGGTGATCAAATCCCGATAGGCATGCCAGCTGGACAGCGCCAGCACCGGCATGATGATGATCAGGCCCAGATAATAGGTGGCGAACCCCACCACGGTCATCGCCACAATGATAGCGGCCCATAGCCCCATCGTCAGCAGGTTCCGGTACACCGCCTGCACGCTCGCTATCATCGCGGTGATGGTGTCCACCTCCTTGTCCAGCAGCAGCGGAATGGCCACCACGCTGACCGAGAACACCAGTTGGGCGAACAGGAAGCCGACGGCGAAATAGATGATCAGAAACTCAAGATTGCCCGGACTGAAGGCATCGGCGACGATCTCGTTCAGATTGGGCAGCGCGGCAGTATCGTAGAACAAGGCGAACATCAACAAGGACACCCGGAACCAGCCGAACACCAAAACCGCCAGCAACACCGCGTACAGGCTGAAGCCTGGCATGTTGACCCGCCAAGCGGCCATGCTGTGCAGCAGCTTCACCCGGCCGTGGCCGTCGAAGGCCTCCATCTGCTTGGCGATGTCGTAGAGGCCGATAGCCATGAAAGGGCCGGCCAGCAGGAAAATGGTGGCGAAAGTGATCACCAGCTCCGGCGCCTGCTCGGCGTAAGCGCCCAGCAGATAGCCCATCAGCACGAACACCGCGCCGTAGAACAGGCAGTCGGCCGGCGCCTTCTGAAAATCGCGGAACCCCCTCTTCAGCCACAGCAGCGGCTGCCGCAGCTCCACCTTGCGCGCCACCGGGCGCACCGGAGGCACATCGTCGTGGTGAGTGACATCCATGGCACACCCCCTTCGCATCGCGTGGAAAATGGAGCCAAACGCTCCGCTTTTCGTTATATGCCAAGCAGGGGAAAACACAAACCGGCCGTGCGGCTGCTACAATCGCGCGGTCAACTCCATTGTTGGGAAAGGAAATACCATGAGCGAACTGATCATCGAGGAATTGGCGCTGGGCGAAGGCGCCGAAGCCGTGTCCGGCCAGGAGGTCACCGTCCACTACACCGGCTGGCTGACCGACGGCACCAAGTTCGACTCCAGCAAAGACCGCATGCAGCCATTCAGCTTCCCGCTGGGCGCCGGCTACGTGATCAAGGGCTGGGACCAGGGCGTGCAGGGCATGAAGGTGGGCGGCAAGCGCAGGCTGACCATCCCATCCGAACTGGGTTACGGCGCGCGTGGCGCCGGCGGCGTGATTCCGCCGCACGCGACGCTGGTGTTCGAAGTGGAGCTGCTGCAGGTGGGCTGATCCCGCCAGCCAGCAAAAAGGCCATCCCCGCGGATGGCCTTTTTATTCGCGTTTCCCGTTTTATTTTTTCACGCAGGACAGCCGGCGGCGTTTGAGCCAGACAAAACCGACCACCAGCAGCAGCAGCGCCACGACCGAAAGAATGCCGGCCTGGCCGCGGTGCACCATGGTCATCAGCCAATCCCGGTTGGCCGCGCCGTAATAGCCGAGATACACCCACACCGGCACCGAGATCAGCGCGGCGAAGCCGTCCATGATCAGAAAGCGCCAGTAGGATACGCGCCGGGTCATGCCGGCGGTGATGAAGATGGGAGAGCGCAGGCCTGGCAGGAAACGGGCGACGAACAGCACCCAGTTGCCGTACTTCTCGAACTTCTCCTGCACCGCCTCGAAGCGCTCCTGGGTCAGGATGCGGGCGATGGGCTTGAAGCGCAACACTTTGTGGCCGAAGATACGCCCAGCCAGGAACATGACGCCATCGCCGACCAGCACGCCCGCCATGCCGACCACGAACATGTAATGCACATTGGTATAGCCCAGGCCGGAAATCACGCCGCCAGCCACCAGGGTGATGTCTTCGGGAATGGGAACGCCGAAACCGCAAATCAGCAGCACCGCGAACACGGCCAAATAACCGTAACCAGCGAAAAAATCGAGAAGTATCTGCAGAGTATCCATCTAATGTTCCGTCCGCCGGCTGTATCCGAATCATCGCAATCTAACGGCTGGGCGGCTAATGTCCATGCACGGAGGTGTATAATAGCACACCTCTCGTTCACGCTTTCTTGACATGACACGCCCTATCCGGCTGGAGATTTCCCTCCCGGCCATCCGCCACAATTTCCTGCTCACCCGCCGGCATTCGCAAGCGCGCAGCCTGTTCGCCGTCGTCAAGGCGAACGCTTACGGCCACGGCGTATTGGACACTGCAAAGGCGTTGGCCGACTTGGCCGACGGTTTTGCCCTGCTCAATATCGAAGACGCGATTCGCTTGCGCGAAGCCGGCCTCGACAAGCCTATCGCATTGCTGGAGGGCCCGTTCGACGCGGCCGAAGCCGCGGCGATGGCCGACTACCGCCTATGCGGCGCCATCCACTCACAACAACAGATGGACTGGCTGGCCAAAGGTTCCGCCAAACGGCCGGTGGATGTCTGGCTCAAGGTCAACAGCGGCATGAACCGGCTGGGCTTCCGCCCGGAAGCGGCCATCGCCGCGCAAGCCAGGCTGGCTGCGCTGCCCCAGGCCAGGGCCGCCGCCATCATGACCCACTTCGCCACCGCCGACGACGATTACGGCGTGGCCGAGCAATGGCAGCGCTTCCTGCCGGTGGCCGCCGCCAGCGGCCTGCCGGTATCCGCCGCCAACTCCGCCGCGCTGCTGCGCCACCCGGATACCCATGGCGACATCGGCCGCCCCGGCATCGTGCTGTACGGCGCGTCGCCGTTCGAGGACCGCGCCGGCGCCGAGCTGGGCCTGCGCCCGGCGATGACGCTGTCGGCCGACATCATCGCCGTGCAGCAATTGCAGCCGGGCGATGCGGTCGGCTACGGCCGCCGCTTCATCGCCGACCGTCCGATGCGCATCGGCGTGGTCGCCTGCGGCTACGCCGACGGCTACCCGCGCATCGCCGCCAACGGCGCGCCGGCGGCGATAGACGGCCAGGCCTGCCCCTTGCTCGGCCGGGTATCGATGGACATGCTGACCGTGGACATCAGCCGCCTGCCGCAAGCCGGCGTCGGCAGCCGGGTGGAACTATGGGGCCCAAGCGCGCCGATCGAAAAGGTGGCGGCCGCGGCCGGGACCATCAGCTATGAATTGATGTGCGCGGCCGCGCCCAGAGTGCCGCGCGTCGTGCGCGACTGAGCGCCATCAACAACGGCGGCGCCAGCAACGCGCCGCCGACATGAGCCGGCCACAGCACCGGCTCGCCTCCCGGCCCCGAATTCGGCCACACGCCCTGCCAAACCAGGCGCAGCAACAGCAGCGCCGCCAGCCATCGGCCCATGGACTCGTCCCGCCTCATCCAGGCCAGCGCCGCCCACCATCCGTACACCACGCCGGAAGCGCCGAGAAACGGCTGCGGTTGCGGCGACAGCAACTGCTGCCACGCCAGCAGCCAGGGCAGCGTCAACGCCAGCAGGCATAGCGGCGCCGCCGCGCGGCGGCCCCCCAGCCCGGCCAGCAGCAACAGGGCCAGGCTATTCAGCGCCGCGTGCCGCCAGTCGGCGTGCGTCCAGCTGGCAGTGAAGCCGCGCCACCATTCGTCGGCCAGCCAGGGTTCGAAACGCCAGCGCCGCGCCGCCTCGCCCCAGGGCATGAACAGCGGCAGCAGCGCCGGCAACAGGCTGGCCGGCGGCAGCCTCACTTGCGGCGGCGCCAGGCCAGGAAGCCCGCCAGTCCCAGCATGCCCAGCGCGGCCTCATCGGCGCCGGCAATGGGGACGAGTTGCAGATCGACATACAGCGGATCATGGTCGGACGAGCGATAGGCGTCGGCCGCATAGTACTTTTGCTGCTGAGCCACGGACTTGAATTCGCTGCCGTACTCCAGCGCGGTCGGCTCGTCGGCGTTGATATGCCACTCGCCGGCGCCGGCCACCCATTTGGCAAGCGCCGCGTCGGCCAAGGCGTGGTCCAGATTGCCGGACTCGCCTTGATAGACATAGGAGTAGGCATCTTTCTGGAAGCGAGCCAGTTGGTTGGACAATCCTCCCTGCTCGAACGCGCGGATCGGGTCTTCCTTGGCGTAAGCGTTCATGTCGCCCATCACCAGCAAGCCCTCTTTGGATGACGCGCCTCGCTGCTGAGCCCATTTGAGCAGATCGCGAACCGCCTGCACCCGGGTCAAATTGCAATTGCCCTGGCCGTCGCCGGTGTCCACATCGGCGACGCCGTCCACCTTGACCTGGTCGCAGCTGCTGCCTTTGGATTTCAGATGGTTGACCACCAGCGTCAGCTTCTTGCCGTCAACCGCGAAGGTTTGCGCCAGGCTGAGGCGGTTCTTGCCAGGGTCGCCTATCGTCAGCGCCTGCGCCGCGCCATCCGGCCTCACCCGCGACGGGCGGTACAGCATGCCGGTGGTGATGGCGTCGGTGCCGATCTTGGGCAGGCCGGGGTCGACGAAGCGGTACTGTTTATCGGCGATCTGGCCGGCGTTCAGCGCCTCCACCAGCTCCTTGACCGCCGACTGCGGGCCGAAGCCGTCATTCTCCAGCTCCATCAGGCCCAGCACGTCGGCGTCCAGCTGGCGGATGGCGCTGACGATCTTGGCCTTCTGGCGCAGGAAGTCGTCGCGGGTCTTGGCGCCGCGCTCGGTCGGGAAGCCGCCGCCCAGGCCGTCGCCGTTGAAGAAGTTGAGCACATTGAAGCTGGCCACGCGCAGCTGGCCCGCCTTGCGCGCCGGCGCCGCCTTGCGCGGATTGGCGGCCGTCACCTGCGGCAGGTAAACCGGCTGAATGCGGTAGGCGCCGTTGCTGAACGACACCACCCCAGTCACTCCGTCCAGCCGGTCGCCCACCCGCAGCGTGCTGGCGGCGGACAAGCCCCCCGGACCCGGCAGCCAGGCGTCGGCGTTCTGCCAGGTCTTGTCGTCGTCCAGCAGCACGCGATCGCGCTGATTGGCCGCGCGCAGCACCTGGGCCTCGGCGCTGCCCGGACGGTAAAGCTGGGTGGGCACCCACTGCCTCGGCTGGCTGGACAGGGCCAGCTCGCCGTAACGCCCGTAGTGATAGCTGTCGGCAACGAAAAGCGGCTGCTCGAACTTCACCGCCATGCCCGCCAGCGACTCCAGCTGGGCGGCGTCTCCGCTCAGCGGCAGGCGCAGCGCCACCGGCGACAACTCGCCCTGATACCCGCACGGCTGGATGTCGGCGGCGGCGGCCGGCTGCAGCTGGGTTTCGGTGCGGGCGTCGCCCTTGCGGCCGTACTCCAGCACTTTGCCGCGCACGCCGACCACGTCGCCGGCCTTCAACTGCGGCAGCGCCAGCTTGCCGGCATAGACATAGATGCCTTCGGAGGTGGCGGGATCCGCGTCCTGGCTCTGCGGCGCTTCCTGGATGAAAAAGCCTGCCGGACCATCCTTGCCGTACAGCACGCTGCTGACCACGCCCTGCACCGACACGGTCTTGCCCTGCATCGGGCTTTGCGGGCCGTTGCCCTGGACTTGATGGATGCGCGCGTCGGGCAGACCACAGGCCGCCTGGGCCTGCATGCCGGCCATCGCCAGCAAGGCGGCCATCCCGGCGCGGGAGAAGGGAAATGCGGGCGTTGTTCTCATTTTTTAGTCATCCTGAGTAGAGGTGGCGCAATTCTATACGCAGATTGATGACATTCAAGTTTATTATTATCGGAAAGCAAATTTCAGCTGAAAAAAATGCCAACCTGGCCAGGTTGGCATTTTGACGGGCGCTCGAAACGCAAGGTCAGCTGGCGACCTTCTCGATCGCCGACGCGATCGCGCGCGCCCATTGATCGGCCAGCGCCTTGTCATCGGCCTCCACCATCACCCGCACCACCGGCTCGGTGCCCGACGGGCGCAGCACCACGCGGCCTCGCCCGCTCAACGCGGCCTCCGCCTCCGCCAGCGGCTCGGCGGCGGCGGCCTTCCAGTCGCAGCCGTTGTGGAGGACGTTGATCAGCGTTTGCGGGAATGGCTGCCAGTCGGCGCAAATCTCGGCCAGGCTCATGTCCAGCTGCATCAGGCTGGCCAGCACCTGCAGGCAGGAAATGATGCCGTCGCCGGTGCTGTGCTTGTCCAGGCACAGGATGTGGCCGGAGGCCTCTCCGCCCACCTGCCAGCCATCGGCATGCAGCATTTCCAGCACGTAGCGGTCGCCCACCTTGGCGCGGCCGAAGGGCACGCCCTGCTTCCCCAGCGCCAGCTCCATCGCCAGATTGGTCATCACGGTGCCGACCACGCCGCCTTTCAGTTCGCCGCGCGCCGCGCGGGCCTTGGCGATCACGTAGATCAGCTGGTCGCCGTCGTAGACGCGACCGACCGCATCCACCATGATCAGTCGATCGCCGTCTCCATCCAGCGCGACGCCGAAGTCGGCCTGATGCTCGAGCACCGCCATCTGCAGCGTCTTGGGATAGGTGGCGCCCACCTTGTCGTTGATGTTGTAGCCGTTGGGCTCGCAGCCGATCTCCACCAGCTCGGCGCCCAACTCGTGGAACACCTTGGGCGCGATGTGGTAGGTGGCGCCGTTGGCACAGTCCACCACCAGCTTCATTCCCTTCAGGCTCAGCTCGTTGGGAAAGGTGCTCTTGCAGAACTCGATGTAACGCTCGGCGGCGCCGTCGATGCGGCGGGCGCGGCCCAGCTCCAGCGACGGATTGGTGTGCATGGGCTGTTCCAGCATCGCCTCGATTTCCAGCTCCAGCGCGTCGTCCAGCTTGTTGCCGCCTTCGGCGAAGAACTTGATGCCGTTATCCTGGAACGGGTTGTGCGACGCCGAGATCACCACGCCCGCCTCCAGGCGCAGCGCGCGGGTCAGGTAGGCGATGCCTGGGGTCGGCAGCGGACCGGTCAGCAGCACGTTGACGCCGGCGGCGGTGAAGCCCGCCTGCAGCGCCGCCTCCAGCATGTAGCCGGAAATGCGGGTGTCCTTGCCTATCAGCACGGTGGGACGGCTGTCCTGGTCATGCTTGACCAGCACGCGCCCTGCCGCGTAACCGAGCTTCATCACGAAATCGGGATTGATCGGAAACTTGCCGACCTCGCCGCGCACGCCATCGGTGCCGAAATATTTGCGACTCATTCTGTGTTCTCTAGTATTCGGTTCATGCCTGGAACAGGCGCATCGACCGCCATTTTGCCATTGGCCGGCGCGGAAAAACCAGCCTCAAATCAAGATTGGGCCAGCGCCTGCCACAGCTGCAGCGCCTGGCGGGTGGCTTTCACATCATGCACGCGCACCACCGCCGCGCCTCGCCGCGCCGACTCCAGCGCCGCGGCGACGCTGGCGCCCAGCCGCTCGGCCGGCAACTGCTCGCCGGTGATCAAGCCCAGCATGGACTTGCGCGACAGGCCCACCAGCAGCGGCGCGCCGGCGATCTTCTCAATCTCGCCCAAACGCGCGAGCAGCGCCAGATTGTGCTCCAGCGTCTTGCCGAAGCCGAAGCCGGGATCGACCAACAGCCGCTCGCGCTCGATGCCGGCATCCAGGCACAGCCGCACCCGGCGTTGCAGATAACCGCCCACTTCGGCGACCACGTCCTCGTAGGCCGGCCGGTCCTGCATGGAGTCGGGATTGCCCTGTTTGTGCATCAGGCAGACCGCGGCCCGGCTGCCCGCCGCCAAGGGCAACGCGCCTTCGTCCTCCAGCGCCGACACATCGTTGATCAGATCCACCGCGCCGAGCTGGATCGCCTCCCGCATCACTTCCGCGCGGCGGGTGTCCAGCGATAGCGGCGCGCCGATGCCGCGCAGTTTCTCCAGCACCGGCATCACGCGCGCCATCTCCTCTTCCGGGCTGACATAGGGCGCGCCCGGACGGGTGGATTCGCCGCCGATATCCAGGATATCCGCGCCTTCGGCCAGCATGGATTCGGCGCGCGCGAGCGCGTCGTCGACGCGATTGAAGCGGCCGCCGTCGGAGAAGGAATCCGGCGTGACATTGAGGATGCCCATCACCAGCGGACGGGACAGATCGAGCGCGAAGCGCCCGCATTGCAAGGTTTTCATTCGGCTTTCGTTCCTGGGCTCCGCTCGACCGAGAAGCGGAATGCAAAACCGGGCAAGCCCGCGAAGGCTTGCCCGGTCGAGGACTACGGGATGGATCAGACCTCCTGGGCCGGATCGGAGGTGGCCGACGAAGCCGCCGGCTCTTCCGGCTCTGCCGGCTTGTCTTCCGCCTTGGCGGCGAAGCCTGAGCCCGGCTTGGGCGGACGCGGCGGTTTGCCGTCCATGATGTCGTTGATCTGCTCGGCGTCGATGGTTTCGTATTCCAGCAGCGCGGCGGTCATCGCCTCCACTTTGTCGCGATTCTCTTCCAGCAGGCGGCGCGCCAGCGCGTACTGCTCGTCGATGATGCGGCGGATTTCGGCGTCGACCTGCTGCAGCGTCGCCTCGGACAGGTTCTTGTGGGTGGTGATCGAGCGGCCGAGGAAGACTTCGCCCTCGTTCTCGCCGTACACCATCGGCCCAAGCTTGTCCGACATGCCGTAGCGGGTCACCATGTCGCGCGCCATCTGCGTCGCGCGCTCGAAGTCGTTGCTGGCGCCGGTGGTCATCTGATTCATGAACAGCTCTTCCGCGATGCGGCCGCCGAACAGGATGGCCAGGCGGTCCATCAGGTAGCCGCGGTCGTAGGCGAAACGGTCCTGCTCCGGCAACTGCATGGTCACGCCCAGCGCGCGGCCGCGCGGGATGATGGTGACCTTGTGCACCGGGTCGGACTTCGGCAGCAGCTTGGCGACGACCGCGTGGCCGGACTCGTGGTAAGCGGTATTGCGCTTCTCTTCCTCGGTCATCACCATGCTGCGGCGCTCGGCGCCCATCATGATCTTGTCCTTGGCGGATTCCAGATCCTCCATGTCCACCAGGCGCTTGTTGCGGCGGGCGGCGAACAAGGCGGCCTCGTTGATCAGGTTGGCGAGATCGGCGCCGGAGAAACCCGGCGTGCCGCGCGCGATCACGTCGGCGTTGACGTCGGCCGCGATCGGCACCTTGCGCATGTGGACGTTCAGGATCTGCTCGCGGCCGCGGATGTCCGGCAGCGGTACGATCACCTGGCGGTCGAAGCGGCCCGGACGCTGCAGCGCCGGGTCCAGCACGTCCGGACGGTTGGTGGCGGCGATCACGATCACCGTGGAATTGGTGTCGAAACCGTCCATTTCCACCAGCAACTGGTTCAGCGTCTGCTCGCGCTCGTCGTTGCCGCCGCCGAGACCCGCGCCGCGCTGGCGGCCGACCGCGTCGATTTCATCGATGAAGATGATGCACGGCGAGTTTTTCTTGGCCTGCTCGAACATGTCGCGCACGCGGGCCGCGCCCACGCCGACGAACATTTCGACGAAGTCGGAGCCGGAGATGCTGAAGAACGGCACCTTGGCCTCGCCGGCGATGGCCTTGGCCAACAGCGTCTTGCCGGTGCCGGGAGAGCCGGCCAGCAGGATGCCGCGCGGGATGCGGCCGCCCAGGCTCTGGTAGCGGGAAGGGTCGCGCAGGTAGTCGACGATCTCCTTCACCTCTTCCTTGGCCTCGTCGCAGCCGGCCACGTCGGCGAACACCACGGTATTGGCATCCTGGTCCAGCATGCGCGCCTTGCTCTTGCCGAACGAGAACGCGCCGCCCTTGCCGCCGCCCTGCATCTGGCGCATGAAGAACACCCATACGCCGATCAAAAGCAGCATCGGGAACCAGCTGATGAAGATGCTCATCAGCATGGACGGTTCTTCCTCCGGCTTGGCGGAGAAGCGAACGTTGTTCTTGATCAGGTCTTCGATCAGTTGCGGGTCGTACGGCGCGAAAGTGGAGAACGCCGTGCCGTCGGTCAGTTTGCCCTTCAGCCACTGGCCGCGCAGCGGATGTCCTTCTATGGTCAGGGATTGCACTTTGCCCGACTCGACATCGCTGACGAACTGCGAGTATTCGAGCTGGTTCTGGGTGTCCTGTCGTTTGTTGAACTGATTGAACACCGTCATCAGCACCAAGCCGATGATCACCCAGATGGCGATGTTTTTGCCGATATTGTTCACGAGTAGCGGACTCCTGTGTGCCCTGACTTTTTGGTTGCTTGTTTTGAATGGCTACGATTGTACGCTGCGCGCCCTTTTATGTCAGCGGCGACCCTTGCCCAGCAAGTAGATTTCGCTGGAGCGGTCGCGCGACGCCTTGGGCTTGCGCGTCACCACCTCTTCGAACAGCTCGCGCATGGCCTTGAGGTAGGACTGGAAATCGCTGCCCTGGAACACTTTGACGAGAAAATGTCCCCCAGGTTTCAAATGATCGCGCGCGAAATCCAGCGCCAGCTCGCATAGCAGGAAACTCCTGGCCTGGTCGATGGCGCTCATCCCTGACATATTGGGCGCCATGTCGGAAATTACAAGATCAAGCGCGCGGCCGCCCAATAATTGCTCGAACTCGCGCAAAACCTCCTCCTCGCGGAAGTCGCCCTGAATGAAGTCCACGCCCGGAACCGGGTCCATCGGCAGGATGTCCAGCGCGAACACCTTGCCAGCGTCGCCGACGATGCGCGCCGCCACCTGCGACCAGCTGCCCGGCGTGGAGCCCAGATCGGCCAGCACGGTGCCGGGGCGGATCAGCTTGTCCTTGTCGTTGATTTCCAGCAGTTTGTAAGCGGCGCGGGCGCGGTAGCCATCCTTTTGCGCCATGTGCACATATTGATCGTTGACGTGTTCCTGCAACCAGTTGTTGCTGCTCTTGCTTCTAGCCATCTCGGCGCTTTCTATCGTGTCAATGCTCAGGATAGCCGATGCGGGGCGCTCCAGACGCTATCCTGTTGTTTTTCGGTTAATTCGGGGCCAAATTTGGGGGCGAGGGGCAAATTCTAGTAGAATCGCGTTTTGCTTTGAATTCCGTATTTCCATGAAAATTGAACTCAAGCCGTTTCAGCGCAAGTACCTGCAGGGTCTGGCGCACGGCATCGACCCGGTGGTGATGATAGGCAACAACGGCCTGACCGAAGCCGTGGTGCGCGAAATCGCCATCAGCCTGGACGCCCACGAACTGATCAAGGTGCGCGTGCTGGGCGACGACCGCGACGCCCGCGTGGCCATGTTCGAGCAAATCTGCGACGAACTGGGCTGCGCGCCGGTGCAACACATCGGCAAGCTCTTGGTGCTGTGGCGCCCCAGCGACAAGGCGCGCATCACGCTGCCGAAGAACAAGCAGGCGATGAAGGACTGACCCCTCCTCCCGCCCGGCGGATGAAAAAAGCGGTGGCCCAGCCACCGCTTTTTCGTGTCCGGCTTATTCTCCGCGCCAGAGGTAGAACAGGCCAAGCAGGCTCTGAACCAGATAGATCAGGCTGGAGATCGCGTGCCAGGTGGCGAAGCCGCCCCCGAACAGCCCCTCCGCCGCGTGGTTCATCTGCTGCTTCAAGGTGACGATGATGGGCGCCACGCCGAACTGGTTGATCAGCGTGCAGGCCAGCATGCCGACGATCAGCCAGAAGCCGCCCTGCTTCAAGCCCGCCACGCCATTGCGCCATACCTGGTCCACCAGCAGGAACACCCCGCACACCAGCCCCACCCAGGCGATGGCCGAGAACAGCCGCCCCGCCACCATGCCGGCAGTCACCGCGTCCAGCGACTTGAACAGCACCGGCGCCACGATCAGGCCGATCACCCACAAACCGCCAATCCAGAAGGTCTTGGCAATAGCACGCAAGCCGTCCATCTCTCCCTCCAGCAACAGACGCAGCACGGAAAAACGCGCGATGGGATGCATCGCGCGCGGTTTGGATTCGTATCAGATGTACTTGACGTCGAGCACTTCGTACTCGCGGATGCCGCCCGGGGCCACTACCTCCGCCACGTCGCCGGCTTCCTTGCCGATCAGCGCGCGCGATATCGGCGAATTCACCGACACCTTGCACACCTTGATGTCGGCCTCATCGTCGCCGACGATCTGATAGGTGACGCTCTCTTCGGTTTCCAGATCCATCAGGTCGACGGTGGCGCCGAACACCACGCGGCCATCGGCGTTGAGCTCCACCGGATTGATGATCACGGCGTTGGACAGCTTGCCTTCCAGCTCGGCGATGCGGCCTTCGACAAACGCCTGACGCTCCTTGGCGGCGTCGTACTCGGCGTTTTCCGACAGGTCGCCATGGGAACGAGCCTCGGCGATCGCCTCGATCACCGACGGACGCTCCACGCTCTTCAGACGTTGCAGTTCTTCCTTCAGAAGCTCGGCGCCGCGTACAGTCAACGGGACTTTGATCATTACAGTATTCTCCACGGGCGGTTGTCCGCCTTCATCAAAAGCACAAGCCGCCGTACAGGACGGCGGCTTGGGCAAGCGGGTTTGAGCGGAATTGTAACGGCAAATCGCTTCCGCATCAAAGCCTACCGATGATCTCCCTGCTCAGCCGGCGATCTGCGCATGCAGCTGCTGCACACTGTACACATCGAAGGCCTCGGCGTGGCTCATGCCCACGCACACCGCCTTGGCGGCGGACAAGGTGGTGTACTGCGGCACGCGCGCCTGCAACGCGGAGCGGCGGATGGAGTGGCTGTCCTGGATCGCGGTGCGCTTCTCGTCCACGGTATTGATCACCAGATCCACTTCGCCGTTCTTGATCATGTCGACGATGTGCGGGCGGCCTTCGTTCACCTTGTTCACCACCTGCACGATCAGGCCGGCGTCGGCCAGATGCTTGGCGGTGCCGCGGGTGCAGCAGACGCCGAAGCCCAGGCGCTGCAATTCGCGCGCCACGTCCACCGCGCCGTTCTTGTCGCCGTCGCGCACCGACAGGAACACCTTGCCGGTCTTGGGCAGGCGGTCGCCCGCGCCCAGCTGCGCCTTGACGTAGGCTTCGGCGAAGGTCTTGCCCACGCCCATCACCTCGCCGGTGGACTTCATTTCCGGCCCCAGAATGGTGTCCACGCCCGGGAACTTGATGAAGGGGAACACGGCTTCCTTCACCGCGTAGAACGGCGGAATCACTTCCTTGGTGAAGCCCTGCTCGGCCAGGCTGATGCCGGCCATGGCGCGGGCGGCGATCTTGGCCAGCGGCGCCGAGGTCACCTTGGAGACGAAGGGCACGGTGCGCGAGGCGCGCGGATTCACTTCCAGCACGTAGATGGTCTCGCCCTGAATGGCGAACTGCACATTCATCAGGCCCACCACGTTCAGCGCGCGGGCCATGGCTACAGTCTGGCGGCGGATCTCATCCTGCATGGCCGGGAACAGGCTGTAGGCCGGCAGGGAGCAGGCGGAGTCGCCGGAGTGGACGCCGGCCTGCTCCACGTGCTGCATGATGCCGCCGATCACCACTTGCTCGCCGTCGGACACGCAGTCGACGTCCACTTCGATGGCGTCATTGAGGAAGCGGTCCAGCAGCACCGGGCTGTCGTTGGATACCTTGACCGCCTCGCGCATATAGCGTTCCAGATCGGCCGGCTCATGGACGATTTCCATCGCGCGGCCGCCCAGCACGTAGGACGGGCGCACCACCAGCGGGTAGCCGATTTCCTCGGCCAGCTTCATCGCCTCGGCCGGCGCGCGCGCGGTGCGGTTCGGCGGCTGCTTCAGACCCAGCTCGTTCAGCAGCTTCTGGAAACGCTCGCGGTCCTCGGCGGCGTCGATCATGTCCGGCGAGGTGCCGATGATGGGCACGCCGTTGGCTTCCAGCGCGCGCGCCAGCTTCAGCGGGGTCTGGCCGCCGTACTGCACGATCACGCCGAACGGCTTCTCGATGCGGCAGATTTCCAGCACGTCCTCCAGCGTCAGCGGCTCGAAATACAGACGGTCCGAAGTGTCGTAGTCGGTGGACACGGTTTCCGGGTTGCAGTTGACCATGATGGTCTCGAAGCCGGATTCGCGCAGGCTCAAAGCCGCGTGCACGCAGCAGTAGTCGAACTCGATGCCCTGGCCGATGCGGTTCGGCCCGCCGCCCAGCACCATCACCTTCTTGCGGTCGGACGGATTGGACTCGCACTCCTCCTCGTAGCTGGAGTACATGTAAGCAGTATTGGTGGCGAACTCGGCGGCGCAGGTGTCCACACGCTTGTACACCGGATGCAGCTTCAGGCTCCAGCGCTTGGCGCGCACGGCGGCCTGGTCGGTGGAGAGCAGCTCGCCCAGGCGGCGGTCGGAGAAGCCCTTGCGCTTCAAGCGGCGCAATTCGCTGTATTCCATCTCCTCGACCTTGCGGCCGGCCAGCGCTTTTTCTTCGCCGACGATGTCTTCGATCTGGGCCAGGAACCAGTGATCGATCTTGCTCACTGCGTGGATGTCGTCGCGGCTCATGCCGATGCGGAAGGCGTCGGCCACGTACAGGATGCGCTCCGGTCCCGGCGCCCCCAGTTCGTGGCGGATGGCGGCTTCGTCAGTCGTGACCGAGTCGAAGCCGGACAGGCCGGTTTCCAGGCCGCGCAGCGCCTTCTGCATCGATTCCTGCAGCGTGCGGCCCATGGCCATCACCTCGCCCACCGATTTCATCTGGGTGGTCAGGCGGTCGTCGGCCTGCGGGAATTTCTCGAAGGCGAAGCGCGGAATCTTGGTGACCACGTAGTCGATGGACGGCTCGAACGAGGCCGGGGTGGCGCCGCCGGTGATGTCGTTCTTCAGTTCGTCCAGCGTGAAGCCGACCGCCAGCTTGGCGGCGATCTTGGCGATCGGGAAGCCGGTGGCCTTGGACGCCAGCGCTGACGAACGCGACACGCGCGGGTTCATTTCGATGACAATCATCTCGCCGGTGGCCGGATTGGTGGCGAACTGCACATTGGAGCCGCCGGTATCCACGCCGATCTCGCGCAGCACCGCCAAGGAGGCGTTGCGCATGATCTGGTATTCCTTGTCGGTCAAGGTCTGCGCCGGGGCCACGGTGATGGAGTCGCCGGTGTGCACGCCCATCGGATCGAAGTTTTCGATGGAGCAGATGATGATGCAGTTGTCGTTCTTGTCGCGAACGACTTCCATCTCGTATTCCTTCCAGCCCAGCACCGATTGCTCGATCAGCAGCTCATGGGTGGGGGAAGCTTCGAAACCGCGCTCGCAGATCGCCAGGAATTCTTCCTTGTTGTAGGCGATGCCGCCGCCGGAGCCGCCCATGGTGAAGGACGGGCGGATCAGCGTCGGGAAGCCGACCTTGGTCTGCGCCTCCAGCGACTCTTCCATGGTGTGGCAGACGAAGGACAGCGGGCAGGACAGGCCGATCTTGGCCATCGCCTCCTTGAAACGGCCGCGGTCCTCGGCCTTGTCGATGGCGTCTTCGGTGGCGCCGATCAGCTCGACTTTATATTTTTCGAGGACGCCGTGCTTGGCCAGGTCCAGCGCGCAGTTCAGCGCGGTCTGGCCGCCCATGGTCGGCAGAATGGCGTCCGGACGCTCCTTGGCGATGATCTTTTCCACCACCGGCCAGCTGATGGGCTCGATATAGGTGACGTCGGCCATGTCCGGGTCGGTCATGATGGTGGCCGGATTGGAGTTGACCAGGATGACTTTGTAGCCCTCCTCGCGCAGCGCCTTGCAGGCCTGGGCGCCGGAGTAGTCGAACTCGCAGGCTTGGCCGATGACGATCGGGCCGGCGCCAATGATCAGAATGCTTTTGATGTCGGTACGCTTTGGCATGGCTTCTACTCTTTGATGACTTGTATTCTCGGGCCGCGCCCCCTCCCCGGCGGCGCGGCGTATTCAATATGGCCTTACAGGCTGGCCGCGGCCAGCTTGGCGCCGAATCCGACGAAGACCGCGCCCACCGATCCGCCCAGCGCCGCCGTAAGCTTGCGGCGGCGACGGAAGGCTGCTGCCAGCTTGTCGCCCAGCAGGATCAGCATCGACAGATTGGCGATGCTGCAGCCCTGCACGATGGCGCCCAGCGCCACGAAGGTCACTGCCGGATGCGGGTAAGCTGGATCGACGAACTGCACGAAGAAGGACACGAAGAACAAGATGGCCTTCGGGTTCATCAGGCTGATCAGCAGCGCCTTGCGGTACGGATGGCCGCCGGACAGCGCCGACGCGGCCGCCGGCGACGCCTCGCCGCGGCGCGCGCGGCGCCAGGCGACGATGCCCGACTTCAGCATATTGATGCCCAGCCAGGCGAGGTAGCCGCCGCCGATGTACTTGACCACCGCGAACAGCGCCGGGTTGGCCTGCAGCAGGCCGGCCGCGCCGGTGGCCGCCAGCGTCATCAGGATGAAGTCGCCGCTGACCACGCCGCCCGCCGCGGCGAAGCCCGCGCGCTTGCCGCGCTGCGCCGCCACCGACAGCACATACATGGCATTGGGCCCCGGCAGCATGATCACGATGATGGTGCCGATCAGGTAGGTGGTAAGGTCGGTAATGCCCAACATATCGCTATTCCGCCCTTACTTCCGTTCCGCCATCGCCGCGATGAAGCGGTCGAACAGGTAGGCGACGTCCTCCGGTCCCGGACTCGCTTCCGGGTGGCCCTGGAAGGAGAAGGCCGGGCGGTCGGTCAGCGCGATGCCCTGCACCGTGCCGTCGAACAGCGAGCGGTGGGTGACGCGGACGTTGGCCGGCAAGCTGGTCTCATCCACCTGAAAGCCGTGGTTCTGGCTGGTGATCATCACGCGGCCGGAATCCAGATCCTGCACCGGGTGGTTGGCGCCGTGGTGGCCGAACTTCATCTTGGAAGTCCGGGCGCCGGAAGCCAGGCCCAGCAGCTGGTGGCCCAGGCAGATGCCGAATACCGGCAGCTTGCTCTCCAGGATGCCGCGGATCGCGGCAATCGCGTAATCGCACGGCTCCGGATCACCGGGGCCGTTGGACAGGAATACGCCGTGCGGATTCATCGCCAGCACGTCTGCGGCCGGGGTTTGGGCCGGCACCACGGTCAGCTGGCAGCCGCGTTCGGCCAGCATGCGCAGGATGTTGTGCTTGACGCCGAAATCGTAGGCCACCACGTGGAAGCGGGTGGAAGCCTGGATCTGATAGCCTGCGCCCAGCTTCCATTGCTTCTCGGTCCAGGCGTAGGGCTTCTGGCAGCTGACCACCTTGGCCAGGTCTTGGCCGGCCATGGAGCCGAAGCCGCGCGCCAGCTCCAAGGCCTTGGCCTCGTCGATGTCGCCGGCCATGATGCAGCCGGCCTGGGCGCCCTTCTCGCGCAGGATGCGCGTCAGCTTGCGGGTGTCGATGTCGGCGATGGCGACGACATTGTGCTTCTTCAGGTAATCGGACAGCGAATCTTCGGCGCGGAAGTTGCTGTGCAGCAGCGGCAGATCGCGAATGATCAGGCCGGATGCAAAAACGGCGCGGGATTCGGTGTCTTCCGAATTCGCGCCGACATTGCCGATGTGCGGGTAAGTGAGAGTGACGATCTGCCTGGTATAGGAAGGGTCCGTGAGGATTTCCTGGTAACCGGTGATGGCGGTATTGAATACCACCTCGCCGACCGTGTGGCCGGCGGCACCGATAGCACTACCTTTGAAAAGCGTGCCGTCAGCCAAGACAAGGATTGCGGGGAGGATTGACACTGGCTGGCTCCTGTTGCTTTGCCTCGGCGCTTACACAAAAACCGGCAGCGGCCGGTTTCGTTTTACACCAAGGGATTTTCAAAATTCTGATGTGAATAACGGGACACGACGCGCCGCGCCTGTCCCGTTGGTTAAACCTTTCTATAGTACCGCGTTTTTTGCACTCGCACAATACGACACGCGGCGTTTTTCAGAAAATCCTCACGCGCCCGGCTTCAGCTGCCAGTGGACGCTGGCTGGCCCCGCCGGCTGGCCCAGCATCAGCATCAGCGGCTTCAACGCATCGTACTTGTCCGGCGGACTCTCGGCGCTGCCCTCCATATGAAATGCCCCCCCGGCCGGCAACGCGCCCTGGCCGTTGATCAGCAACGGCCCTTCCAGCGTGGACAGTGTCAAGCTCATGCCCTGGGCCGCGCCCGCCACGTCCAGCTGATAACTGCCGAAGGGCAGCGCCGTGGTCAGCGGCGATGACGCCCCGCGCCAGGCGACCTGCAACGCTCCGCTGATTTCCTTGCCCTGGCGCGCCAGCTGCGGAATGTTCAGCTGCAGCTCCCCGCCCAGCCTGGCCGCTTGCCAGGTCTTGGACAGATTGGCCAAGGCGGCCACCGGCAACGACAGCGCGAGTCCCCTCACTTCCTGCTTGGAGAAGCCCAGCTGCAGCATGCCGGGCTGGCCGGCGCTGTCCAGATGCCAGACCAGCAAGCCAGACAACAGCCCCTTGGGTTGCCATTTCCACGCCAGCGGACTCATGCTCTGCACCTCGCCGGCCGGCCCCAGATACACCAGCTTGGCGCCGCCGTCCCACACCGTGCCTCGCGCGTCGGCCACTCCCCAGTGTCCATCGCTGTAGCGCGACACCGGCCAGGACAGCCAGCTGGCCGGCAGCGACGACAGCAACCCCGCCAACAACAACGCAGCCAGGCTCAGCCATTTCAATATTCTTCGCCTCATGCCGCCGCCCCCGCGTGCGCCAGCAACGCCTTGATCTTCACCTGTCCCGGCACCGGCTGCGCCTCCGCCTTGACGTTGACCACCCGCACCTGCTGCTGCGCGGCCAGCACGCCGACGAAGCGCACCCAGTCGTCGAAACCGACCACGCCCTCCATCGCCACGCCGGACTCGCCCTCCGGATTGAATTGCAGCGCGGCGATGGGCAAACCCTGGCTCTTGGCCGTCTGCTGCAGCAGCGGAATCAGTTCCTTGGCCGGCAGCGGCGTTTGCGCCGGCTGGCGCTTGAGCCTGGCGGCCTCGTCGGCCAGCGCGCTCACCGCGCCCAGCTCCGCCTGCAGCCGCGCGACCGACGCGCGGTTGCGTTGCAGCGACTTGTCCGCCGGCTCCCAGATAGCCAGGTAGAGCAGCGCCGCGCCCAGCACCGCGGCCATCGCAGCCAGCAAGCGCTGTTCGCGCGGGCTGCGATGGCTCCAATATTCGAGGAATTGCTGTTTGTAGGCTTTCATCGTCACGGCTCCCGAGCCACCACCAGTTGCTTGCTGCCCGGCTGGCTGCTCGTCGCCTCCAGCATGATCTGCCGCGCAGCCAGCAGCTTGCGCCAGCGCGCCAGGCTTTCCGCCGGCACCTCGTTCACCTGCAGCTTGAGCCTGCCGGCCTCGTACTCCAGCGCGCGCGCCTGCAGTTCGCGCCCGCTGGCCGAAGCCAGCGCGCCCATCAACTCCACCAGGTCGTCGCGCGCCGGCTGGCCATGGCTCAGCCTCAACCTGTCCACCGCGCGCGTCATCGCCAGCGCGCTGCTGCCCGGCTGCGCCTGGCCGCCAATCCAAGGCGTCGCCGCCGCTCGGATTTGCTGCGACAGGCTGTGCTTCTGCCACGCGAACCAAGCTGACTGGCCCAGCGTCAGCGCGATTTGCGCGGCCAGCAGGCTGCCCAGCAGCCAGCCGGTCTTCTTCAGCGACGGCGCCCAATCGCGCCAGTAGCGGTTGGCGGCCAGATCGCCCTGGGCGAAATCGTAGCCGCCCTGGCGGCGGCCGCTGCGCCAGTCGTGCGCCTCGCCGCGGACAGCCTCGCCCTGCCAGCCAGCCAGGCGCCCGGTCACTTCTTCCGCGCTGTCGGCCCCGCACACGCTCAGCCGCGCCGGCGCGCCGGCCGCCAGCAGCGAGGCGAACAACGCCTGTTCAATCTGCGCGCCGCCGCGCGGCAAACTGGCCGCGTACGGCGAAGCGGCGCGCACCAGCCAGCGGTCCGCCAGCCTAGTCACGCTCCAGCCGTCGAGCGGCGGCGCCGGCAGCAGGCATTCTTCCGGCACGATGCGGTCGCACAGCCGGCCCAGCGTCTTGAGCATCGCCACCGCGCGGCGCAGCCCGGCCGACTCGGTGGCGGCCACCGCGCGCCGGCCGCCCGGCAAGGCGTCGCCCAGCGCGTAGAGATTGGCGCCGGGATCGTTGGCCAAGCTCTCCTCCAGCGCGAAGCCCACCACCGCCGGCGTCGGCTGCTTGACCGCGTCCGGCAGTTTCACTTCGGCGAACAGCGTGCGCCCGGCGGGCAGCACCAATTCGCATTGATCGGCCTTGGGCCAGCCGCCCGGCGCGCTGTCGCCCTGGGCGGAGAGCTCGCCGCGGGCGTTCAGCAGCGCCCAGGGCAGGCCCGGCTCGCTATCGGGCCAGCCGGGACGCAGATAGAGTCGCAGCGTCGTCATGTTTGTCTCCACCGGACCGCGCCTGCTGGCCGCGGCCGTCGTTGCCTTCTTGCCGCCAAACCAATTTGACGACGTTTTGATTGCTGTAGATCATCGCCCGCATCGACAGCCTGGCCTTGTCGTAGCTGGCCCGGCTGTTGAGCAGGAAATAGCTGGACGCGGCGCCGATGTCCACGTCCGGAAACACAAAGCCGCCGCCCGGCAGCCTCGCCTTGAAATCATTGGCGTCCTTGAAGTAATTGGTCTGCCGCTGCTTCATCAACACCAGCAGATTGCCGTCTCCCATGCCGGGCAGCAGCGCCTTCAGCACGCCGTCGGTCGCGGTATTGACGTTGATCTGCGTCACCGACGGCGGCAGCGCGGCGATGTGCGGCGACAGCTTTTCCATCACCTCCGGCGTATAGCCGGGCAGCCAGCGCAGCATCTCCACCCGTGGCAGCGGCCGGTTGGGCTGCGGCGCCGCGGCGGCCCCGTCGCCGGATGGCTTGTCGTCTTCCTCCTTGCCGCCGCGCAGCTCTTTCAGCAGCGGTTCGGACAGGGTAGTGGGCAGGCTCAGCGAACTCAGCAGCCGCTTGTAGAATTTCAGCTGCTTGACATTGGTTTGGCCATTCATCACCAGCGAGTTGATGTTGAATCGCCCCTGCAGATCGCTCAACGCGCCGCTCACCTTCACTCCCTGCGCCTCGGTCTGCGGCAAGGGCTGCGCCCACAACTGGGACAGCGCCACCACGCCGTTGCCGGCCGGCCCGTTGTTGAAGCGCAAGATTTCCATCGCCCAGCCCAGGCCGGCGTCGGCCACCAGCCTCAGCTGGGCCCGGCTCTTGTCGTTTTCCAGTTGATGCCACCACAAGCCTTGCTGCCACAACACCAGGCTGGCCGCGGTGGTGGCCAGCGCCACAATCAGCAGCGCCATGATCACGGCCATGCCGGATTGCCGCCGCCTCATGGCAACACCCATATCCGCCTCGCCTGCTGTTTGCCCGGCATCATCACCCGCATTTCCAGCGCCCGCGGCACGCGCCCCTGGGCCGCGTCGCCCATCGGCCACGCCGTTTGCCAGCTGCCGTCGTTGAGCAGCACCCGCCAGTCCGCGCGCATGCCGGCTCCCAACAGCGCATAGGCGATGGGCGAGCCCTGGCCGGCCGCGCCCGCCGACCAACTGACGCCGCCGGCGCCGCTCTGGTAGACGATGCGCTCCATCCCGCCCGGATAACGGGCGGAAACCATTTCCAGCATCAGCGACTGGCCCTTGCCGTCCGGCTGCAGCACCAGGCTGCTGGCGCCCAGCGTCAAACCCTGCTGCTGGTCGGCGGCGTTGGCCGGCGGCTGCAGGCCGGACAGGTCGCTTTCCAGCCGGCGGAAGGCCCGCGCCACGTCCACCCATTGCTCGCCGGTCTGCATCAGCCTCTCGCGCGCGATCAGCAACGAGCCGAACGCCTTGTAGCCCATCACCGACAGGATGGCCAACAGGCTCATCGCCACCAGGATCTCCAGCAGCGTCATGCCGCCCTGCCGGCGCGCGCTCACCCGCCGCCTCCCGGCTGCTGCCGCAGATAGCCGGTGACTTCGGCCAGCACGTAATGGCCGGCGCCCGGGGCCAGGATGCGCACCGCCACCTTGCGGAAATTGGGATTGGGGGTGCCGGAGATTTCGCGCTCCCAGCGCCACTCGATGCCGTCCTCCTTGCTCTCCCCCGCCTCCTTGCCCGGCTCCGGAAACTGGCGCAGCGCCTGCAGCAGCGCGATCTGATTCTGCGCCTCCCAGTTGGCCTGCATCCGCAACTCCATGCCGGCGGCGTTGTCGGCGGCGAGGCCGGTGGCGCGCAACAGCGCGCCCAGCGCCACCGCGATGATGGCGAGCGCGACCAGCACCTCGAACAAGGTGAAGCCTTGCTGCCGCTTCATGAGCCGTCCGCCACCGTCACGCGGCCCAGCGGCGATTGCAACACCGTCAGCCGCCGGCCCGCGCCGTCCAGCTTCAGCGCCAGCGCGGCCGCTCGGCCGTCCTGCCACAAAAGCAGCGGCCCGCCTTCCTTCCACGGCTGGCCGTCCAGCAGCGCGCCCTCGCCCGAAATGCCGTCCGGCCATTGATGCGCGGCCAGCAACTCTTCGGTCACCGGCTGCCATTCGCCTTCGTCGTCCAGCCGGCTGAAGGCGTAGCCCTTGCCGCTCCAGCTCAACGCCAGCGTGTCGCCCATTTCGGCCAGATCGCCGGCCTGTTCCAGCACGCGCGCGAAGCGGTAGCCCTCGTCGTTCAGCTGACGATGGGTGTCAGGCCGCAGGCTGAGGGTGACCGTGGTGGCGAGCACGCCGATGATCAGCATCACCACCATCACCTCGATCAGCGTGAAGCCGCGCGCGCGCGCCGCCATGCTCAAGTCGAACGCTCCGGCTTACTTGCCGCTGTCCCAGTTGCCGATGTCGGCGTCGTTGGCCTCGCCGCCCGGCTCGCCGTCGGCGCCGAAGCTCCAGATGTCGATTTCGCCGTGCGTGCCCGGATTGGCGTACTGGTAGGCGTTGCCCCACGGATCCTTGGGCAGGCGTTCCAGGTAGCCGCCCGGCTTCCAGTTCTTGGGCTCCGGCGCGGCGGCAGGCTTCTGCACCAGGGCGGACAGGCCCTGGTCGGTGCTCGGATAGCGGCCGTTGTCCAGCCGGTACAGCTTCAGCGCCTGGCTGATCGCGCCGATGTCCTGCTTGGCGGCGACGATGCGCGCCTCGTCCGGTCGGCTCATCACCTTGGGCACCACCAGCGCGGCCAGCACGCCGAGAATGACGATCACCACCATGATTTCGATCAGGGTGAAGCCGCGTTGGGCGGCGTGTTTGAGCTGTTTCATCGTATCTCCGTCTTTCGTGTCCGGCGGGCGCGCCGCCGGGTTGCTTCAATGGGTAATCGGGATGCGGTCTCTGATGACGGGACCGTCAATGCACCATCTGGTTCATGTCGATGATGGGCATCATGATGGCCAGCACGATCAGCAGCACCATGCCGCCCATTACCAGAATCAGCAGCGGCTCCATCAGCGTGGTGAAGGTGGCCAGCTTGCGCTCCACCTCCTGCTCCTGCTGCTGGGCGGCGCGGTCCAGCATGTGGGACAGCGTGCCGCTGGCCTCGCCGCTGGAGATCAGATGGATCAGCACCGGCGGAAACTGCCGGCTGGCGTTCAGCGCGCGCGACAGCGACACGCCCTCGCGCACCTTGGCCATCGCGTCGGCCACCGCGTCCTGCATCGGCAGCATGGTCATCAGGCCGCGCGCCGTCTCCAGCGCGGTCAGCAAGGGCACGCCGGCGCCGACCAGGATGGACAGCGTGCTGGCCATGCGCGCGGTATTGAGGGCGCGGAACAAGCGGCCGAACACCGGCAGCTTCAGCACCCGGGCGTGGAAGCGCCGCTTCAGCGCCGGCGCGCGCAGCGCGCGGACGATCAGGCAAACCGCAGCGACGATGGAGATCAGCAACGCCACGCCCCACTGGCGCAGGAAATCGCTGCAGGCCACCAGCGCGCGGGTGAGAAAAGGCAGCGTCTGCTTGGTCTGGGCGAACACGCTGACCACCTGCGGCACCACGTAGCTCATCAGGCCGGCCACCACCAGGATGGCCACCAGCGTCACCACCGCCGGATAGGCCAGCGCCAGCGTCACTTTCTGCTGGGTGTTCTGCCGCTTGTCCAGATACTCCGCCAGCCGCGACATCACCATGTCGAGATGGCCGGACTGCTCGCCGGCCTGCACCAGCGAGCGATACAGGGGCGAAAACACGCCGGGCGCGGCCGACAATGCCTGGGCGAAGCTCTTTCCTTCCAGGATGTCGCTGCGCAGCGCGGCCAGCACGGTGCGGCTGCGCGCGTTTTCCGATTGCTCGGTGACGGCGGTCAGCGCCTTCTCCAGGGTCAGGCCGGCGTTGAGCAGCGTCGACAGCTGTTCGGTGATCATCACCAGCTCGGCGCGCGGCAAGCCGCGGCGCAAAACATTGCTGCCGGCGCCGCCGGTCTTGGCGTTGACGCTGTCCACCGTCACCGGCAGCAGGCCGCGCTCCCTGAGCTGCCCGCGCGCGGCGCGGGCGGAGTCGGCCTCCAGCAGGCCGCTCTGCTCCTTGCCCGCCGCGTCGTAGGCGGTGTACTTGAAGGCCGCCATCAGCTCCTCGTCACCCGCAGGATTTCTTCCAGGCTGGTCTCGCCGGCCTTGACCCAACGCAGGCCGTCGTCGCGCAGGCTGCGCATGCCGTGGCGGGCGGCGTGGTCGCGCAGCCGGTGTTCGGACGCGCGGTCGTGGATCAGCCGCTGCATGGCATCGTCGATCAGCATCAGCTCATAGATGCCGTAACGGCCCTTGTAGCCGGACTGGCCGCAGGCCGGGCAACCCACCGGCCGGTAATGGATGGCTTTGGGATCATCCTCCAGCGGCACCGGGTGCGGCGCCTTGCATTGCGGGCAGACGCGGCGCACCAGCCGCTGCGCCATCACGCCCAGCAGGCTGGAAGCCAGCAGGAAGGGCTCGACGCCCATGTCGGTCAGCCGGGTCACTGCGCTGGCGGCGTCGTTGGTGTGCAGCGTGGCCAGCACCAGGTGGCCGGTCAAGGACGCCTGCACCGCGATCTGCGCGGTTTCCAGGTCGCGGATCTCGCCTATCATCACCACGTCCGGATCCTGGCGCAGGATGGCGCGCAGCGCCTTGGCGAAAGTCATGTCGATGCGGGCGTTGACCTGGGTCTGGCCGACGCCGTCCAGGTGGTACTCCACCGGGTCCTCCACCGTCATGATGTTGGTGTGGTTGGCGTCCAGCCGCGACAGCGCGGCGTACAGCGTGGTGGTCTTGCCGGAACCGGTGGGACCGGTGACCAGCAGAATGCCGTGCGGCTGGCGGATCAGCTTGTCCACCGAGGCCAGCGTGTCGGCGGCCATGCCCAGCGTCGCCAGGTCGAGCTTGGCGTTTTCTTTGTCCAAGAGGCGCAGCACCACCCGCTCGCCGTGGCTGGTGGGCAGCGTCGACACCCGCACGTCCACCGGCCGGCCGCCCAGCCGCAGCGAGATGCGGCCGTCCTGCGGAATGCGCTTCTCGGCGATGTCGAGGTTGGCCATGATCTTGATCCGCGACACCATCGCCGCGTGCAGCGCGCGATGCGGACTGACCACGTCGCGCAGCGTGCCGTCCAGGCGGAAGCGCACGGTGGAGCGGTCTTCGAAGGCCTCGATGTGGATGTCCGACGCGCCGTCGCGCAGCGCCTGGGTCAGCAAGGCGTTGATCATGCGGATGATGGGAGCGTCGCCCTCGCTCTCCAGCAGGTCCTCCACCGTCGGCAAGGATTCCACCATCTGGTTCAAATCCAGATCCTGGCCGATGTCGTCCACCATCTCCGCCGCCGCGCCGTCGCGGCTGGCGTAGTGCTCGGACAGGCGCTTCTCGAACTGTGAGGCCGTCAGCGTCTCTACGCCCGACAGCCCGCCGCCGTGCAGGCGCAGCGCCTCGCCCCAGGCCGCGGGTTTGGCGTCCTCGCGCAGCAGCAGCACGCGGCCGGCCTCCCCATCCAGCAGGATGACCCCGTTGGCGCGGGCGAAGGGAAAGGGCAGCAGCGTGGAGAACTTGGCTTGCATCATTGCTCGGCCTTGGGCTTGCCGCCGCTCTGCAGCGCGTCCAGCGCGCCGCGGATGCTGTTTTGCGGCAACTCCTTGATCAACGCGTTGGGATCCAGAGACAGCTTGCTGTTGCTGCTCTTGATCACATCTCCCATCACGTAGTTGTAGCGTTCGCCGGCCACCGCGCGGTTGCCGATCTCGTCGCGGATGATGGTCGGACGGATGAAGATCATCAGATTCTTCTTGTCGCGGGTTTTTTCCTGGTACTTGAACAGGTTGCCCAGTATGGGAATGTCGCCCAGCAGCGGCACCTTGTTCTCGGTATTGCCGGTGCTCTGCTGCGTCAGGCCGCCCAAAGCCACCAGGCCGCCGTCATTGACTGTCACCACGGTGTCCAGCGTGCGGCGGTTGAAGGTGGGGCCGGAGGCGTTGGTCACCGTCTGCGGGTCGATGGAGTCCGCCGCCTGGCTGATTTTCATCCGGATGGTGCCGCCCTCGGAAATCTGCGGCGTGATCTCAAGGCCGAAGCCCACGGTCTTCCGGTCATAGGTGCTGTAAGGCGCGTTCGAGCTGCCGCTGGTGCCGGACGGATAAGTGGCGCTGATCACGCCCACTTCCTGGCCGATCACGATCTTGGCTTTTTCGTTGTCCATGGTCACCAGCTGCGGGCTGGCCACCAGATTGCCCTGCGCCTCTTCCTCCAGCGCCTGGGCCAGCAAGCCCAAGGTGGGAATCTGCACGCCGCCGACGGTGATGTTGTTGATGATGCCCGCGGTCAGCCCGCCGCCGGTGAGGCTGTTGACCAACGAATTCAGCGGGGTCGGATTGGTCGCGTCGGTTTTGCCTATGATGGACGGCGCCTTGGGAAAGCTGTTGCCGACAAAGCCGTTGGAGCCGAAATTGGCCGACCACTGCACGCCTATCTTGGTCGCCCGGCTGGCCGACACTTCCATCACCAGCGCTTCCACGTAAACCTGAGCCCGCCGACGATCCAGCAGATCGATCACATTGCGCAGATTCTGGTACATCGGGTCAGGCACGTTCAGGATCAGCGCGTTGCTATTGCTGTCCGCCTGTATCATCGCGCCGTATCCCGCTCCGGACGGAGAGGACGATGACGACGAGGCCGCGGCGGCCGAGCCGTTGTCGGCCGCCGCGGCCGGATTCTGCGCGGAAGCGGCGCCGCCGGCGGAGGAGCCGCTGCTGACATTGGCCATCAGATTGGCGCTGCCGCCGCTGGAAGACGCGTTGCTCAGCGTGCTGCGTCCCTGCACCGGGCTGCCCTCTCCCGCCAGCAAGGCACGCAGGGTCTTGGCCACATCCGCCGCCTGCGCGTTCTTCAGATACACCACCCGCACATTGGAGCCGGCCTGGCTGGGTTGGTCCAACACCTTGAGCAGGCTCTTGACCTTGCCTATTTTGCCCGGCGTGTCGGCGCGCACCAACAGCACGTTGGCGCGCGCATCGGCCAGGATGGTGGTCTTGCCGCCGTCGGCGCCGCCTTCCTGCATCAGCTTGTTCAGGCTGTTGGCCAGTTCCACCGCCGAGCCGAACAGCACCGGGATCACCACCGTGTCGCCGGCGGCGGCGGACTCCACCGATTCGATGATGGACTCGATGCGCTGGATGTTGTCGGCGTAGTCGGTGACGATCAGCGCATTGGACTGCGGATAGGCGGCCACCGTATTGTTGGGAGAGACCAGCGGCCGGATCACTGGCACCAGTTGGTTGGCGTTGCTGTTTTTCAACGCGAACACCTTGGTGATCAGCCGGTCGCCGTCGCCGCGCGGGATGCTCTTGCTGGCCTTGGCGTGCAGCTTGGCGTCCGCCTCCGGCACGATCTTGATCACGCCGTTGCCCTCCACCGCGGAGAAACCCTGCAACCGCAAGGACGACAGCAGCACCTGATAGGACAGCGAGCGCGGCACCGGACGGCTGGAGACGATATTGACCGTGCCCTTCACCCGCGGATCGATGATGAAGTTCTTGCCGCTGATCTCGCCTATCGCCTTGACCACCGTTTCGATGTCGGCGTTGACGAAGTTGAGCATGACCGTATCGTTTTGCGGCGCGGCGAGCAGGTTGCAGCTGTAAACCAAGGCCAGGGCGGCGACGAGTTTGGAAATTCGCATTGCACTCTCTTATTGGCGAATCATCGCGGCGGGATCCACCGCGGGTTGAGGCTGGGCATCGGGCACTTGGCCCGGCACCGGCACCGGCATGGCGCCTGGCATGGGCTGGGCCGGCGGCATCGCCGGAGACGGCTGCGGCAGCGATTGCGGCATGTCGCCGCCGGTCTGCGCGCCGCCCCCGCCCTGCTGCAGGGGGACGAACTGTTCGTTGCCGCCGGAGCGCAGCGTGATGCCGTTGGGCGCCACCTTGACCAGCTCCCAGCCATCCGGCGTCTGCTTGCCTTGCAGCAGCGGCTCGGGATGGCCGTTGCTGTCTATGATGGCGAAGCCTTGCACGCCTTCGCGGCTGGGCGCGTACACACCGAGCAAGCGGACCGGCGGCGGCGCCGCCATCGCCTGCTGCGGGGCCTCGCCGAACCAATGGCCCTGCGCGGCGGCTGCGGCGGCGGCCTGCGGCTGAGCCGGCGCCAGATCGCGATAAGCGCCCGCGGACGGCGCGAGCAGCGCGCTCGCCTGCTGGCCCAGCCAATACGCGGTCAGCCCCAACGCCAGGACGGGCAAGGCCTTGTGCCACTGCCGGCCCGGCAAGCGCCAACGGCTGAAATCCAGCCTCCGGCGCGTGATTGTCTTGTCCCCTGAACCCATCGGCTTCCCGTATTGTGAATGATGCTGATCAACCGCCCCTGTCGGCACGCTAGATTAAGCAGCAAGGGGACGATTTTGCAATAGCTCGTTCGAATATTTGATGACAGATAAAAATTTAGTCATCGTTAATATTTACGCCAGAACCGCCAGCCCATTGATTCCCGCCTCATATCGCTTAGCGATTCTTACTGGGAAAATGCAAACTTTCGGCATTTTCGCATAAAAAACGCCGCGACAAACTCGCGGCGTCCGGAAGTCCAACAAACCCGTTCAGAACTGATAGTCGTCAAGCGCCAGCGCGCTGTCGGCTCCGCCCAGGATGGCCGCGGCAAGGCCGGAAACCTGCGGCAGCAGGTGCTCGGCGAAGAAACGCGCGGTGACGATTTTGGCATTGAGGAAATCGGCGTCCGCATCGGCCTCCTGCAACTTGTCCTTGGCGATCAGGGCGGCGCGGCCCAACTGCCAGCCCCCCAGCACGATGCCCATCAGCTTCAGGAACGGCACCGAGCCGGCTGCGGCCAATTGCGGCTGGCTGCCGAAGGTTTCCAGAATGAAGGCCACGCAGCGCTCGGCGTCGGCCACGGCGGCCGCCAGATTGCCGGCGATGCTGTCGAAACCGGCCGCCTGCAGCTTGGCGACGGCGGATTGCGCCTCGGCCAACAGCGCGCGCGCGGTGACGCCGTGATCCAGCGCGGTCTTGCGGCCGATCAGGTCCAGTGCCTGGATGCCGGTGGTGCCCTCGTAAATCGCGGTGATGCGCGCGTCGCGATAGTACTGGGCGACGCCGGTCTCCTCGATATAACCCATGCCGCCGTGGACCTGGATCGCCAGGCTGGTGATCTCGTTGGCCTGCTCGGTGTTCCAGCCCTTGACGATGGGAATCAGGAAGTTCAGCAATGCCTGGTTGCGGGCGGCCTCGTCCGCCACCGGATGGCGCGCGGCGCGGTCCAGCGCCGCTGCGGCATAGAAGGTCAACGCGCGCTGCGCTTCGATCTGGGCGCGCATGGTCATCAGCATGCGGCGCACGTCCGGGTGCCGGATGATGGCCACGCCGGCCGGATCGGGCGAGCCGACAGCGCGGCTCTGCACCCGCTCGCGCGCGTACTCCACAGCCTTCTGGTAGGCGCGTTCGGATACCGCCACGCCCTCGATGCCCACGCCCAGCCGGGCGTGGTTCATCATGGTGAACATGTAGTTGAGGCCCTTGTTCGGCTCGCCCACCAGGTAGCCCACGGCGCCGTCGCCGTCGCCGAAGCTCATCACCGCGGTGGGGCTGCCGTGTATGCCCAGCTTGTGTTCCAGCGACACGCAGCGCACGTCGTTGCGCGCGCCCAGCGCGCCGTCGGCGCCCACCAGGAACTTGGGCACGATGAACAGCGAGATGCCCTTCACCCCGGCCGGCGCGTCCGGCAGACGGGCCAGCACCAAGTGGACGATGTTCTCGGCCATGTCGTGCTCGCCCCAGGTGATGAAGATCTTCTGGCCGCTGATGCGGTAGCTGCCGTCCGCCGCCGGCACGGCCTTGGAGCGCACCTGAGCCAGATCGGAGCCGGCTTGCGGCTCGGTCAGGTTCATGGTGCCGGTCCATTGGCCGCTGGCCATCATCGGCAGGTAAATGTCCTTCAACTCGTCGGACGCGTGATGGTGGATGGCTTCGATCGCGCCCAGCGTCAGCAGCGGCGCCAAAGAGAAGGCCAGATTGGACGCGCACCACATTTCCTCCACCGCGGCCGCCAACAACGCCGGCATGCCCTGGCCGCCATATGCCTCCGGCGCGCGCAGGCCCACCCAGCCGGACTCGACGTATTGCCCCCAGGCGTCCTTGAAACCTGGCGCGGCGGCCACTTCACCGTCCTTCCACTTGGCGCCCTGGTCGCCTTGCTTGTTGATCGGTGCCAGCACGCCCTCTGCGAACTTGGCGGCCTCCTCCAGCACCGCGTCGGCCAACTCCACCGAGCATTCTCCGTATCCGGGCAGGCCGCAGATCGACGGCAGCTCGGCCAGTTCGTTCAACGCAAAACGGATGTCCTTGATTGGTGCGTGATAAATCATCGCGCTTCTCCTCTGCTTCTCTCGCGTAGGCCCGCGGCGCGCGGGCCATGAAAAAACCGGCGCTCATGCTTGGGCGCCGGCTGCTGTTGTGTGTTCCGGCGGCTATGCTGCCTGCTCGGTCGGGGGCGCTTGCGGCCGCGCCCCCGGCTGGCGCTTACTTCGACAGTTCGGCCACCAGTTCCGGCACCACGGCGAACAAGTCGCCGACGATGCCGTAATCGGCCACCTGGAAGATCGGCGCCTCTTCGTCCTTGTTGATGGCGACGATCACCTTGGAGTCCTTCATGCCCGCCAGGTGCTGGATCGCGCCGGAAATGCCGACGGCGATGTACAGCTGCGGCGCCACCACCTTGCCGGTCTGGCCGACCTGGTAGTCGTTCGGCGCGTAGCCGGCGTCCACCGCGGCGCGGGAAGCGCCGATGGCGGCGGTGAGCTTGTCGGCCAGCGGGCCGATCACGGCCTTGAACTGCTCTTCCGAACCCAATGCGCGGCCGCCGGACACGATCACCTTGGCCGAACCCAGCTCCGGGCGGTCGGACTTGGTCAGCTCCTGGCCGACGAAGGCGGACAATTGGCTGTCCGCGCCGGCGGAGATGGTTTCCACGGCGGCGGAACCGCCCTGGCCGGCCGCGTCGAAGGCGGTGGCGCGCACGGTGATCACCTTGATCGGATCGGACGACTGCACGGTGGCCATCACGTTGCCAGCGTAAATCGGACGCACGAAGGTGTCGGCCGATTCGATGGCGGTGATTTCGGAAATCTGGGCCACGTCCAGCAAGGCCGCCACGCGCGGCAGTAGGTTCTTGCCGAAGGAAGTGGCCGGAGCCAGCACGTGGCTGTAACCCTTGGCCAGGCCGACGACCAGCGCGGACAGGCTCTCGGCCAGGCCGTGGGCGTAGTGGGCGGCGTCAGCCAGCAGCACCTTGGCCACGCCGGCCACGCTCTTGGCGGCGTCGGCGGCGGCGGCGGCGTCGTGGCCGGCCACCAGCACGTGCACCTCGCCCAGCTTGGCGGCGGCAGTGATGGTGTTCAGGGTGCCTGCTTTCAGGCCCTGGTTGTCGTGTTCAGCGATAACGAGAATGGCCATGGCTTACAGCACCTTTGCTTCGTTTTTCAGTTTGGCGACCAGTTCGGCGGCGTTGGCCACCTTGATGCCGGCGGAGCGGGTGGCCGGCTCGGCCACTTTCAGCGTCTTCAGACGCGGCGCGACGTCCACGGCCAGTTCGGCCGGGGTGGTCTTGTCCAGCGGCTTTTTCTTGGCCGCCATGATATTGGGCAGCTTGATGAAGCGCGGCTCGTTCAGGCGCAGGTCGGCGGTGACCACCGCCGGCAGGCGCAGCTTGACGGTTTCCAGGCCGCCGTCGATCTCGCGGACCACGTCCACGGTTTCCGCCGACAGATCCACCTTGGACGCGAACGTGCCCTGGGCCCAGCCCAAGAGCGCGGAAGCCATCTGGCCGGTCTGGTTGGCGTCGTCGTCGATCGCCTGCTTGCCCAGGATCACCAGTTGCGGCTGTTCCTTGTCCGCCACCGCCTTCAACAGCTTGGCCACGGCCAACGGTTGCAACTCGACGTCGGTCTCCACCAGGATGGCGCGGTCGGCGCCCATCGCCAGCGCGGTGCGCAGCGTTTCCTCGCACTGCTTGACGCCCATGGACACGGCGACGATTTCGGTCGCCTTGCCGGCTTCCTTCAGACGCACGGCTTCTTCGACGGCGATTTCGTCGAAGGGGTTCATCGACATCTTGGCGTTGGCGACATCGACGTCGCTGCCGTCGGCTTTGACGCGGACTTTCACGTTGTAATCGACAACGCGTTTCACTGCGACTAGAACTTTCATATTCCTCCAGCAAACATCTGTGGGTTAATCGAACGCGGAAGGCAAAGAACGGCCAGCTGTGCCTGATTATGCCCCAAGCAAAATTCAAACGAGCGTTTGGTTTGTTCGCGCCGGCGCGACGCGTGGTGAAAATGCAACTCGGCGACGATAGTACGTGATTTCCCCGCGGTTTGCATTTCAGCCCGGAACTGTCACAATGCCCTATCGCACTGCAGCATTTCCTTGTCATAAACAACTGGAGCTGTCATGACCGTCCATTTCGAAGACCTCGTCGTCGGCCAGAGCGCAGAAGCCGGAAAAACCATCACCGAGGCCGACGTGCTGCTGTTCTCCGCCGTCAGCGGCGACAACAATCCGGTTCACCTGGACCAGATCTATGCGGCGACCACGCCGTTCGAGACCCGCATCGCCCACGGCATGCTGACCGCCAGCCTGATTTCCGGCGTGATCGGCACCCGTCTTCCGGGCTACGGCACCATCTACCTGTCCCAATCCACCCGCTTCAAGGCTCCGGTGCGCATCGGCGAAACCGTCACCACCCGCGTCACCGTGGAAGAGCTGATTCCGGAAAAGAAACGGGTGCGCCTCTCCACCCAATGCCGCGTCGGCGACAAGGTGGTGCTGGAAGGCGAATCGCTGGTGATCGCGCCGTCGCGCGCCTGAACGTCAACATTCGACGCCATGCCGGGCCAGCGCCCAGCGCACCGGCTCGGCCACCAACTCGTCGGGAAAATCCAACCTCCGCCTCAGCGCGGAGACGATTTCCGGACTGGTGGGCGCGTTGCCCAGCCCCACCGCCAGATTAGACAGCCATTTGTGATAGCCGATGCGGTAGATCGGGCTGCCCGCCATCCGCTCGCGGAATTCTTCCGCGCTCCAGTCGAACAGTTCTACCAGACTGCCGCCATCCAGACCATGACGCACCGCAAAATCAGCCTCTCCTGTTAAAGCGCCGAACCGATTCCAAGGACAGAACAGCTGGCAGTCGTCACAGCCATACACCCGGTTGCCGATCAGGGGGCGCAATTCCTGGGGAATCGCGCCCTTCAACTCTATAGTCAGATAGGAAATGCAGCGCCGGGCATCCACCGTATACGGCTCGACGATGGCGCCGGTGGGGCAGACATCCAGACAACGAGTGCAGCGCCCGCAGTGGCCGTCCTCCGGCTCATCTTCCGGCAAGGGCAGATCGGTCAGTATCTCGCCCAGGAAAAACAGCGAGCCCTGGCGCTTGGTCAGCAGCAGCGTGTGTTTCCCGCGCCAGCCCAACCCTGCCTGCGAAGCCAGCGCCACTTCGGCCAGCGGCGCGCTGTCGGTGAACACCCGGTAGCCGAAAGGGCCGATGGCGCCCTTGATGCGCTCGGCCAGCCTCTGCAGGCGGTTGCGCAGCACCTTGTGGTAGTCGCGGCCCAGCGCGTAGCGCGACAGGTAGGCGCGGGCGGGGTCGGCCAGCACCGCCTCGGCGGACTCGGCCTGCGGCCAGTAGTTCATCCGCAGCGAGATGACGGATAGGGTGCCCGGCACCAGTTCGGCCGGCCGCAGCCGCATGGCGCCGTGGCGGGCCATATAGTCCATCTCGCCGTGGAAGCCCGCCGCCAGCCAGGCTTCCAGCCGTTGCTCCGCCTCCGGCGGCAGCGCGGCGCGGGTGACGCGGGCGTCGGCGAAACCGGCTTCGCGCGCCCAGGCTTTGATTTGGCGCGACAATTCGGGATAATCCGGTTTTTGAGGAGGATTCTCAGTCATGGCGATGGATGATACCAGCGTTCAAAGCGGCAGCCTGGCCGACGAGAGCGCGACCCTGGCGCTGGGCGCCGCCTTCGCCGCCGCCGCCGAGCCTGGACTCACCGTCCATCTGCTGGGCGACCTGGGCGCCGGCAAGACTACCTTCACCCGCGGGCTGCTGGCGGCGCTGGGCCACCGCGGCAAGGTGAAAAGTCCCACCTACACCCTGGTGGAAAGCTACGCCTTTCCTGAATATAGTGTTCATCATTTCGACCTGTACCGCTTCGCCGATCCGGAAGAATGGAACGACGCCGGATTCAGCGAATATTTCGGCCGCGACAGCCTGTGCCTGGTGGAGTGGCCGGACAAGGCCCGCGGCCTCGCGCCCGCGCCGGACATCGCGCTGGAACTTGCCGTCGCCGGCGATGGTCGCACCTATCACTTTCAAGCCCTGAGCCAAACCGGACAGTCATGCCTGAATCGACTTTCGACCCCACACGCCGCACGCTGCTAGGCGCGGCGGCCGCCACCTTTCTGCTCGCCGTCAGCGGCAAAGGCCTCGCGGCCGGCAGCCAGATCGTCGCCCTGCGCATCTGGCCGTCGTCCACTTACACCCGCATCACGCTGGAATCCAGCAGCGCCGTCCAATACAAGCAGTTCACGCTGGCCAACCCCAACCGGCTGGTCATCGACCTGCAAGGCGTGCAGCTGAACGGCGTGCTGAAGGACATCAGCGGCCAGATCGCCGCCGCCGACCCTTATATCCGCAGCGCGCGCGCCGGCCAGTTCGACCCGGAAACCGTGCGACTGGTGCTGGACCTGAAGACCGACGTCAAGCCGCAGGCCTTCACCCTGGCCCCGGTGGCCGAATACAAGCACCGGCTGGTGGTGGACCTGTATCCGGCCAGCGGCCAGCAGGACGACCCGTTGCTGGCGCTCTTGCAGGACTACAACAAAGGCAAGCTGGAACAACCCCCTGCCCAGATCAAGCCCAAGGCCAAGAACGCCGACCGTCCCATCATCGTGATGCTGGACCCCGGCCATGGCGGCGAAGATCCCGGCGCCGTCGGCCTGCAGGGCAACCGCGAAAAGGACGTAGTGCTGAAGATCGGCCACCAGTTGAAGCAGCTGATCGACGCCGAGCCGAACATGAAGGCCTACATGACGCGCAGCGACGACGTGTTCATCCCGCTCGGCGTGCGCGTGGCCAAGGCCAGAAAGCTGAACGCCGACCTGTTCGTCTCCATCCACGCCGACGCCGCGCCCAACCGCGCCGCGCGCGGCTCCTCGGTGTTCGCGCTGTCGGAGAAAGGCGCCACCAGCGCCTTCGCCAAGGCGCTGGCGCAAACGCAGAACGACTCCGACCTGATCGGCGGCGCCAAGATTGGCAGCAAGGACAAATACCTGGCCCACACGCTGCTGGACCTGACCCAAACCGCCACCATCAACGACAGCCTGAAGCTGGGCAAAACAGTGTTGGGCCAGCTGGGCGGCCTGAACAAGCTGCATAAAAGCGCGGTTGAGCAAGCCGGCTTCGCCGTGCTGAAGGCGCCGGACATTCCCTCCATCCTGGTGGAGACCGCCTTCATCTCCAATCCGGAGGAGGAACAACGACTGATCACCGCGGAATTCCAGCAGCAGATGGCCAACGCCATCTTCAGCGGCGTCAAACGCTATTTCGCCTCCGGCGCCGCGCTGGCCGCCCGCGCCTGAACGCCATAGCCAAAACAAAACCGCCGGACAGATCGTCTGGCGGTTTTGTTTTCGTGCGCCGCTCCGGCTCAATGCGTCGGCGGCATCTCTCCAGGAGGATGATCCTCCTCGGCCGGCACCCGATAGCTCTCGCTGGCCCACTGGCCCAGATCGATCAGGCGGCAGCGCTCGCTGCAGAAAGGACGGTAGCGGCTCAGGGGCTCCCAGCGCACTTCTGTTTTGCAGGTGGGGCAGGCGACGACGCGTACGGATTCGGACATGGCGCTCAAAACTTGCAATTGGTCAGTTGGAACTCGACATCCTGCTCGGTCTGGCGCGGGCGAGCCTCGCCGGTCACCGCGCTGACGAAACGGATATTGAGCGCGTATTTGTTGGCCGACAGCTCCGGCAGCAGCTCAAGATTATCGTCGTAGGCAACCTGGATCAGCTGCACCACCTTGCCGCCGGACATCTGCTGGAAAGCGCCCTTGCGCGCGACGTAATGGTAGCTCTTGCCGCTGTCTCGCAGCAGATGCAGCAGAATTTCCGCGGCATCGGCAGTGGGCATCAACGGCGCGGCCCAGCGGCGCAGGTCCTGCCGCCGCACCTCGGCGGAGCGCTGCTGCCACAGGTGGTAAGACGGCAGGTCGAACTGGCAGGTGCCGCCGGGGATGCCGGCGCGCTGCTTGATCGCCATCAGCCATTCGTTCTCGCGCAGGTTCTGGCCGAACTTGCCGGTCAGCGCCAGCAACTGGGAAGACGCGCGCTCAATCTCCTCCAGCACGCCTTCCAGCGTTTCCTCCGCGACATTGGGATTGTCGCGCAGGGCCTCCAGCATCTGCTTCTGCCGCTCCAGTTCCTGCAGCAGGTCGGCCTTCAGGTCGGCGCGGGACGCCGTCTCCATCAGCTCGAACAACACCTGCAACGCGGCGTGGTGATCATGTGGATGATCCTTGCCTATGAAGTAGGCCAGCCGCCCGTACAGATACTCCAGGCGGAGCAGAATGCGGGTGCGCTCGGTGACAGGAAATTCAAAACTGATCACGGCAGATCTGCCCTTCTCCATGGCTTGGAACAAGCCCTATAACAATGCTTTGACAAGATTTGCCAGATAATAACTGTGTTTGGCATCAACTTGAAGCCTCAATTCTGCCATGCCGCCGCTATTGTCGATGACATCGTCGGCGCGGCGACGCCTTTCTTCCCTCGAGACCTGCGCAGCCATGATGGCGCGAACCGCGTCCGCGCTCAAACCGCTGCGCCGCATCACTCTCTCGATCTGCGCATCCTCGCCGCAATCCACTGCCAGCGTGCGCGCGAGCAGCGGCAGATAACGGCCGCTTTCGAACAGCAGCGGCACCACCAGCAGCGCGTAATCGCCGTCGGCAAGCGCCAATTGCCGCGCGCTTTCCTGGTAAATGGCGGGGTGCAGAATAGCCTCCAGCCGCTTCCTCTCCTCCGGAGCCGCGAACACCCTCGCCCGCATCGCCGCGCGATCCAGCGAACCATCCGCGGCCGCCGCGCCTGCGCCGAACGCCTGGACGATCTCATCCATCGCCGCCCCCCCGACGCGGTCAACTGATGGGCGATCCGGTCGGTATCCACCACCGGCACCCCTAGCTCGGCGAAGCGATCGGCCGCCGCGCTCTTGCCGGAGCCGATGCCGCCGGTCAGTCCCACTACCGGGATAGCCATGACAAATATCCATTCACGATTTGCTCGCCCCATACCAGAGCGATCCAGCCCGCGGCGGTCAGATAGGGGCCAAACGGTATTTCTTGCCCGCGGCCGATGCGCGAGAGCGATAGCATGACGATGCCGCAAACCGCGCCGACAAACGAAGACAACAATACGATCAATGGCAGCATTGTCCACCCAAGCCAGGCCCCCAGCGCCGCCAACAACTTGAAGTCGCCGCCGCCCATTCCATGTCGCCCAGCCACCAGCTTGTACGCATTCGACACCAGCCATAGCGTCATATAGCCATAAACCGCGCCAAGCACGGCGGACGCCAGCGGCACCTGCCCCGTCTGCAAATTGAACAGCAGCCCGCCCCATAGCAAGGGCAACGTCAGTCGGTCCGGCAACAGTTTTGTGTCGAGATCGATGAAGGCCAACGCCAGCAGAAAAGCCGTCAACAACAGCGCGCCGGCCAGTGGCCAGCCCCAGCCCAGCTTCCAAGCCAGGAAACCGAACAGCAGTCCGCACAGCGACTCCACCAATGGATAGCGCCAGGAGATGGCCGCGCCGCAAGACCCGCACTTCCCGCGCAGCAGCAGGAAGCTCAGCAGCGGCACATTGCGCCAAGGAGCCACCGGCGTCCGGCAAGCCGGACAATGCGAGGCGGGGCGCCACAAATTGTATTCGGCCTCCTCTCCCATTTCCTGCCGGGCCTGCAGCGCAGCCAGCCGCAGCGAGGAGGATCCGCCCCCCTCGGCCAAATATTCCACGCTATCGGCCAAAAACTCCCGCTCCTCCATTCTGGGCAAGCGGCAAATCACCACATTGAGAAAACTGCCTACCAGCAATCCAAACACCACCGCCACGCCGACCAGCCAAGCCGGGTGCGTGGCCAGCAGCCATCCGATATCGTCCAGCATCAACCCACCACCTGACCCATCTTGAAAATCGGCATGTACATCGCGATCACCAGCCCGCCTATCAATATCCCCAGAATCACCATGATCGCCGGCTCCAGCAGGCTGGAAAGCGCGGCTACCGCATTATCCACTTCTTCCTCGTAAAAGTCGGCCACTTTGTCCAGCATCTGGTCCAGCGAACCGGACTCCTCGCCGATGGAGGTCATCTGCAGCACCATATTGGGAAACAGGTCGGTGCGCTGCATCGAATAATTAAGGCTGGAGCCGGTATTGACATCCGCCTGGATCCGCCGGGTCGCCTCGGCGTATACCTGATTGCCGGCAGCCCCGCCGACCGAGTCCAACGCCTCCACCAGCGGCACGCCGGCGGAGAACAGCGTGGACAAGGTCCGCGCCCAGCGCGCGATGGTGGCTTTTCTGATGATGTCGCCCACCACCGGCACCCGCAGCAGAATGCGATCCATCTGCTCCTGCATCCTGGGCGTGCGCTTGAACGCGTAGAAAAAGGCGAAGATCGCGCCGAAGAGGGTTCCGAAAATCAGCCACCAGTAATGCACGAATTGGTCCGACAGCCAGATCACGAACAGCGTAGGCGCCGGCAGATTGGCGCCGAAACTGGAGAATAAGTCTTTGAATGCCGGGATTACGTAGATCATGATCACCGCGGTGATGATGAAAGCCGTGCCGACGATGGCGGAGGGGTAAATCAGCGCCGACTTGATCTTGGACTTGATGGCCATCACCTTTTCCTTGTAGGTGGCCAGCTTGTCCAGCAAGGTATCCAGCACGCCGCCCGCCTCGCCGGCGGCGATGATGTTGCAGAACAGCTTGTCGAAATACAATGGCTTCTTGCGGAAAGCCTCGGCCAGCGAAGAGCCCGTTTCCACGTCCGCCCTCACCTCCAGCAACATCCGAGTCACGGCAGGATTGCCGTGGCCCTTGGCCGCGATGTCGAATGCCTGCAGCAAGGGCACGCCGGCGCGCATCATCGTCGACAGCTGGCGGGTGAACAGCGTGATGTCCCTCTCGGTGATCTTCTTGCCGAAGCCGCTGCGCCGGCGGCGGATCTTGGCCACGTTGATGCCTTGCCGGCGCAACTGGGTCTTGGCGACGGCTTCCGACTCGGCCCGCAACTCGCCCCGTATCATCTTGCCGGACTTGTCCTTGCCCTCCCATTCCCAGATGTAGCCTGGATTCGTCTTCTTGGCCGCCGTGGTCGCCATCGCTCCGCCTTCCCTTTATTCGCCGCCGCTCATTGCCGCTCAGTCGTTGGTCACCGCCTCGACCTCGGCCAGCGAGGTCACGCCGCGCATCACTTTCAGCAAGCCGGCGCGGCGCAAGTCGACCATGCCTTCCTCCCGCGCCAAGTCGGAGATATCCACCGAGGTCCCGTTCTTCATGATCAGCCGCATCATCGCATCGCTGATGGGCATCACTTCGAATATGCCGACCCGTCCCTTGTACCCGGTATTGCGGCACTCCTCACAGCCGACAGGACCATAGGGATGCCATCCCTCCGCCAGGTCGTCCTTGGAAAACCCGGCGCGCAGCAAGGCCTCCTCCGGAATCTCCACCGGCTGCTTGCAATGATTGCACAGCTTGCGCGCCAGGCGCTGCGCCATGATCAGCAAAACCGAACTGGCGATATTGAACGGCGCCACGCCCATGTTCAACATCCGGGTCAGCGTGGCGGGCGCGTCGTTGGTATGCAGCGTGGAAAACACCATGTGCCCCGTCTGCGCCGCCTTGATCGCGATGTCGGCGGTTTCAAAGTCGCGGATTTCCCCCACCATGATCACGTCCGGGTCCTGTCTCAGGAAAGCCTTCAGCGCCGATGCGAAAGTCAGTCCAGCCTTTTCATTGACGTTGACCTGATTGATGCCGGGCAAATTGATTTCCACCGGGTCCTCCGCGGTGGAGATATTGGTATCCGGTTTATTAAGGATGTTGAGACAAGTGTACAGCGACACCGTCTTGCCGCTGCCGGTGGGGCCGGTGACCAGCACCATGCCGTAAGGGCGGGCGATCGACTTCAGCAAATGCTCTTTCTGCTCCGCCTCGAAGCCAAGCTGGTCGACATCCAGCGACGCGCCCGAGGAGTCCAGAATACGCATCACGATCTTCTCGCCGAACAGCGTGGGCAGCGTGCTGACGCGAAAATCTATCGCCCGGGTCTTGGAAATCACCAGCTTCAGCCGCCCATCCTGCGGCAACCGCTTTTCCGAGATATCCAGCTTGGAAATCACCTTGATGCGCGAAGCGATCTTTTCCTTCAGGATCAACGGCGGTTGCGCCACCTCCTTCAGCACCCCATCCACCCGGTAGCGGATGCGGTAATACTTCTCATACGGCTCGAAGTGGATGTCGGACGCGCCGACGCCTATCGCGTCCAGCAACATCTTGTGGATGAACTTGACCACAGGGGCGTCATCCACTTCGACCTGCGGCCCGCTATCCACCTGCGCTTCGGGATCGGCAAACTCGAGATCGCCCAAATCTTCGCTTTCCAGCTCCTTCAGCGCCGCAGTGGAACTATCCTGATAACGCCCGACCGTCCTCCCCAGCTTGTCGTCCTCCACCACGACGATCTCTACGGTCAGCCCGGTCTTGAAGGTGATCGCGTGGTAGGCGGAAGTCTGGGTTGGGTCCGAAGTGCCGACATATAGCTTGTTGCCGCGCTTGAGCAAGGGCAGCAGTCTGCGGCTAGCGATCACCTCCTCGTCCACCAGCCCCTTGGGCAATTGGTCCATGTCGAGCGAAGCCAGGTCCAGCAACGGATAGCCGAAAACGCGGGAAGCGAATACCGCCACTTCCCTGGCCGTCATTTTCTTGCTGAGGATAAGCTGCTCGACAAAGCTGATATGGGAAACCGCCGCATGTTTCAGAATGGCGTCCGCATCCTGCTGCAGCAGCATATTGTGCTGAACCAGGGCTCTGCCCAGGCCGGAAATCCCCGCCGTAGCTTCCATAAGCGATATCGATCCAGTAACGACCCTGCGGTCATGATCAGGTACAGGCTGTGACGCTATTATATGCGAAGCCACGCGTGGCAGCCTCGCCGTTTCAGGCTTTCCGAGCGTAGGCGATAAAAAAAGAGCCGCCGAGGCAGCTCTTTTTCAAACAACGCGGGTTCTGACTTAGAAGCGATGGATCAGGCCCAGCCCCAAGGAGTTTTCGTTGTCGGTGCCCGGGTACTTCCACTTCACGTGGCCGTAGGATGTATACACGTCGGTACGCTTCGACAGCGCGTAATCCAGGCCAAGCACGAACTGGTCGTAACCAGAATCATTAATGGTGGTGCCGCCCATGGTCGCGTTATAGCCTTTGGCATAGGACAAATAGGGCGTGAACGCGCCAAAGGTATAACCGCCAGTCAGCGCCAACTCCTTGGTCTTCAGCTTCGTAGTATTAACAGCCAGCTGCGCAGCGGCGGCAGTGCTACCTCCTGCGACCAGGCCAGCTACAGCAACGTTATTAGCCATGGTTCCCAAAGCGCTGTTGTAAAAGGTGCCGAAACCATAGCCCTGGACCTGCTGGTAACCGAACGCCAGATAAATGTTGTTGGCGTTATAGCCCGCCTCCAGACGATGCCAATCCTTGTTGCTGCCGACCACGTTGCTAGCGTCCCCCCAGCTGGCATAGCTGTACTTGCCGAAGTAGCCGGCGTTTTCGTAGCTGAGGCCGATATTGACGAACTGCTGGTTGGTTCGCGAGCCATCCAACCCTGCGATGCGGGCCTCATCGAAGCCAAACAAGGCCATATAGCTGAAGCCATACCAGTTGGGACTGTCATAGCGGACGGCGTTGTTCACGCGGGTATCCATGCGGGTGAACATGCCCAGACCGCCTACGCTCTGACCGCTGTAATAACCCGGATCCACCTGCTCCATATCCATGTTCGGATAGTTGGACAGGCGGCCCAAGCGGATTTGACCCCAGCTGTCGCCAGCCAAACCGATGAAGGTGTCGCGGGTGCCAAAAGTATCGGCGCCGGTACCGTCGACATTGAGCCGACTTTCAACCTGCCAGATCGCCTTCAGGCCATTGCCCAGATCCTCGCCGCCCTTGAAGCCGATGCGGGAAGTCCAGTCATTGATCTCCGAACTGCCCTGCGGCTTGCCGCTGGAATCCAGAGCCAGCGTCGACCCATAAGTCTTGTTGTACTCGTAACCGGCGCGAATCTGCCCGTAGATGGTCACGTCGGCCATGGCGGCCGCAGGCAGGGCGGCAGCCAACGCCAAAGCGATGAGCTTCTTGTTCATTGCAAATCCTTTCAAGTCAGTTGATTGTGTCCTGTTGGCTTCCCGGCTAGGCCGTTTGCCCGGACATTTATGTGCCGACGGTATATTCCATCGATCGCTGCACCCAATATAAGACTGACGTTGCAAAAAAACAAAGAACGCCCTGCCATGACAGGTAAAAATCAGCAAAAAAACAACAATACAATGCTATCCAATTGTTTACAAACCAGTTACCTCATTAAGCCCGCCCCTTGCCAGACGCGGAAAAACAACAAAATTCGCCATAGTGTTGTCGATTAAACACACTTGATCTTCCCCATTCCCACAAAAACCAAGACAGTTAAAATTCATACAAAATAAAAACGCCACTCAGAGGGAGTGGCGTTATCCGATATGGGCGAGTATCTGCGACGGCAACTACTTGGCGGCTGGCTTGGCGGCCGCTGGCTTTGCCGTCGCGGGCTTCGCCGCCGGCGCGGCAGAGGCGCCGCTCACGCTGATTTCCTTGCGCAGGCCATCCAGGGTTTTGTCGCCAATGCCGGAAACCTTCTTCAAGTCATCCACCGTCTTGAACGGACCGTTCTTGGTCCGGTAGTCGACAATCGCCTTGGCCTTGGCCGGACCGATGCCTTTCAGCGCTTCCAGTTGCTGCGGCGTGGCGGTGTTGATGTTGACGGCGGCCAAGGCGACATTGCACAGCAACAGCAAACCGGCGAAAACGGCTAACAGCTTCTTCATGGCAAGCTCCTAAATGAAAGTGCGGTCTGTGATCGTCAGCGCCGGACAAGCGACTCATCCGCGCTGCAGGATCAATTCTAAGACCACCTTGCTGCCCACGTATGCCAGCATCAATGACAGGAAACCGGCCAAGGCCCAACGGATCGCCACCTTGCCGCGCCACCCCCTGAGCCGGCGGCCGATCAACAAACCTGCGAAAATCAGCCAGGACAACACGCCAAACACCGTTTTATGCGTCAACGCAGCCGCCTGGCCGAACACCTCTTCGGAAAACAGCACGCCGGTCAACAAGGTCAACGTCAGCAGCAGAAAGCCGACGGCGATCACCTGAAACATCATTTTTTCCAGCGTCAACAAAGGCGGCAATTGTTTGGCCAGCATGGACACGCGGCGATGATGCAGCGCGCGCTCCAGAATCAGCATCAACGCGGCGATCAGGGCGCCGATCGCGAACAGGCTGTAGGCCAGCATGGACACCAGGATATGCAAGACGAAAGCCGGGTTGGACAAATCGCTGACCAGATGGCGGCCGGGAAAGGCGATGGCGAAAGCCAGCGCGGCCATCGCCAAAGGCATCATGAACAGCTGCAGGCCCTCCACCTTGTAGAAAAAGCTGCAAGTCCAGTAGATCAGCAACATGATCCAGACCATCAAGCTCAGCGCGTGGCCGATGCCCAGAGCCAGGCCGCCGCTGGCGCTCAGCGGCGCCACCACCACCACGGCCTGCGCCAGCAGCAAAGCGCCGAGCAGGCTGTGCTCAAGGCGGGGATTGCGCGGCCAGCGCGCGGTGCCTTTCCAGTTGGCCAGGTAGTGCCAAGTGAAGGCCCCGTAGGAGAGGATCAGGAACAGGGACAAAACGAGCAGGAGACTGGTCATATCGGCTATGTGATCAAATCCGGGCGCTGCCCGGGCGGCTCGTGTTAAAATCGATGGATTTGAGAGTCTACACCAAGCTGCCGTTCGTTGGCAGAGAGTAAGGACAGCACCATGCTAGACAACTTGACCAGCCGCCTGTCCGGCGTGATGAAAACCCTGCGCGGCAACGCGCGGCTGACCGAATCCAACATCCAGGACGCGATGCGCGAAGTGCGCATGGCGTTGCTGGAAGCCGACGTGGCGCTGCCCGTCGTCAAGACCTTCATCGCCCAGGTGAAAGAGCGCGCGCTGGGCCAGGACGTGATGGGCAGCCTGACCCCGGGCCAGGCCCTGGTGGGCGTGGTCAACGAAGAGCTCGTCAAGCTGATGGGCGAAAAGAACGACGAGCTGAACCTGGCCGCCGTGCCACCCGCCATCGTGCTGATGGCCGGCCTGCAGGGCGCCGGCAAGACCACCACCGTCGGCAAGCTGGCCAAAAGGCTGAAGGAAACCCAGAAGAAGAAGGTGTTGGTGGTGTCCGCCGACATCTATCGCCCGGCCGCCATCGAGCAGTTGAAGCTGCTGGCCTCGCAAGTCGGCGTGGAGTGGTTCCCGTCCGACGTGTCGCAAAAGCCGGTGGACATCGCCCGCGCCGCGATCGACCACGCGCGCCGCCACTTCTTCGACGTGCTGCTGGTCGACACCGCCGGCCGCCTTGCCATCGATGAGGCGATGATGGACGAGATCAAGGCGCTGCACGCCGCGATCAACCCGGTGGAAACGCTGTTCGTGGTGGACGCGATGCAGGGCCAGGACGCGGTCAACACCGCCAAGGCCTTCAATCAAGCGCTGCCGCTGACCGGCGTGATCCTGACCAAGATGGACGGCGACTCGCGCGGCGGCGCCGCCTTGTCCGTGCGCCACGTCACCGGCAAACCGATCAAATTCATCGGCGTCGGCGAAAAGGTCACGGGCATCGAACCGTTCCACCCGGACCGCATTGCCAGCCGCATCCTGGGCATGGGCGACGTGCTGTCGCTGATCGAGGAAGTGCAGAAGGGCATCGATCAGAAGGAAGCCGAAGCGATGGCCAAGAAGTTGAAGTCCGGCAAGGGCTTCGACCTCGAGGACTTCAAAGCCCAGATGCAGCAGATGAAGAAGATGGGCGGCATGGCCAACCTTCTGGAAAAGATGCCGGGCCAGCTGGGCGAGATGGCCAAAGGCGTTCAGGGCGCCGAAGCCGAGAAATCCATGCGCCGCATTGAAGGCATCATCAACTCGATGACCATGGAAGAGCGCCGCAAGCCGGAGCTGCTGAAGGCCAGCCGCAAACGCCGCATCGCCGCCGGCTCCGGCGTCACGGTGCAGGAAGTGAACCGGCTGCTGAACCAGTTCGAGCAGATGCAGAAGATGATGAAGCAGTTCTCGTCCAAGGGCGGGATGATGAAGATGATGCGCGGCATGAAGGGCATGATGCCCGGCATGTAAGCGAAAACAAACGGGCGCCAGTCGCCCGTTTGTTTTGAGATGAAGACAAGCCGCCGGCAAGACTGTCCCCAGACGCTACATTGATAGGGCGTCGCCGCGGCGATGGATCGCAAGTTTGAACGCCGTTTGTATTGCAACCTGCCGCTGTTTGGCAAACCACGTTTGGAAATACTCAGCATGAATCTGACTACGTTGACCGCCCTCTCCCCGCTGGATGGCCGCTACGCCGCCCAGGTGGAAGGCCTGCGCAACCTGTTCTCCGAATTCGGTCTGATGAAGTGCCGCGTCAAGGTGGAGCTGGAATGGCTGAAGATGCTGGCCGCCGAGCCGGGCATCGAGGAAGTCAAGCCGTTCTCCGACGCCACCATCCGCGAAATCGACGACGTGATCGCCAACTTCAGCGTCGAGCACGGCGAGGAAGTGAAGGCGATCGAGGTCCGCACCAATCACGACGTCAAGGCCATCGAGTACTGGCTGAAAGAACGCCTGTCAGGCAATCCTGAAGTGATGGCGGCCAGCGAGTTCATCCACTTCGCCTGCACCTCCGAGGACATCAACAACCTCAGCCACGCGCTGATGCTGAAGACCGCGCGCAACACCGTGCTGCTGCCGGCGCTGGACGAGGTGATCCACAAGCTGCAGAAGCTGTCGCACGAACTGGCCGACGTGGGCATGATGTGCCGCACCCACGGCCAGCCGGCCACGCCATCCACCATGGGCAAGGAACTGGCCAACGCCGTCTATCGCCTGAAGCGCCAGCGCGAGCAACTGGTGCACCAGGAAATCCTGGGCAAGATCAACGGCGCGGTCGGCAACTACAACGCCCACTTGGCGGCCTATCCGGACATCGACTGGGAAAGCCTGTGCGGCCGCTTCGTCACCGGTCTCGGCATCACCTTCAATCCGTACACCATCCAGATCGAGCCGCACGACTACATGGCCGAGCTGTATCAAGTGGCGATGCGCGTCAACACCATCCTGATCGACCTGAACCGCGACATCTGGGGCTACATCTCGCTGGGCTACTTCAAGCAGAAGGTGAAGAAGGACGAAGTGGGCAGCTCCACCATGCCGCACAAGGTCAACCCGATCGACTTCGAAAACGCCGAGGGCAATCTGGGCATGGCCAACGCCATCATGGGCCACCTGGCGGAGAAGCTGCCGATCTCCCGCTGGCAGCGCGACCTGACCGACTCCACCGTGCTGCGCAATATGGGCGTCGGCTTCGGCTACACCATCCTGGGCCTGAAGTCCTGCCTGAAGGGCCTGAACAAGCTGGAGATCAATCCGGCCCTGATCGCCGCCGAGCTGGACGCCGCCTGGGAGCTGCTGGCCGAGCCGGTGCAGACCGTGATGCGCCGCTACGGCATCGCCAATCCGTACGAGCAGTTAAAAGAGCTGACCCGCGGCAAGGGCGGCATCACCCGCGAAACGCTGCATGCCTTCATCAAGAGCCTGGAGCTGCCGGACACGGTCAAGGCATCCTTGCTGGAGCTGACGCCATCCAACTATCTGGGCAAAGCGGAAGAACTGGCGCGCCGCGTCTAAGCCGCCGTCCTCCCCTACTCGACGCCGCCCGCCCGGGCGGCGTTTTCATTTTCCGCGCGCCACCCACCCGTCTTTGCGGCAAGTTAGCCGCACCTTGCCCGCTCTCGCCCGCCAATCGGCAAAATTTAGTGGTCAAAATGCCAAATGAACCTGACAATGGAATGTGAATAACACCAAAACACCATAAGCATCGCTGCTGAAAGGAACGGCCGGCCGAATCGGCCCGACCGCCCGAATCAAGGGTAACCTGAAGAGAGAATGGATGATCATGCAATCTATGTACGACCAGTCCTCGAATCCCCCGACCACCCCAGACGAACCGGCCGCCGCCCCCCCGCAAACGGTCACCGCGCGCCAGTTGCTGAATCTGAATGAGCGCGGCCAGCACGGCCTGTACCAGTACTTCATCGAGCACGACACCAACCGCATCCTGCAGCACCTGGACACGCTGCGCGGCATGGCGTTCACCCGCGAAGCCGAGGATGGCGCGAACCTCCCCACCGAGCGGCCCTTCCCCTCGGTATGCCTGATCGGGCTGGGCCGCTGCGGCTCCAATATCGCGCTGGACGTGGCCACCCTGGTGTACAACGCCCGCAAGTTCTATCTCAATGAATTCAATCAGGACGACAAGAGCGCGCCGGAGCAGGAACAACGGCCCCGCCGCTGGATACGCCGCAATCTGCTGTCCCAGCACAAAGCGGCCAAGCCGGCCTTTCTGATCGAGCCGATGGTGATGCTGGGCGACCTGGACAAGGACATCAAGGGCCGCATCCGTTTCTCCCGCCGCGGCGAGCAGGGCGACTTCATCAACAACTACAACAAGATGAAGATCATGGATCTGGCCGAGGTCCACGCCGGCGGCGCCGGCAACGCCCCTATCCTGGGCCAGTACCTGGCCAAGATCATCCTCAACAAGGACACGCTGAGCTTCTCCGACCCGGACTGGACGCTGATCCACTCCTACCTGGTGGACTCCTGCGGCATCAAGGCCAACCAGTCGCGGCTGTATTTCTACATTTTCAGCGCCGGCGGCGGCACTGGCTCCGGCATGGCCTCGGAGTTCGGTCTGGCCCAGCAATACGCCTACATGAGCAAGACCTTCGAGACCCGAAACGAAGGCAAATCGGACCAGGCGGACGACTACGGCTTCGTGTTCGAGCCCATCTTCACCAGCGGCATCTGCATCCTTCCCAATATATCGGGCCAGCACGCCGAAGGCTCCGAGGCGCTGCACATCAACGCCGGCCGGCTGCTGTGCAAATACCTGTCCGAGGAGTGGGACTTCTCCTACAACTTCGACAACGAGGAAGCCGGCGCCGAAAGCGTGATGCGCCGCATCCGGCCCTGGAACGCGATGATGCTGATTTCCAACGACATCATGCGCTACGCCGAGGAGAGCGAGGGCGGCAACATCGAACACCTCGACGTCAACGCTATGGAGCGCCACGCCAATCAATACATCTCGCAGCAGATCTTCAACATCCTCACCGCGCAGGCCGTCACCAGCGACTACGACGAGAACTATTTCCTGCGCGCCGGCATCGACATGGGCGAGACGATACGGCTGGACGCCAACGACCTGTTCATGAGCCTGGCCGGCCCGGTGGCGGTGGCCTACGCCGAATCGGTGGTGTCCGACCCGCTGGGCTCGGACGGCTTCGTCAACAAGCTGGACATCGATGACCTGTTCTACCGATCGATCGACCTGCCGCACTTCAACCAGCAGACCCAAGCGATCGAAGGCATCAGCCTGCTGCCGATCGAATCGGCCAACTACCGCGCGGCGCTGGCCGACTACAAGCAGTCCGGCTATGCGGCGGAAAAGCTGAACCAGCTGTTCTTCTTCCAGAACTGCTCGTCGGTGGTGGCCATCCTGTCGCTGCCCAAGGGCTACAAGCTGTCCTACCTGGATCTGAACCGGCTGAAGCGCCACCTGAACGATCTGTTTCCCAGCACCACGCTGAAGCGTTACGCGCTGGTGATCGGCGCCTCCACCAACCTGTCGCTGACCACGCTGGTGGCCAAGAGCCCCTGCCTCAGCGACGACTTCCTGACGTTGATCGTCGCCTACATCAAACGCTGCTTCGCCCACGGCAACCACCGCTTCGACGACAGCCTGGACAACACGATACTGGACCTGATCACCGCCGACACCTTCGACGAGACTGTGCTGGAGCGCCTGCTCAACGAGTACGAAAACCCGGCCAAGATCCTCGACACCAACTGGTTCGCCATCAAACCAATGTATGAAAAGAAGTACCGCGAACTGATCCGGGACAGCAAGAAGTTCGTGTCCATCAACGACATCCGGCTGACCCGCGAGCACGTGCAGAAAGCGGTGTGCTATCTGCGCGAGATCTACCGCCACCGCATCGGAAAGACCCGGGTGGTTTCGCTCAACACCTACTCCCGCAAGCATCATCACGGCTAAGCTTCGCCACTCCGCCCTCCGCCGCCCGCGGAGGGCTTTTCTTTTGCCCCGCCCGTCCCTCCGGCCCCTGTCACTTGAGCGGCCGGCCTTGGCGCGCGATACTTGCCGGCAAACCGCCAATCAACCGCATGGATACCCGCATGACCCATCGCATCGTATTCGTCGAAGACGACGCCGACCTCGCCGAACTGATCAGCGATTTCCTGTCCCGCCATGAAATGGAAGTGGTCATCGAGCCGCGCGGCGACGCCGCCCTCGCCACCATCGCCCGCGAAGCTCCCGACTTGGTGCTGCTCGACATCATGCTGCCCGGCAAGGATGGCCTCTCCATCTGCCGCGAGCTGCGTCCCAAGTTCGACGGTCCCATCATCATGCTCACCTCGCTGGACAGCGACATGAACCAGATTCTGGGCCTGGAGCTGGGCGCCAACGACTACATCCTGAAAACCACGCCGCCATCAGTGCTGGTCGCCAGGCTGCGCGCCCAATTGCGCAATCTGCGCCCGGCCCAGCCTGCCGAAGCTCCGGCGGCCAAAGCCTCGCGCAAGGCGGTGTTCGGCCAGCTGTCCATTGATCCGGTCAGCCGCGACGTGGTGCTCGCCGGCGAGAAGATTCCGCTCTCCACCTCCGACTTCGACCTGCTATGGCTCCTGGCCAGCCACGCCGGCGAAACGCTGAATCGCGACCTGCTGTTGAAAGAAATGCGCGGCGTAGACTATGACGGCCTGGACCGCAGCATAGACGTGGCCATTTCACGGCTGCGCAAGAAGCTGGGCGACAACCCCAGCGAGCCGTTCCGGATCAAGACCGTGCGCAATCGCGGCTATCTTTTCTCGCTGTCCGGCTGGGAGTAAGCGCGGATGCGCCGTCTGTTCATCCAGTTCTACCTGTTGCTGATGTCCTGCTTCCTGGTTGCGGTCATCATGGTCGGCGTCGTTTACAAGCAGGCGGTGGACGGCGTGGGCGAGCGCTATCTGGCCGACCTGCTCCGCACCACGCTGTCGCTGATCGAGGCCGACCTGCGCGGCGTGCCGGAGGATCGATGGAGCGAAACGCTGGCCAACGCCGACTACGGCTTCACTTTCCGCGTCAAGGTGGAGAAGATGAGCAACTACATCCTGGACGAAGAATCCAAGGAGGCGCTGGATCGCGGCGAGATCGTGATGCTGGAAGACAAATACCTGTTCCTGCAGAAGCTGCAGGACAGCAACTACCTGCTGGTGGCCGGCCCGTTGCGCTACCTGTTCTTTCTCCACCGGCTCAAGTGGTTCGATTACGCGCTGCTTGGCCTCTTGGGCCTGTCGCTGGCGATACCGGTCTTCTTGTGGATGCGGCCGCACTGGCGCGACCTGGTGGCACTGGAGCGCACATCCGATCGGCTGGCCAACGGCGAGCTGGCCGCCCGCGTCGAACTGCCGCCTCACTCCGGCGTCCATCATCTCGGCGTCGCCTTCAATCACATGGCCGACAATATCGCCGCGCTGATCAACAGCAAGAAAACGCTGACCAACGCCGTCGCCCATGAGCTGCGCACGCCGCTGGCCCGGCTGCGTTACCGATTGGCGCTGCTTGAGGGCGATCAGGAGTCCAAAGAGCGGCAGGCGATTGAACGCGACCTCACCGCCATCGACCAACTGGTGGAAGAGCTGCTGTTCCACGCCCGGCTGGACCGTCCGGAAGCGCCGCTGAAGCCGGTCAGCTTCAACGCGCTGCCCTGGGCGCGCGACCGCATCGCCGGCCAGGCTGCGCTGGCCCAGAAGATCCACTGGATAGAGCCGTCCGGCGAAGCGCTGGCCATCACCGCGGACGAACATTTGATCACCCGAGCCCTGGATAACCTGTTGTCCAACGCCCGCCGGCACGCCAACGCCGTCGTCGCCACCCACGTGCTGATCGACAAGCAGCAATACTGCATCATCGTCGACGACGACGGCCCCGGCATACCAGAAGCCGACCGGGACCGGGTATTCGATCCCTTTGTCCGCCTGGACGAAAGCCGGGGACGCAAAACCGGCGGCCATGGACTGGGGCTCGCCATCGTGGCTGGAATCGCCCGCGCCCACCGCGGCAGCATCAAAGTGGAAGCGTCGCCGATGGGCGGCGCCCGCTTCGTGCTGCGCTGGCCAACGGCATAGCATGTACATTTTGTAACATTGGGATACATGCCCCTCCTAGACGCCCATGCCTTGCCATCGCTAGCATTCGGCCCTGAATAAGGACTTCTTCGGGTCCATTTCAACCCAATCGAAAGAAACTTAGGAGTTTCGTAAATGAAAAAGCTGGCTCTGCTCGCCCTGACCGCTGCTTTCAGCCTGGTGTCCGCCAACGGCTTCGCCGCTGAAAAAGCCGCCGCTTCCGCTCCGGCCATCCACAAGGCCAAGAAAGCCGAAAAGAAAAAAGTAGCTTCCGCTGCTCAAAAGGCTCAAGCCGCCAAGGCCGACGCTTCCGCTCCGAAGGCCAAGAAAGCCAAGAAGCACGTAGCGAAGAAGGACGCTTCCGCAGCTCAGAAGGCTCAAGCCGCTAAGGCCGACGCTTCCGCTCCGAAGGCCAAGAAGGCCCACAAGCACGCCGCCAAGAAGCACGCTGCCAAGAAAGACGCTTCCGCTGCTCAAAAAGCCCAAGCCGCCAAGGCCGACGCTTCCGCTCCGAAGGCCAAGAAGGCCAAGAAGCACGTAGCCAAGAAAGAAGCCTCCGCTCAGAAAGCCCAAGCCGCTAAGGCCGACGCTTCCGCTCCGAAGGCCAAGAAGGCTCACAAGCACCACGCCAAGAAGCACGCTGCCAAGAAAGAAGCTTCCGCTGCTCAAAAAGCCCAAGCCGCCAAGGCCGACGCTTCCGCTCCGAAGGCCAAGAAGGCCAAGAAGCACGTAGCCAAGAAAGAAGCCTCCGCTCAGAAAGCCCAAGCCGCTAAGGCCGACGCTTCCGCGCCGAAGGCCAAGAAGGCTCACAAGCACCACGCCAAGAAGCACGCTGCCAAGAAAGACGCTTCCGCTGCTCAAAAAGCCCAAGCCGCCAAGGCCGACGCTTCCGCTCCGGCCAAGAAGGCTGCCCACAAGCACGCCAAAAAGCACGTAGCCAAGAAAGACGCTTCCGCTGCTCAAAAGGCTCAAGCCGCCAAGAAAGACGCTTCCGCTCCGGCCAAGAAGCACGCTGCCAAGGCTAAGGCTTCCGCCGCCAAGTAATTCCAGTGCCGGCGCCGCCTGATCACTCGGCGGCTTAGCATTGCACGGGGCGCTTCGGCGCCCCGTTTCCATTTCCAGGAGCCACCACGATGAAGTTGCCGCGCATTGCACTCTGCCTCGCCCTGCTCCCCGCCCTCGCCCATGCCGCGCCATTGAGCAAAGAACACAAGATCCTGTTCTTCGGCAAGGACGACCGCGTGCTGGAAAAGCCAGAGCGCGCGCCTTGGCGCAGCGTAGGCCAACTGGAAACCCGCTCCCGCACCATCTGCACCGGCACCTTGGTGGCCCCTGACGTGGTATTGACCGCAGGCCACTGCTTCATCGACGAAAAAGGCCGCTTCGACCCCGCCGTGAGCTTCACTGTCGGCCTGTGGGGCAAGGAATACACCGCGTTGAGCCGCATCAAGGAAGTGCAAGTGGACAAGACCTTTCTCAAGGGGCTGATCCGCAAGCGAGACGGGCTATACATCCCGCCGCGCATCGCGCCGCGAGACTTTGCCTTTGTCCGGCTGGCCACGCCGCTGGGCAACAGCCAGGGCACAACGCCTGTATTCTCCGGCGGCGCTCAGGCGCTGAAGGCGTTGCTGGCCAGGCAAAACTGGACCGTCACCCAGGGCGGCTACCCGGTGGACGACCAGCGCCATCTGCGTGTCCACCACGGCTGCAAAGCCACTTCTCTGCGCGACGATGGCCGCCTCACCCATCGCTGCGACACGCTGGAGGGCAACAGCGGCTCGCCCATCTTCGTCATCGGAAAAAATGGCCAGGCCACTATTGTGGCAGTGCAAAGCTCGGCGCCGCCGGCCGCGCGCCGTAAGCTGGAAGACAATATGAGCGTGTCCGCGCCGGTCTTCCACAAAGCGCTGCAGGCTTTCATCGCCAAATCAGGCAAACCGGGCAAGAAATGACAAAGCCGCCCGCAGGCGGCTTGATCGCGTAGGAGATGGCGATCCGGGCTCAGCCTTCCAGCGCCTGGCGCTGCAGCGCCAGCAATTCGCCTATGCCCTTGCGCGCCAGCGCCAGCATCGCAGCCATCTCCTCCTCGCTGAACGGCTCGCCCTCTGCCGTGCCCTGTACCTCGACGAAGCGGCCGCTGCCGGTCATCACCACGTTCATGTCGGTTTCGCAGCCGGAATCCTCCAGGTAATCCAGATCCAGCACCGGCTGCCCCTGTGAAACGCCCACCGATACCGCCGCCACTTGGTCGCGCAGCGGATCCACAGCCAGCTTGCCGGCCTTGCGCAGCCCCTGGATCGCATCGGCCAACGCCACATAGGCTCCGGTGATGCTGGCGGTGCGGGTGCCGCCATCCGCCTGGATCACGTCGCAGTCGATGACGATCTGCCGCTCTCCCAGCTTGGCCAGATCGATGACCGCGCGCAGCGAACGTCCGATCAAGCGCTGGATCTCCTGGGTCCGGCCGGACTGCTTGCCGGCGGCGGACTCGCGACGCATGCGGCTGCCGGTAGAACGCGGCAGCATGCCGTACTCGGCAGTCACCCAGCCCTGGCCCTTTCCCTTCAGGAAAGGCGGCACCGACTCCTCGACGCTGGCGGTGCAGATCACCTTGGTATCCCCGAACTCAACCAGCACCGAGCCTTCGGCATGCTTGGTGTAGGAGCGGGTCAGACGGACGACGCGCATCGCGTCGGCACTACGTTGGGAAGGTCGCATGAAGGCCCCGGGAGTAAGAAAATCGACCGCGATTATACCAGCCGGCCGCGCTCAGCAGTCCTTGTCCACCTGGCTGGCCAGGATTTCCTGATGCATGGTGGCCAAATTCGACTCGAGAATCAGCCGTCCCGCTTTGTTCGGCTGTGTTTTCTCAGTATCCAGAGCGTCGTCGCGCGCGCCCAGCTCCAGCTCGTCATCCAGCAAAGTCACCGCCACGGCGGACAGATTGTCGCCGCCGGCGCCGGCCCGCCGCTCGGCGACATTGATCAGCGCCGGCAACACCTGATTGACGCTGCGCCCAGCGAATATCTTCTCCAGTTCGGCGTCCTGCACCTGGGACCACAAGCCGTCTGTGCACAGCATGATGGAGCAGCCCGGCCCGATCTCCTGCCGCTCGCCGATGTCGATATCCGGCTCGCCCGCAGCGCCCAGGCAGTTATAGATCTTGTTGCGGTCGGGATGGGTCTTGGCGCCTTCCTCAGTCAACAGCCCCTGGTCAATCAGACGCTGCACCTGGGAATGATCGCGCGAGCGCAGCCGCAAACCGCCCCCATCCAGCAAATAGAGCCGGGAGTCGCCGACATGGCACCAGTACAAATGGCCTTGCTGCAGGATGGCCACCACCACCGTGGTGCTGGGCACGTCGGGCAGGCGATGATCCGCCGCATACTCCAGAATCACCTGATGCACCGAACTGATGGCGTTCACCAGGAAACGGTTTGGATGGCTGAGCGTCGGCGTCGCCTGCTGATAGAACAGCTCGCAGAGCAAATCCACAGTGATCTGCGCGGCTACCTCGCCGCGCATGTGGCCCCCCATGCCGTCGGCCATCACCAGCATCACCGCCTCGCGCGAATGCGCGATAGCGAGCCTGTCCTGGTTGTAGCTGCGCCCTCCCACCCGGCTCTCCTGGAAGATAGACAGTTTCATCCCTACCCCTCTCGATGCCGGCCGCCGGCCAGCCCCTTGATCCAGCCGACCAGACGGTTGCCCTCCCCTGCGGGCGGGCGCTCCGGCTCGCTGTACTCGGTCTGCTGGAGACTCTTCTGGATTTCCAGCACGGATGCCGGCCGCGCGCCCGGCGCCATCTCCAGACACCGGTCGCACAAACCTGTCAGTTCGCGCGAATACCGATAACGAAAAGCCTGCGACGCCGGAACCAGCAAATCCTGCTCTTGCCGCTCCTTGGCGGCCTGAGGCGTGTCTCCGCCCATGCAAACGTACAGGCAGGCGCCAATCGCGTAAATATCGGTCCATGGCCCAAGCGGCTGCTCCTTCTCATATTGCTCCGGCGCGGCAAAGCCTGGCGTGTACATTGCGGCGAAATGCTTGTCGCGGCGCGACAGCGTCTGCCTGGAGGCGCCGAAATCCAGCAACAGGGGCACGCCGTTGCGCCGCAAGTAAATATTGGCCGGCTTGATATCCAGATGCAGCAGCCGCTGGCTGTGCACCTCGCGCAAGCCCGACAACAAAGCGGCGAACCACTTGCGGATCAGCCTCTCCTCCATCCTGCCTCCGGCCAGTTCCAGCTCCCGCCCCAGCGAACGGCCGTCGGCGTACTCCATCACCATGTACACCGTCTGGTTGGCGCGAAAGAAGTTGCTGACCCGCACCACCGCCGGATGGGAAATGCCGGACAACACCCGGCCCTCCTCGAAAAAGCACTTCAGCCCCAGGTTGAAAGCATCTCGATCCAGATCGTGCGGTACCGTGACCGCGCCATCCTGCTTGCGCTCCGCAAGATTGCGCGGCAGGTATTCCTTGATCGCGAATTTGCGGTCGTCATCATCCAGCGCCAGATAAACGACGCTGAAGCCGCCCATCGACAGCTGGCGCACGATGGTGTACTCGGCTAGCCGATAGCCTGCCGGAAGCGGGGTCTGCTTGCTGGATTGAGTCATCGAATGGCAGTTGTTATAGTGTCCACTGGCCCTGAATTGAGCTTAGCAAAGCAATTCGGGCCCAGCATTCGAAAATACCGATACAGGAGCTCCCCATGATATTGAGCATGACCGGCTTCGCCGCCGCCACCCGGGAATTCCCTGGCGGCATGTTGAGCCTGGAAGTCCGGGCCGTCAATCATCGCTACCTCGACGTGCAGATGCGCCTGCCGGAAGAGCTACGCATCATCGAACCGCAGCTGCGCGAGCAGATCGCCGCCCGCGTCACCCGCGGCAAACTGGAATGCCGCGTAGGCCTCAACCAGGTGGACAGCGCCGCCCCGACACTGGAGTTGAACCAGGCCTTCCTGTCCAGGCTGCTGGAGGTTTCGCGCGAAGTGCAAAAGCAAAGCGGCGAAGGCAAGGGCCTGTCGGTGGGCGAACTGATGCGCTGGCCCGGCGTGCTGAAAAGCAACGAGCTGGCGCCGGAAGTGCTGCACCAACTGTGTCTGGAGGCGCTGCAAACCGCATTGGCCGACTTCAACGCCTCCCGCTCCCGCGAAGGCGAAAAACTGAAGGACGTGCTGATCGAACGCATAGAAGGCATGGAGACCATCGTCGCCGCGATCAAGCCCAAACTGCCGCAAATCCTGGAAAACTACATGGCCAAGCTGTCCGGCCGCCTGCAAGAAGCGCTGGGCAGCGTGGACGAAGACCGGCTGAAACAGGAATTCGCGCTGTTCGCCCAGAAAATAGACGTGGACGAGGAGCTATCGCGCCTGACCACCCACCTGACCGAAGTTCGCCGCATCCTCAAATCCGGCGGCCAATCCGGCAAGCGGCTGGATTTCCTGATGCAGGAACTGAACCGCGAAGCCAACACCCTGGGCTCCAAATCGGTCTCCACCGACACTACCCAGGCCTCGGTCGAGCTGAAGGTGTTGATCGAACAAATGCGAGAGCAGATTCAAAACATCGAGTAAGCCCTCACGCCGCATCATGGCGTGTCAGCGAAACCTCAGAAGCCCCGCCAGCCGGGGCTTTATTCATTTTGGACTGTCACCGCGCCGACACGCATATCGCCGTCCAGACTTCCAACCCTGATGTCGAAAACGAGGTCGATGAAGCCCGATACTCAAGCTTTCAACACATCTGATTTCCACCATGATGACACCATCGCAAGGGGCGCATCATGGAATGGATACTGTTGATAACTGCCGCCATGGCGCTGGCAGTCTGGCGACTACACGTCAAGGAGCAAAACCGACAACGCCGACAACAAGAAGCGGAGGCGCAGCAGCAGACAAGAGCCGATGCGCTCATGTGCTATTTCCGCCAGGTGGACAACTCACGAGCCTTCCCTGACGTGCCGCTGCCATTGAACATGCAGGCAGGAGAGTTTGGCGTGATCGAGACCGGCGCCACCCTCTACGGCTACCGCAAGCAGTCCTACCATGTCGGCGGGGCTGTGCGTGTCGCGCGTGGCGTCTATGTAGGCGGCGGGCAGCGCATCAGCGTAGATGCCTTAACATCGCTGGCCGACGGCGCGCTCAATCTGACCAACAAGCGGGCCGTATTCCTGTCGTCCCAAAAGACCATCAGCGTCAAGCTGTCGGACGTGATGTTCCAGGAGGCCATCGACCGCTCGACCATGGCGCTTCACACCGCCAAGCGCGCCGCGCCGCTGATCTTTTCCACGGCCGACTGCGACGCGGGCCTGCTTGTTCTCCTCATCAAGCTGTTCAGCGCCGGCACCTTTGACAGCCGCTTCCTCCCCGATGGCTTGAGGATCGAGCCGAAGAAAGTTCTGGAAGAGGTCATCGTCGGCGTCAGCCATGTCTGAATCTAAGCCGATCCGAAATTTCTGCGCAGGGGAGGCCACAGGTTCAGCCAGCATGAACCCACAAACTCCATGGAAGCGCTCCGCCGAATTTTTCAGCCCATAAAAAAGGGAGCTCGCAGAGCGATACGCTCGCGCTAGGGCGCCAGTTGCTATTCGCTCCCCATGGGAACCGCATCCGGGATTCCAAGCCTCCATAAGACGATGAATAACTGCTGGTCGAGATTGCGAAAGTGCTAGATTCATTGCATACCCATCGCCCGCCGGCCAGGAGTCGAATCATGATGGCCCCTCCCATTACGCCCGCCCAGTACAGCCTGTGGCAACTGACGCGTTATTTCCTGCGGCTGGGCACGCTGGGCTTTGGCGGCCCGGTGGCGCTGGTCGGCTACATGCATCGTGATCTGGTCGAGCGGCGCGGCTGGATAGCCGAGGCCGATTACAAGGAAGGCATCGCGCTGGCGCAAATCGCCCCGGGGCCGCTAGCGGCCCAACTGGCGATCTACCTGGGCTATGTCCATTACCGCGTATTGGGCGCCACCGCCGCCGGCCTCAGCTTCGTGCTGCCGTCCTTCCTGATGGTACTGGCGCTGGGTTGGGCCTATCAGGCCTTCGGCGGCTTGCCCTGGATGCAGGCGGTATTCTATGGTGTAGGCGCCGCCGTGATCGGCATCATGGCGATCAGCGCGCATAAGCTGGCGACCAAGAACCTGAAAAGCGACCGATTATTGTGGAGCATCTTCGCGGCGCTGGCGCTAGTCACCATCGTCACCCAGTCAGAAATCGCCTGGCTGTTCATTGCGGCGGGCCTGTTGGTTTGGCTGGTACGCTGCCGGTCCCGACCGCCTCCCGGCATGTTGGGCGCGGCATTGCCGCTGCTGCCCGCCGCGGCCGATCCGGGCCTGCTGCTGCAACTGACCGTGTTTTTCGCCAAGGCTGGCGCCTTCGTTTTCGGTTCGGGCTTGGCAATCGTGCCCTTCCTCTATGGAGGCATCGTCACCGAGCATCATTGGCTGACCGACAAGCAGTTCGTCGACGCGGTAGCAGTGGCGATGATCACGCCGGGGCCGGTGGTGATCACTACGGGGTTCATCGGCTATCTGGTGGCCGGCTTGCCCGGCGCGTGCATGGCAGCGCTGGCCACCTTCCTGCCGTGCTATCTGATCACGGTGCTGGCGGCGCCCCATTTCAAGAAGCACGGCAAGCGCCCAGGCCTGATGGCTTTCGTCGATGGCATCACCGCGGCGGCCATTGGAGCCATCGCAGGTTCGGTCGTGCTGCTGGCCCAACGCTCCCTGGCCGACCTGCCAACCGCTCTGCTGGCGATCGCCGCCGCAGCGCTGCTTTGGCGGCTGAAGCCATTGCCGGAACCGATCATCGTGGCCGCGGCGGCGCTGCTCGGCGTGGCGTTGTTTCCGCTGACACATCATTAATGAACCGGCAAGCTCGGCACTCCCATTTTTCATGTGCCCATAAGAAAAGCGCGAGCAGCCCGATGCTTTACTGGCAAAGTGTTGAAAAATCTACTCAATAATCTGATCCATCAGTTGGGCACACAAAGCTTGCTCCCCCATCCAACCGCTATCCGACCCTCCCTCATGTCATTTACACGCCGATCATGCTTTTTTACCTTTATTCACGGCGTGAAATCGCAGAAAATGAGCCTTTACTACTCTTTATCGAAAGATCCATCGCCATGACCAAAGCCGAACTGATTGCCCTTCTCTCCGACAAGTCCGGCCTGACCAAAGCCGACGTGCTGCGTGTGCTGGGCGCTTTCGACGACGTACTGCTGGACACCCTGGCCAGCAACGGCGAGATCAGCATCGTGGCCGGCAAATTCAAGGTGAAGGAAAGCGCCGCCCGCACCGGCCGCAATCCGAAAACCGGCGAGACCATCCAGATTGCCGCCAAGCGCAAGGTTTCTTTCGTCGCCAGCAAACAGCTGAAAGACCGCATCGCCTGATGCGCACATGAGCCGAACATGAAAAAGGGCCGCGATTTCGCGGCCCTTTTGCTTGCATGCTTGAGATCAGTTCCGGTTCCAGATCAGCTTGGCGATCGCGGACGAATCCAGTTCGCCGCCTCCCTGCGCCACCAGTTCGTCTATCAACTGCATCGTGCGCTCCGCCGCCGGCAGGCTGATGCCCTGCTCGCGCGCGGTATCCAGCACGATATGCATGTCCTTGGCGTGCAACTTGGCCTTGAACCCTGGCGCATAGTTGTCGTCTATCATCCTCTGCCCATGAACATCCAGCACCCGACTCTGGGCGAAGCCGCCCAGCAACGCGGCGCGCACCGGAGCGGGATCCACATCACAGGCCTTCGCCAGCTTGACGATTTCCGCCACCGCCGCCACACCTACCGCCACCGCGATCTGGTTGCAGGCCTTGGCTACCTGGCCGGCGCCGCTGGCGCCGATATGGGTGATGGTCTGCCCCATCGCCCGCAACGCCGGCAACGCCTTGTCCAGCGCCTCACCCTTGCCTCCCACCATCACGGTCAACGTGCCGTTGACCGCGCCGACCTCGCCGCCCGATACCGGGCAATCCAGAAAATCCACGCCCTTTTCCGCCAAAGCCGCGGCAATGCGGCGCGCGCCATTGGGCGCGATGGTGCTCATATCCACGCAAACCAGGCCCGGCTTCGCGCCTTCGGCCGCGCCGCCCTCGCCCAACAGGACCGACTCGACGTCGACGGTATCCGACACATTGGTCACCAGCACATCCACTTGCCCGGCTAGCGCTGCCGGACTATCCGCCCACGTCGCGCCGGACTGCAGCAATGGTTCGGCGCTTTCTTTCCGTCTTGCCCAAACGCAAACCTCATGGCCCGCTCTCAACAGATTAAGGACGCAAGGACGCCCCATGATGCCCAGACCGATATATCCGACGCGCATGTTTTCTCCGATGCGAAACAGCAATCGGATGAGGATAGGCTATTGCGAAAAGATGCGCCAGCGGCGCTCAAGAATTGTCAGCCGGCTCCCGCCGGCCGGCCAGCCAGTTTTCAAACTCCTCGCCGGTCTGACTGGCCTGCTTCTCCAGGTAATAGACGAAAGCCAGGATTTCCGCGACGGCGCGATACAGTTCGGGGGGAATATGCTTGTCCAAATCCACCTGCATCAGCAGGGATACCAACTCCGGAGAATCGTGAACGAATACCCCCGCGTCCTGCGCGCTGTCGATGATGCGCTGGGCGACTTGGCCATAGCCTTTGGCCACCACTCGGGGCGAGTGCTGGCCCTCTTTGTACGATAAGGCAACCGCGGAGCGGCGCTTGTCGTCACTCTGCGCTTGGTTCATGCTGCTTCACCACCAGGCTGGCAAGATTCAGTCCCGCTGCCGCCATGCCGCCCTGCAGTCGAGCCGCATGGCGTTGTATCAGTTGCCCGGTTTCGCTTTCGTCTGCGCTGAACATCACCTGCACCGACTGCCCCACCATCCGCACTTTCACTCCCATGCCGCCCAGCGTCGGCAACTCGAGGGACAAACTGGTATTCCACGCGGGAATGTCTTCGCCGCCGCCCCCTCCCTTGCGCTCATTCTCGGCTTTTTCCTGCTCAATCTGCAGCTGCATGGGTTGCCCCGGCCAGGCCAGGCCCTGAAACTGCACCGTCCGGTTCTCCAGGCCATCCAGCTGGCGTTGCACCAAACTGCCCAGCTCCTGCAATTGGGGTTTAAGCTGGCCGCTTTTCTGATCATCGTCCAGCATGTGCGGCGTCAGATTGAGCTTGGCCTGAGGCTCTTGCTTCAACTGCTCCAGCGGATGCTGGCCATTGCTGAAATCCTTGAGGTGGGACTCATAGAACAGGCCGCTCTGCTTGACGTCCTGCTGAAGTTGTCTGGCGACCTGAGCCGGAGGTTGCTGGGCCACATCCAGTTGCAGCGGCTTGGCCGACGCATGGGCCTCGCCGGAATTCAGCAAGGTCGTCAAATAACGGGAGGCTTGGCTCAACTTTACCGCGACCGAGGCATCCTGCGCCGGAGCGGCTTCCTTGCCGCTGTCCAGCAAGGCGAAGGTCAGCGACGGCTGCAACGACATCACGCGCAAATTCAGCGTATCGCCGGCAAGATTCGTGCCCTGCGGCAGACTCAGCGTGAACAGCGCGTTCTTGATCAGCACGGCCAGCTGATTATTGCCCAGTTGGTCCGCCACCTTCGCAGTCAACAGCTCCCCCACCATCATTGACGGCAGCTTGGATGGCTGGCTCAGCGCCTCCAGCAGTTTCGCGCTATCCAGCGCGTTGCGCAGCTGGGCAACCGTCGGTCCGCCGCCCTGTACATTAGCCGGAAGATTGGTGGGGAGAGAGGGAATCATGAAGTCGGGCTGTTACGGTAAAGGGAAACGATCAACTCCGCCTCGCTGCGGGAAATCCCGCAACGCGAAGCCACTTCCGAAGCCGTCAAGCCCTGGCGAATCATTTCTATCGCCTGATTATACGGACTCAAGCCGGAGTCTCCCTGGCTGCGATGCTCCAAGCGAGCCTGCAGGCGCGTCACATCGCGCTGAAGGGAGCTGATTTGCTGTTGCAACTGGTCCAGATACAGGGAGGTGACGCTATCACGTTTGCTTTCCAGGCGCTGCAGACGGCTGAACAGGTACACTGCCGCAGCCGCCAAAGCCAGCCACAGCACAACCATCAGATACGGGAAGAATGCGCCGGACATGGAGATTTCCCCTCGGGTAAGATCCGCACTGACTTAAGTGTATGGCGAAATATGGCGCAACCCAAGCCCAAACCCGGCCAATCAAAACAACCGACGCTCATCCCTTGTATTGGCGATTCAACTTGGAACTCTGACTGAGGACACGCAGTTCCGCTTTGATCTGCTTGGCCCAGCCAGACACTTGCTGCTGGGCCTCTTCCCGCACAATCAGCACTCTGCGCAGGGTTTCCCGTTGAGTCTCGCTCAGGCTGTCTCGCCCGTTGTCCCCCAACTCTTTCAGCAGCTGGCTCACCCCGGCTTCGCTTCGCTCGTAGAGCGCAGAGAAACGGGGGCGATCGCGCCGAGTCGCCGCCTCCAGCAGCTCTCTGGTCAACGACTCCAGCTCTTCAATCAACTTGGCCTGCGCCGGGGTGATCGTCCGTGATTTCATGTCTCACTAGGCCCCGGCCGGACGATCGGCCTCCGCCAGCGAAGCCGCGCTCCCTCTATCCACCTGCTGCCAGGCAGGGAGAATGGTTTCCAGCAACGCGCGTACTTCGGCCAAGACTTCCAGATCATTCTTCAAGCTGGCCTTGGCCAGCCTGACCTTCATATACAGGTACAAATCATTCAGATTCGCAGCCGCATCCGAACCCTGCTCCAAGTCCAATGCGATCCTCAGCCCCTCCAGGATATCCATCACCTTGGTGATCATCCGGGCCTTTTCATCGAAACGGCCTTGGCCGATGGCGACATCCGCCGCCTGCAAGGCTTTGATCGCGCCTTCGTAAAGCATCACGACGATGCCGACCGGGCTCGCCCCATAAATCGCGGTTTTCAAGGCATCATTGGCATATGCCTGATTGAACTGCTTGAGCATTCGTGAATTCAGCATGGCCCACCATCATTTCTGGAACTAGCGGGCGACCCATCGCCGCCCGGACTGCGACTTTACTTGGAAGAAATCAGGTTGAACAAGCTAGCGGAACCTGACTGCATCTCTGACAATGTCTTGTTCAAAGCCGTATATTGCCTGATCAACTGCGCCTGCTTCGTGTCCAACCTAGCCTGCAACGAGCTCTGTAGCTGGGTTTCCGCGCTCGCCTTGGACTTGATCGTCGCCTTACTGGTTTCAATCACGCCCTTGGGATCGAGCATGCCATTGATCGCGGCGTTGAAACGCTGGGCAAAGCCAGTATTCGCGGCGTTTCCAAACAGGTTCATCACCGCCTGCTTGTCTTTTTTCATCGCGTCGTTGAACGCGGTCTGATCCAGCTTCAACGTGCCGTCTTTTTGCAGCGAAATGCCGGCCTGCGACAAGTAGGCGATGGAGTTCACCGCGTCCACGCCCGCCACCGGCGTAGACAATACTTGCTGCAACTTGTTCTGGATGTCCAGAATCGAGGCATTGCCCTTCATCGCGCCGCTGCGCGCAGCCTTGACGTCGCTGATGATTTGGTTGTAGGCATCGACGAACGACTGCAGATTCTTGGCGACGCCTGCGCTGTCAGGCGACATCGAAACCGTGAAAGTCCCTGCTTTATACAGGTCAATCTCCACACCCGCCACGGCATCGGTCACCTTGTTGCTGCCCGCGCTGATCGACACCCCATTTACGGTTAAGTTAGCGTTTGCCGCATCCTTTGACTCGCCTTCAGCGGCCACGGTCTGAGACAAGCCGGCCAAAGTCGAACCGCTAGTCGTGCCTGTGTCGCTGCCGCCGGCAGTGATCTTGAACTGGTTATCCTTGCCAGACTCCGCAGCCTTCAGCACCAGCTTGTAATTGCCGCCGTTCTGCACGATCGAGGCATTGACTCCGATGCCCGCGGCATTGATCTTGTCGTTGATGGTCTGCAGCGAAATCGGATCACTGCCGTTGCTGCTCAGGTTCACCGTCTGAGTCTTGCCGTTGATCTCGAAGGAAATCGACTGCGGGGCACCCGTGATGGACGCCTTCGGATCTGTGATATTCGGCGCCGTCCCGGAGCCTACCTTGTCAAACACCAGTTGGCGGCTAGTCGCCAGATTCGCCACGTTCACCTCATAGGTGCCCGAGCTGCCGCCGCTGGTAGCAGAGACCGCCGCCATCGAACCATCGCTGACAGTCGCCTTGAACACTTGCAAAAAACGGCCGGATGACAGGCCGGTCAAGGCTGTCTGCAGCGCAGACAACGAAGAGCTGAGTTTGCCTACAGTGCTGAGCTGGGTGTTGTATTGGTCGGCTCGCTGTTGACTTTCGTTGAGCGGGCGGCGCTCAATGCCCATCAACTGGCTGACGATACCCTGAACATCCAGAGCGCCCACGGAACTGGTAATGGAAGCCATGTTATCCCCATGTTATTGTCGCTTCGGAACAAAGGGGTCAGGCCTTGTCCTTCAGCAGGAGGCCCTTGAAGTCGCCGATCGCCTTGGCGATGCGCAGCGCTTCTTCGGACGGAATCTGGCGAATGACCTTGTTGTTGTCCTTGTCGACGACCTTTACCACGGTGGAGCCCGTGTCCTTGTCGACCGAAAACAGCAAGGAACTGTTGTACAAAGAGGCCGTGTTGTTCAACTGCTTGACCGAATCCTCCAACTGCTTGGTCAGGGACTGCTGCTTTTGTTCCGAACCCGCCGCCGCCTGTTGCTGCTGGCTCTGCCCAACCGCGGCGACAGCTTGCGTCGTATCCGCCAGCACCGGCTGGCCTTGATCGCTTGCAGGGGCTTGCGCCAGCTCTACCAGTTGCTGACGCTGTACCGGAGCGGCCGCCGTCGGAACGGAAGGCGATAAGATGGAAGGGATTTGCATGATCATGCTCCTCATGACCACAGCTCCGGCTGCCCAACCGGAGCTGCGTCTGGCTATACCATCAGTTTACTACCGTTATTGCAGCAGCGTCAGGGCTGCTTGGGGCAGCGTGTTGGCTTGCTTCAGGATAGACGAGCCGGCTTGTTGCAGAATCTGGTTCTTAGTCAGGTTAGCCGTTTCCGAAGCGAAGTCCACATCCACGATACGGCTGTTGGCGGCAGTCAGGTTTTGCACGTAGTTTTGCAGGTTAGCCACCACAGCGTCAAACCGGTTCTGCACCGCGCCCCAAGTCGAACGCACAGTCGAGATTTCCGCGATGTCCGCGTCCAGGGCCGACAACACGCCGGACGCGCCGGACTGCGAGGTCACGCTGATGGTGCCGGTCGCGCTCAGCGAGGAGTTGTAGCTACACAGCACGCCGCCGGAGGTCAAGTCCACCGAGGAGATCGACACTTGGTTGTTAGCCGCGCCGGAAGAGCCGACTTGGAAGGTCAGGCTGCCGCCGCCGGACAACAGCGAAGTGCCGTTGAACTGGGTGGTTTGCACAATACGCGAAATTTCCTGGGTCAGCTGGTCCACTTCGTTTTGCAGCTGCGAACGGTTAGTGTTGCTAACCGAGCCGTTGGCGGACTGCACCGCGATTTCGCGGATACGCTGCAGGTTGTTGGCGATCTGACCCAGCGCGCCTTCAGCCGTCTGCCCTACGGAAATACCGTCATTGGCGTTGTTGACCGCTTGGTTGTTGCCGCGGATCGCCGCAGTCAGCGTCTGCGAAATCGCGAGACCGGCGGCGTCGTCCTTGGCGCTGTTGATGCGGTAGCCGGAAGAAAGACGTGCCAGAGACTTCGACAGAGACATCTGCGAGTTATTCAGATTCAGCTGCGCCTGCAGCGAGGATACGTTGGTGTTGACGGTAATGGCCATGATGACTCTCCTGATACTCAGTGTGGGCAAAGAGGCTTGCTTACACTGCTTATCGGCTAGCGCATTCCGAACTTTATGGTGAAAGTGTGAATTTTCACACTTGACACGCCATCAACCCCGACCTATCCGGTCATCTCATCCCATCGCTCCCGTTCGATCCTTCCCTCTCGTCCCTTAGGCGGCCGGCTGCTCAGGCAAGCCAGCCGCCCTTATCCCTCTTATTGCAGCAGAGACAGCGCCGCTTGCGGCAGCGAGTTGGCCTGTTTCAGGATGGAGCCGCCGGCCTGCTGCAGAATCTGGCCCTTGGTCAGGTTGGCGGTTTCCGAGGCGAAGTCCACGTCCATGATGCGGCTGTTGGCCGCGGTCAGGTTCTGGGTGTAGTTGCCCAGGTTGGCCACCACCGCGTCGAAGCGGTTCATCACCGAGCCGAAGGTGGAGCGCAGGTCGGAAATCTTGGCGATGTCCTGAGACAGCAGGTTCAGCGCCTTGGCCGCGCCATCCTGCGAGGTCACATCCACGGTTTTCACCGCCAACAGATTGGCATTGAAGGAGTGCAGGCCGCCGCTGGCGCCAATAGTCGGATTGGCGTTGCTGAACGTGGTCTGGGCATCCTTGGCGGTATCCATCGCCGTCCGGGCATTATCCAACGCCGTCTTCGCAGCCGCCTTGCCTGCGGTATCCGCAGCCTGCCAGGCCTTGTCGGCATCGTCCACCGCCTTGCTTTTGGCGGCGAGGTCAGTATCCAGATAGGCTTTCTCCGCATTCAGCGACTTGCGCTTCATTTCATCTGCAGTAGCCTGTGTCACGCCGGGATTCGGCGCGCCAGTAGTGGCATCGGCAACAGCTCCGTATGCCGTCTTTGCGGCATCCCACGCGGTCTTGGCATCTGCAGCAGCCTTTGTCAGGTCTGCAGTAGAGCCAGAAAGGGTGTTCGGGGTCGACTGAGTCAAATCCACGGTCTGAATACTGATCTGGTTATCCGCCGCGCCCTCGGAACCCACCTGGAAGGTCAGATTAGCGCCGCCGGCCAGCAACTTGGTGCCGTTGAACTCGGTAGTCTGGATGGTGCGGGAGATTTCCTGGGTCAGCTGGTTCACTTCGTTTTGAAGCTGCGAACGGTTCGTGTCGCTGACGCCGCCGTTGGAAGCCTGCACCGCGATTTCGCGGATGCGCTGCAGGTTGTTGGCGATCTGACCCATCGCGCCTTCAGCGGTCTGGCCGACGGACACGCCGTCGTTGGCGTTGCGCATTGCCTGGTTGTTGCCGCGGATGGCGGAGGTCAGGGTCTGGGAAATGGCCAGACCGGCGGCGTCGTCCTTGCCGCTGTTGATGCGGAAGCCGGAGGACAGGCGCTGCAGCGACTGGTTCAGCGACATGCTGGAGTTGTTGAGGTTCAGTTGCGCCTGCAGTGAAGACAGGTTGGTGTTGACGGTAATTGCCATTTCATTCCCCTTATCGGCCCACAGGGCCATCGAATTTTCTTGCCTGTTGAGGACAAGATCGGCCGACAGGAGGAATTTGTTATGAAAATGGTATTATTACCAAAAATGAGCTGCGCTAATCATTTTCACAAGCAATAAACAACTCAAATTCTCGCATTCATCAGAATGAAAAACCGGCCGCTCCGTTCATTGAGACGGGAGCGGCCGGTAGGTCCTGGGTTTGCCGGACAGGTCAGCCGTGCAGCACGCGCAGCCAGTCCTCGTAGTGATCGTCTAGCCAGTAGTCGCTTCCAACCCAGGCTCGCAAGCGATCGCCATCCTTCGCCAGCGCATCCAGATCGTGGACGCGCGCGCGTATCGCCTCCACCCACGCCTCAGCGCGGTTGGGCACGCGGCAAACCGGCGCCTGGTTGCTCTGGTAGGGATAGATGTCGGTGCACACCACCGGCCAGCCCAGCACGCCATACTCCAATAGCCGCAGATTGCTCTTGGCCTCGTTGAAGGGATTGACCTCCAAGGGCGCCACTGCCAGATCTAGATTGAGAGAGGCCATTTTTTCCGGATATTGCGAGAATGGCACCGGCTGGTGGAATTCCTTCACATAGGGCTTGAACTGCGGCAGGGTCATGCCCATCAGCACCCAATCCACTTCTTGATGGGTCTGCTTCATCACTTCCAGCAGCAATTCCAGATCGCCGCGGTGCTGCGACGCGCCGACCCAGCCCACCCGCGGCTTGTCGCCGGCTCGGCGCTCGGATTTCAGCTGCTGCCATACGCTCTTGCGCAGCCGGTTCGGAATCACCTCGATCCGCTCTATCATGCCCTTGCAGAAATGCAGCAGAGGCTCGGTCGAAACCACCAGCGCGTCGCAATGCTTCAACGACTGGCGCAAACGCTGTTTGGCGTCCGGGAATTGCCACTTCCACAAATCGTACAAGTCGCTCTTCAACGGCAAGCCTCCCACCATGTCGTCAATGCCGAGCACGATCCGAAGCTGCGGCAGGAAACGGCGGTAGTTCTGCATGGCGAACTGGAGCTCGTCGGTGATCGCGGTATGCATCAGCAAGGTATCCGGCGCCAGGCGCGCCAGCTCGACAATGGAGGGCAGGCCGCGCATCGGCTGCAAGATCTCCCCATCCAGCTTGCCTTTTTCCTGCAGCACCGACAGTGGCATGCTGAGGCGGTACTCACCGCTGCCGCCCGGAACCGGCATGCCCAATACCCGCTTGCGGCCAGGAATCAACGGGTCCCAAGAGGCATGGCGATCGGCATCCGGCTCCATTTTGCGGGTACGCAGCGATAAATGGCGGTTATAGCCGGGATCGCGCTTGAGCAACGGTAGCCAGCGCTCCAAAACCGTGAACATTTCATCGTGCTCGCGCACGGTGGCCTCTAGCGCCACCCGCGGGTCGCGGGTCACTTTCTTGATCGTCTTGCCGTGGTGGTGGTACATCACCGCGTAAGGATTGTAGACATTGCGCCATCCGGCTTGCTGCACCTTGACGCAGAAATCGACGTCGTTGAACCAAATTTGGAAATTGGCCTCATCCATCCCTCCCACCTGCTGGTAAACAGACTTGGAAATCAACAGGCAGGCCGCGGTCACCGCGGAATAATTCTGCATCGTCTGCGCGCGGTTCATATAGCCCGGCAGGTTGATATCTTGAGACTCGAACGCATGCGCGGCGACCGCGAACAGCGCGCCGGGCATGCCCAACACGATGCCCGCATGCTGCACCTGCCCGATTTCCGGGTACAGCAGGCGTGCGCCCACCGCGCCCACGCCCGGCTGCTGCGCGGTGGCCAACATGCGGGTCAGCCAGTTGCCCAGCACCACCTCGGTGTCGTTATTGAGCAGCAGCACGTATTCGCCCCGAGACTGCTCAACCCCCATATTGCATTGGGCCGAAAAATTGAACGGCGCGTCGTAGGGCAGAATGCGCACCCGGTCCGGATAGCGCTGTTGCAGGTCCTGATAATACTCCAACGTCTCCGGCTGCTCGGAACGGTTGTCTATCACCAGCAGTTCGAAGTTTTGATAGTCGGTCTTGTCGAACAAGCCTTCGATGCAGGGTTCCAGCACTTCCAATTTGTCCCGGTTCGGGATGATGATGGAGATCAGAGAGTCGTTTTGAAGCTGGTATTCGTAATGATAGGTGCCCGTCACCAGCCCCGGTCTGACCGCCACCGGGTAGCCGCAACGCTGGCCATGGTTTTCCAGCGCCACCTGGCGCGAAGCATGGCCCAAGTGATCGAACTCGGGGTCGACCCAAGGCAGGGACAGCAGCATGTCGTCGATGTGGGCCGCCATCGACGGTCCATAACTTTCCAGCAACCGCAGGGTCAAATCGTAGCTGTAAGCCTCTGGATAGGGCTGGACGCCGCCAATCCGGACCAACGCCTGGGTGGAAAAAGCCCCGGCATGGCCGATGTAGTCCATCGAACGCAGATAATCCGGCGAAAAATCCGGACGGAACGCGGGCAAGAAGCGCTCGCCCATAGGCGATACGACATCGCTGTCGCAATACACCATCACCTTGTCCGGATTCTGGTGGATCGCTTCGCCCATGCGCAACAGCGTCTGCGGCTGCAGGCGGAAACCGGCCGGCAGCAACCAGGTCCAATCCGCCTGCCGGTCCGCGATGTAGCCATTGATCGCCGCCGCCACCGCGTTGGCGTCATCCATGCCCGGCACGCGGGCCCAGCCTAATTGGCCGCTGCTGGAGAATACCGGATCCGGCGCGTCCCAATCCGCCACCACCAGCAACCGCCAATGCGGATACAGCTGCTTCTCCAGCGCGGTGATCGAGTGCCCCAGCAACGCCTGTTTTTCCTTGGGGGCCAGCACGATCAGGTTGAATAGCGGATGGCTTTGCCACACGGTCATCATCCGCTCGGCCAATTGCTCGGCATGCACCTCGCGGAAGTTATGGTTCTTCAGCCAGCGCATGTAATTGAGCTGGCTCACTTGGTCGCTATTGCTACTTCTTCCCAAGAAGGGTTTGCCCAGCGTCATCGGCATGGTTTGCCGCAACTCCAGTGGCAGCACGCTGTTCCATGCGTCCAGATAGTCGCCGATTACGTTTTCCAAGCAGCAGGCGCCTATGGCTTGCTCCCGCGCCCGCGTCGCCAACGCTCTGCGTTCGACCTCATTCTCAATCAACTCGGAAATCGCTTCGAACCAGGCATCGGGATTGTTCTCGACCACTTTCGCCAGCCCCGTCCCCTTCAGCGAGGCGTAAGGAGGCGCATCGGATACCACCGAGGCTGCGCCGACGATGGAATAGTCCAGCCATTTGATGTCTGACTTGCAATCGTTGAAGTCGTCGCGGCTCAGTGGCGCCAAGCCGATATCCAGGCGCAAGGAAGCCAAATGGGCGAAATACTCGTGATACATCACCCAATCAGGCACCAAGCGCACCCCCTTGCGCCCCACCATGGCCTGGGGCACATCGCCCCAGAACACAAATTTGACCAAGCCCGCGTAGTAGCTGTAAATCCGCGTCAGCGCCGGCGCGATCATGCTCAGGTCTTTGCCATGGGTGCTGGTGCCGGCAAATCCAATCACCACCTGGCCATCCTGGGCAGGCATCGGCTCGACGACGCGATGCCGGCTTACCGCGTTGCGCAGCACCGCAACCCGAGGATTGATGGAGCGCGCTTTTTCTGCCATCAACTTGGTGCTGACCGTCACCAGATGGCATTGCGGCATCAACCAATTGATGTATTCAACGTACTGATAATTGTCCTCATACATCGGATTGCTTGGCGGCAAGCCCGGCAGCCAATCGTCCATCTCCAAGACGATGGGCTTGCCAGACGCCAGCATCTGTTCGATCAATGGTTTGGTCAGGTGCGTAATGAACCAGCGCTGAACGATGAAAAAATCCATCGAGGCGATGAAGTGCTCATCGCTATCGAAACCGTAGTCCCCCAGAAACCGCGCACGCTCGATACTATGGTAAAAATAGGTATCGATCGCGCCGGCCAGCAGTGACAACGGGTCGGCAATGCGCAGCTTGAAACAAGCGAACTCGACAAAATCCCGTGACAGAATCCCTACGCGCGGCTTTCTCTTTTGCATTCTGTTCATCCCTATTTCGCAAGCGCCCGGCAAGGGCGCATCAACTGGATGACGGCGACGCGCCGCCTGCTAGGCTTTCTCCAACAGCAAATAGAATTGCAGCGTGCACATTTCCTGCATTTCCTCGTGGGTGACGTTCTTGATCACCATCTTTTCCACCTCGATATTGCACGGCAGCGAGCCCTGGGCGCGCTCCATCAGCGGCAGCAAGCGCGTATCCAGCGCGTTTTTCTTGGCCAGCACCCGATAGCCGGTCTCGCGGCAAAACTTCTGGATTTCTTTCTCGGTGAAAAATCGGATGTGGGTGATATCAAGCAAGCCCTCCCGGGCATAAGTCCAATTGCCCTTCATCAGCTCCCCGATCAACACCAGATTGCGGACATTGGGAATGCTGACCACCACCTGCCCCTTTTCCGACAGGTATTCTCGCAGTTTCACCATCACTCGCCACGGGTCATACATGTGTTCCAGCACATCGGCCAGCAGCGCCATGTCCAGCGAGCCCTTGGCAATGCCTTCCCGCTCGAGGTCGAAATCCTCGAACATGCCCACCAGCACCTTGTCCAGCCTGCGGCTGGCCAACTCCGCGGCGGCCTTGTTGGTTTCAATGCCCCAAACCTGGCAATCCGGAAAACGCAGCTTGGCCAGCGCGCCGTTGGCGCCGCCGGCGCAGCCGATGTCCAGCATCAGCTTGGGCCGATTGGCTATCATGTCGATCAGATCCTGGCGGCCGGTGGTGTGATAACCCGCCGTCACGTCGTGCGACTCGACGCTCAGGTATTCCTGCCAGACGTATTGGCCCTGCTTTTCCGGGAAGCGCAAAGCCAATTGGTCGACCAGCTCCACCAGCCTGGAAGTGGCTTTTCCATCCACCCCGGCATTGAAAAACTCGCGCCGCGCCGCAGCGGCCTCCAGCAGGCTCTTGCGGAACTCGGCATCGGCGATCAGCTTGGCCAGCGCCAGCGCCACGTCCTGGGCTTCCAGGGTCAACACGCCATCGTTGGCGCCGAAGCTGCCCCCGGCCACGCTGCCGAAATCGCTGAGCACATTGATGGCGGGCGTGCCGGCCAGCACCGCCTCGATCGACAAATTGGAGTCATAGGACACCACCGCGTCGCCGGCCGCCGCCCAGTATTTGGAATCGCTGACCGCATAGCGGACGCAATCGCCGACGCCCAGCTTCTCCGCCACGGCGAAAAAGTTTTCCCGCAGCCGATCCGCGCCAGCCATCGCGGTCACTCGGTCCTTGTACACCAGCCAGGCATTGCCGAAACCGCCCTCCCGCAACTGCTGGATGGCGAGGCAGGCCTCCATCATCTGCTGCAGCGAATCGCGATCGTCCAGAAAGCTCAGCCCCGCGTTCCAGGTAGAGCCCCAGACGATCCACTGGCCATCCAGCGGCAAATTGAAGGAAGCCGCGACGCTGGCCCGGATTTCGTCCCGCTTGGCGCTCATCGCCGGAATCACGTCCCAGCCGGCCTCGCCGACGACGAAGAGATTGCCCGCCGGCACGCCCAAATCCAGAAAATACTCAACGCTCCGGTTGCTGGGCAGCGCCAGATAATCGGACACCACTTCCTCGCCGATGTAATCGCGCCCCATGCCGGTGCCATGCACCACCTGCAACACGGGGATTTTCTTGCGGCGGGACCAGAGCGCCAGCGATTTGCCGTCTCGCAACACATCCTCGTTGAGCAGCGTGATCTCGATGTCGCACATCGCCGAAATGTCGTCCAGCACTTTGAACAAGCCGCGCACCGCCGGCAAATCCCGCCGCAACGCTTGCAGCAAGGCTTCTTTCACCCGGGGGTCCGTCGCGCCCGGACTCAACTCGCAGACAAAGCCATTCTGCTCCACCCGTTCCAGCAACGGCTGGATCTCCTCGACCATGCCCAAATCGGCCGACAGCGGCAGCGGAATCAGCTCGCTGCCCGCCTCTTGGACCGCTTGCCGCAGAGTGTCGTTGATCATGTAGTCGGGCACGAAGACCACTCGGTTGCGCCCCTGCAGATATTGCGTCAATACCGGCAGGTTTTTTTCCCATAGCGCATAGATCAAGGCAGTCGGCTTCATTCCGCGTCTCCGGCTGGCGGCTGCGACAGCAGCGCGACCAGGTTTCTCTGCAGTTGGTATTCCAGGCTGGCGGGAAGAGACTCGCCATCCAGCTCGCAATAGGGTTTCATTTCGTCCGAACGATGCCATTCCTTGACAAAGCTCTGGATATTTCGATCCCAAAACTCTCCCGTGCTCCAGCCATTCAGCCGGGAGCCATGGGAAGGAGCCAAATCCTGCCAATCGAGAGCATCCAGCCGTCCCAGGCAGCTGGACATCAGCATATAGGCGATGCCGCGATTGCGCGCTCGGGACAGCAAATTGTCGAAGGTCTGCCGCCACGCGTCCGGCGGCATATTGAGCCAGGGCGCCAGGTCATCCAGCCGAATGGGCGACGCGCTCTGCAAATAGCCGCTCAGTTGCCTGTCCTGATCCAGCCACAACTGGTTGGCTTGCTCATCCGGGCTGTTTTCCAGCACCACCATGAAACGGCCGGTGGCGATGGCGCTCAAGCAACCGAAGAAGTGCTGCTCGATGAATACCGCCAGCTCCAGCAAGCTGTCATCGCTGGCCAGCCATGTCATCTGCCTTCGCCACCAGGCGGAATTCTGCAGCGGCATGGAGAAAGCGGGATGGCGATACTCGCCGCAGATGAAACTGCCGTACGGCACGATGCCCAATACTTTCAAGCCCACTTCATTGGCGGCCGAACATAGCCGCTCTCCGGACAGGTGCATATTGAAGGCGTTCGCCCCCTGCTCCATCAACTCTTCCACCGTCACGTTCCGCCCGCGGGCGAAGCTCAGATGGTCCAGCGAGTAGATGTCGAAAATCAGCCGCCCGCCCGGACGCACCACCCGCTTCCACTCCTGCAGCACCGGCTCCACATGCGGGAAATGCGTCATCACGTTCAAGGAAATAAGGCTGTCGAAGCTTTGATCGTCGAACGGCAACTGCTGCACATCGCCCTGCTTCAACGTGATGGGCTGGCCGCCGGCCAAACGCTGGCATTCGTCCAGCATCGCCTGGGAGCTATCCGTTCCGGATAGCCGGTAGCCCTTGGCGATCAGCGGCAAAGAGGCGCGGCCGGTGCCGATGCCGACGTCCAGCACATCCTGCCCGCTCAAAAACCGCTCGCACAGCTCGATCTCGACGATATTCTTCAAGCGGTTGGTATCCACATTCTGCACCATGCGCTGGGAATACCAGGCCACCATATTCCGGTCTTTCCAGGCATCGGTCTTCCAGCTGATCAAATCCTGCTCGCTAGTACTCATGATGTGTTGTCTCCAGGAATCTCAAATCTCGCGATGACGGAACAGGACAAAGGCCTCGGCGGCGGCAAAGCCCGCGCTCGCGCCGCGCCATGCGGCCAGATGGCCGGCGCCTTCGATGGAGCGGGGATGCGGAAACGCCCGCATCTCTCCGGCATAGGCAGCCAGGGCCGCCTGCTTTCTCTCCAGCTGCCCGCCAATATCGATGAACCAATTGGGCGCGAACGGCGAGCCGGACCACTCGGTGGATGAAGGCACTTCGAAGCAGAGTATTGTCCGCACGCAATGGCCAGGCAAGGGACGGCAGGCGGTGACCGCCGCGTGATGAGTGACGCGATGATCCACATTCAAGTCATTGGCGAAGTGGGTATAGACAATCTCGGGAAGCAAGCTGGATACCTTCGCCTCCACCGCCTTGACCAGATCCAGCAGATCGACGCCGTCCAACCGGTTGTCGGGAAAGTCGAGCAAGGTCAGCGACGACACGCCCAACAGCCGATTCGCGCGATCGGCCGCCCCGCGCAGCGCCGCGAACGCCTCCTGGCCAGCCTCTCCCCGGCTGTTCAAGCCTTGCGCCAGGATCAGCACATGCACTTCGTCGCCCTGATCGGCATGCGCGGCCATCGCCCCGCCGCACCCCAGCACCTCGTCGTCGGGATGCGCCGCCACCACCAGCACTTTTCGTTTCGTCATGGTTTCCGCACCACAAAGCTCCACATCGCCAACGTGGCCGGCTCGGGAGCGAATCGCTCAATGGTTTTCTCTTCCATCGCCAGCCATTCCCAACCCGCGAACAAATCCCGCAGATGCCCGCTATCGCTGAAGTGCACGCGCCCTACGCCGCCGAACGCGCCTTGCTCGTAATCTCGCCGCGTCCAAGCGTCCTCAGCGGCGGCTCCGCGGCCATAATCCGCATGCCGCGTAGAGAACCAATCCACCCCGATATAGAGGCCGCCGGGGACGAGGCACTCGCGGACCCGGGCAAGCGCCAGACGGATATCCCGCTCGCAGTTATGGGTCAAGGCCGCCCGATCGACCACCAAGTCGAAAGCGCCGGAGAAGGGCAACTCGGCGGTAAAGTCGGCCACCCGCACCGCGTCTTGCAGCATCGGGAAATCCCGCGCGGCCTGAGCCGCCGCGGAGGCGCTGCCTTCCACCGCGAAATAGCGCCAGCCCTGCGCCAGAAAAAAAGGAATGTTGGCGCCCACTCCGCACCCCAGCTCCAATATGCGGGCCTCGGACGGCAAATGGCGCGCATGCCTCCGGCACAAGCTGACCAGATCGGACCACGGCCAGCGGCTCAGATGCGCGCCGCTGGAAAATTGCCGCTCCCATTCCGGGGAAAAACCCATCGCGCCTCCTTAGGATGGAAAACCGGCGCCTGGATCGGCGCGATTCATCCACCAATCCAACACCGACAAGCCGGGCTCAAATGCGCCGTATAGTTGCGGGTACGGCGCCGGCGTGAAGGACTGGTAATCGATGGCGATCCCCGCCTCCGCGAAATCCTGCTCGCGCAGATAATTCCGCCCCAATGCGCCCGATAAATAATGGTCGGCATCAAAATGCCGGCACAAATCCAATACCAAATCCGACTTTTTCCCTAATTCTGACAGCTGGCTGCTGCGCGCCAAGCGGGTATCGATTTGCAGTTCCGCCAGCCAGAATTGCAGCTGCGCCCAGCAAAACTCGGCCAGATTGCGGCTTGGCATCCGGTACAACGGCTCCAGCCTGGCGAACTTGGCGCGAAAATCCGGCGCCTTGGCGTAGTTGGTCGCGATCGCGCGCAAATGCTTGTCCCGCCATGGCTGGGCATCATCCATCTCCGTATCACGCAGCGAGGATCGCAGGTGGCCCTTCTGCCTGACGGGTATCGTCAGCCATTGTCCGCCGCCCGGCCCCTTTATCCTGTTGCGATTGATGAAGCTGTTGCGTTCGAACTGCACGGTATCGAGAAACACGAACACATCGGCCCGAGCGATCTTGTCGAAATAGCCCAACCAGGGCAGATAAGCCGGTTGATGGGCGGATAGCGTGAACGTCACCCGCGGCTTACCTTGTCGCGGTAATAGCCTGCCCTCACCTGCATCGGATTGCCGTATACCAGCGAGTAGTCCGGGATCACGCCCGCATCGACTATGGTGCCCGCCGCGATCACGCAATAATCGCCTATCACCGCTCCTCCCTTGACCAAGCAATGGGATCCGATGAACACGTGGTGCCCTATCGAGATATCCCGTCGCTCGATATGCTCCGACATGCCCAGACAGCGTTTATGGGAATCCGCGCAGTTGATCGCCACAAAGGACGCGATATCGCAATCCGCGCCTATCGTCACCTGGGCGCCCTTGGCATTGACCTCGGACATCGCTCCGATGGCGGTGCGCTCGCCGATATCCGGCGCGCCGTGTATCCAAACCAAGGGATGGAAGCGGTTGGCGGGGAAATCCGTCATCTCGCTGAACCCTTCGCTCAGAGCTTGCCTGAATGCGTCCTTATCCTGCATCGCGCTCTCCATTTGCCATCATTTCGCCCAAACGCAATTTCTGCCCGGCTCTGATCGGAACGGCTGCCACCAGGCCAAGCGCCTGCTGCAGCATATCCGGAGACAGCCCTCCTCCAGGCCTGCGCAAGCCGATGTTCTCCTCGGTCAACGCCTCGCCGGCGGCGATGTCTCTCAAAGCCACGACGCTGCGGCGGGCCAGCGTTCTCATTTCCATCTCGGCGGGAGTGGGGCGTACCCGCGGATCTCCCAGCAAGACATCCGCCAGGCGAATGCCGTCCAGCCATGCCCGCAGATTGCGCGGCTCTTCCGAAAACCAATGATCCGGCCCCGGCAAGCCATGGTCCAACGTGAAGTGCTTCTCGAATACGCAAGCGCCCAAGGCCCGGGCCAGCATGGCCGCATCCCGTCCTTGAGAGTGGTCGGAAAATCCCGTGACCAGCCCGGGAAAGCCCTGCCGCAGGGTGGTCAGCTTGGCGACGTTCACATCCTCCGCCGGCGTGGGATACTGCGAGGTGCATAGCAACAGCACAACCGGGCGCCCCTCGAACCACCCCGCGGCATCCAGCGCCTGATGTACCTCGGCCATATCCGACATGCCGCAGGAAAGCAACAAGGGCAGGCCCGCCTCGCGATACCGGCGGATCTGGGGCAGATTGGTGAAGTCATCCGACCCGATCTTGACCGCCGGAATGCCCAGCTCCAGCAACAGCTGCAAATCGCCGATATTCTGCGGCGTGGACAAAAACACTATTCCCGCGCTGTCGCAGTGACGCTTGATGGCGCGCCACTGATCCACGCCGAATTCGTGCCGTTTGAACATCTGCAGCATGGGTTCGGTCACGCTGCGGCCTTGCGACTGATAGGTATAGGTTTGCGCGGGATCTCCGCAGAACTCTTCCGCTTTGAAAGTCTGGAATTTGACGGCGTCCGCGCCCATGGCTTTGGCCGCGTCTATCATCTTCATCGCCTGCTGCAAGTCGCCGTTGTGATTGATCCCGACCTCCGCGATGCAAAAGGCCGGCTCGCCCTCGCCAACCCAGCGCTGTCCTATCTGCAACCGTCTATCCATCGCTCATTCCCATTCGGCTATGACATCCCACACTCGCCGCGCGCCCAGGCCATCGACCAAGCGGAACGCGGCCTTCGACATGCGGCTCAATTCTTCCGGCCGCAACGAAAGCAGCGCTTGGGCATAGTCGCTCTCATTCAATCGTTCGGCGAAACCCAAAACCCTGGCCGCGCCGGCATGTTCCAACGCCCGGCACACTTCGGCCTGATTATCGGCCAATTGCGCCACCAAAGCGGGCAAACCCAAGGCGCAGCGCTCCCAGCTGGCCGACCCCGCGCTGCCGACGCAGACATCCGCCTCGCGCACCAGGCGGGCCATGTAGCCGATCTGATGATGATGCGTCCAGCCCTGTTCTGCGCACAGCCGGCCAATGCCAGCCGGATCAGGATGGCCGTCGCCGGTCACCACATCCACCCGCAGCGGCAATCCAGATTCCGCGATGCCGCGTAGCGCCTTGCCGGTTTCGTCGCCGGCATCACCGCTGCTGAGAAAAACCAGCGCGCGGCCCAGGCTGCTTCTTGGAACGCAATCCGCGCGCAACGCGGCGAACTCGGGCCGGAGCAAGGCGTAACGCGGCCCCAACAGCAAAGCGCAATCCGCCGGTACCTTGCCGAGATAGCGTCCGCCGCCCGGCCGGCAGTCGTTTTGATCAAGCAGCAAGTCGCAGTCATGGCGGCGATCTGCCATATCATCCAACGCCAGCAGCCAGGCTGCCTCCAACCTCAGCGGCCTCTCCCACTCTGCGTCCAGTCCATAGTGGTCCACCACTACGCCGCATGCAGGCCCGGCTCTCATCCAATCCAGGCAGACCGCAGCATCCTCGGCCGCTCCGCCCTCGGGGTCCAGATCCAATATCCGGCACCCCGCCCTCTCCGCCACGCCCCGCCATGCCGGCGGCAGGGCCCGGCTGGCCAGCGCGACGTCCGCGCCTTCCCGCAGCCGGGAATCCAGCAAGGCGAGGCATCGCATCAAATGCCCCCCGCCCACGGCAGGGCCCGCGTCAGCCCGCAGCAGTATCCGGCGCATATCCCATCAGCCCCCGCGCCAGACATTCCGCCAGGCGAAAATCATCCAGCGTGTCGATGTCCACCGAGCGCGCGAACGGCATCAGGTGCGCGCGCATGCCCGTGCCGTAGAATTCGCGCTCGCGGCGGAAAGCCTCGACATCGACGGCATAGGTGCTGCCGTTTCCGGCCACCAGCGCGCCGAACTCCCGACTGGGCCGATTGCACAGCTCCGGCCACATCGGACTCGCGGCGCCGTCCTCTCCATACCTCAACGCCTGATACGGGTAATGGGTATACGTCGTCGCCGCGATGGAGAAATCGCAATGCCCGGGCTGCAGCAGCCCCATCACCGCGCGGATATCGTCGGCGTCGCGCAAGGGCGCGGTCGCGTACAGCACGCACAATTGCCGGTATGTCCGTCCAGCAGCGGCCTCGCGGTCCAACAATTCCAGACAGACCTCGGCCACGCTGGCGGTATCGCTGCCCAACGCCGGCGGGCGGCGATCCACCTCCGCGCCGCAATCGACCGCCAGCCGGGCGATCTCGTCGTCGTCGGTGGACACCAGCACCCGGTCGAAACAGCCAGACCGCAAGGCCGCCTCCACGCTGTAGGCCAGCATGGGACGGCCGAGAAACGGCAGCGCGTTCTTGCGCGGCAACCGTTTGGAGCCGCCCCGCGCGGGGATCAGCGCCAGTTTAGCCATGCTGCAGATCATCCCAGGCCAGCAGGTGTCCGGCAGGCAGATCGCGCGCCAGCACGCGCTCGCGCAGGCCTTCGTACTGATCCGGCCCGATGCCGTGCCCCGGGCGGCGGAAATCCACCGCCAGCTCGGACAGCCGCTGGCCCGCCCGCGCAGGCTGCGCCAGGAACACGCTGCGCCGTATGCGCTTGCGCTTCTCCATCTCTTCCGGATGCAGGATGCGCCTGTGGCTGCCCAAGGCGGTTTCCACGTCGCGAATCGCGTGGATGAAGGCCGCCATCTCTTGCGGCTCCAGCGAGAACACATGCTCCACGCTGCGAGTGCAGCGGTCCATGGTGATGGTCTTCTCCAGCAGATTGGCGCCCAGCGCCAGCGCGGCGACGTCCATGTCCCACCCTGGGGTATGGTCGGAAAACGCCACCGGGTAGGGGAACATCTTCTTCAAGGTGGCGATGATGTTGAGATTGATGCTGTTCAGACGCGCCGGGTAGCCGGACGGGCATTGGTGGATGATGATGCTCTCGTTGCCCTCGGCTCGGATCACGTCCACCGCGGCCTCGATCTCGCCCAGCGTCGCGTTGCCGGTGTCCAGCTGCACGCACATGCCGGTGCGGGCGGCCTGGCGCAGCAACGGGAAATGATTGACGTCCGCCGAAGCGATCTTGATCGAAGCGCAGCCCAGCTCTTCCAGCAGGCGGATGTCCTCTTCGAACGATACGGTGGAGAAGAAGGCCAGGCCCAGGCTGTCGCAATAGGCTTTCAGCTCGCGCCACTCTTCCCGCTCCAGACAGCGGCGGCGCAAAATCTGGTACAACGGCTCCTCCACCGTCTCCATGCGGCCGCTGGCCTTGTCGACCAGCACTTCGTAACTGAACAGCTGCTGCTTGTCGGCGCACAGCTTGTCGGCGTCGAATATCTGGAATTTGACGGCGTCGGCGCCCGCCTCCGCCGCCAGCTTCACCAACTGCTTGGCGGACGCCAGGCTGTCATGCGTCGGCCCCGCCTCATAAGTGATGAAGCAAGGATGGCCATCGCCTACCGCTCGTTTGCCAAAATATACGGTCATGATGCGATCTCGCTCAAAGAGGTGCGAACAGCCTGGATCACGCGATCGAAGGCTTCGTCCGTCAGGTCGTAATACAGCGGCAGCGACAACGCCCGCTGATAATAAGCCTCAGCCACCGGGCACAAGCCATCCCGGAACCCCAATTGCCGATAGTAGGGCTGCTGATACACCGGCTGGTAATGGACATTGGCCAGAATACCCTCGGCGCGCAGCGCGTCGAACAGCGGCCGCCTCCACTGCGGCTGGTCCAGCCGGGCCGCCAGCAGGTGCCAGGCGGGATCGGTTTCCGGCAATTGCCGCGGCAAGCTCAACGGCAGATCCTCCAGCTCGCGGCGGTAATCCGCCACGCGCCGCCGCCGGCGCTCGACGAAGGCGTCCAGCCTGTCCATCTGGCTCGCGCCGAGCGCCGCCTGGATATCGGTCATCCGGTAGTTGAAGCCCAGCTCCAACTGCTGATAGCACCAGCCGCCTTCCGCCTCGCCGCGCATTTGCGCCGGATCGCGCGTGATGCCGTGAGAGCGCAGCCGCAGCAAACGCTGGTACAGCTCGGGGTCATTGGTCAGCACCATGCCGCCCTCGCCGCTGGTGATGATCTTGACCGGGTGAAAGCTGAACACGGCGGCGTCGGAATGGCGGCAGCCGCCGACGGCTTCGCCCAAATAGCGGCCGCCTATCGCATGCGAAGCGTCCTCCAGCACCTTGCAACCGTAGCGGCGCGCCACTTCGGCGATCTCCCGCATCTGGCAGGACTGCCCGGCGAAATGGACAGGAATCAACACCGCCGGCAACGTCCCCTCCCGCGCAGCCTGCTCGAACTTGGCCTCCAGCGCGTCCGGGGACAGGTTGAAGGTTTCGCCGTCGATATCGACGAAATCGATATCGGCGCCGCAGTAGCGCGCGCAATTGGCGGAAGCCACGAAGGTATTGGGCGCGGTCCATACCCGCGCGCCCTCCGCCACGCCCAAGCCCAGGCAGGCGATGTGCAACGCGGCGGTGGCGTTGCAGACCGCCACCGCGTGGCGGGCGCCGCAGTAGTCCGCCACTTTGCGCTCGAAACGCTCGATCGCCGGTCCTTGCGTCAGCCAATCGGAGCGCAGCACGGCCTCCACCGCGGCGATATCCGCCTCGTCTATGTTCTGCCTGCCATAAGGGATGCTAAACATAGAGCTGCCGGTCCAGTTCCTGCAGCTCCTCCACCGTCAGGAACCAGGGGTTATTGTCCGAGGTGTACTTGAAGCCTTCCGCGACCAGCGCGCCCTGCTCCATCAACCCGTTGCTGCTGTATTCGTTCTGAACCACGAAACGGATGGACGGCGTGATAACGTAGTGATCATCGAATTCAAACGTGTGGTAACTGTCGTCGCGGGCGATCATCATCTCGTGCAGCTTCTCGCCCGGCCGGATGCCTATCACATGCTGCTTGAGATCCGGCGCCATCGCCTGCGCCAGATCCACCACCCGCACCGAGGGGATCTTGGGCACGAACAACTCGCCGCCCTGCATCCGGGCGAAGCTTTTCAACACCAAGTCCACGCCCTGCTGCAAGGTGATCCAGAAACGCGTCATCCTCGGGTCGGTGATGGGCAGGCTATCGGCCCCCTCGGCGATAAGCTTGCGGAAGAAAGGGACGACCGAGCCGCGCGACCCCACCACATTGCCATAACGCACGACCGCGAAGCGGGTCTTGTAGCCGCCGGCGATGTTGTTGGCGGCGACGAACAGCTTGTCGGACAGCAGTTTGGTCGCGCCGTACAGATTGATCGGACTGGCCGCCTTGTCGGTAGACAAGGCCACGACCCGCTCCACCCCGCACTCCAGCGCGGCATTGATGATGTTCTCCGCGCCGTTGACATTGGTGCGTATGCATTCGGTGGGATTGTACTCGGCGGCCGGCACCTGCTTCAGCGCGGCGGCATGCACCACATAGTCGATGCCCCGCATCGCCTGCTTCAGCCGCTCCGGATCACGCACATCGCCCAAGAAGAAGCGCATGCAGGGATCGGTGAATTCCTGCTGCATCTCGAACTGTTTCAGTTCGTCTCGCGAAAACACTACCACCCGGGCAGGCTTGTAGCGAGCCAGCAAGGTGCGGATGAACATCCGGCCGAACGAACCGGTGCCGCCACTGATCAACAACGACTTATTATCAAACATGTCTCCCGCCTCCCCAGATGGATCCGGCACGCCGCGAATCGTCGACGCCGACGTCACGACTGGGCCAGTAGCTCAAGCAACGTGGCGGTGACCGCCTCGACTCCCGCGGCACCTGTCGCGGCGTCGAACTGCACCGTGGCGTTGCCGCCCTTGCCTGCGGCCCGATTGCTGACCAGGCACAAATGGGCATAAGGCAGCTCTAGCTCCCTGGCCAGGGCGGCTTCCGGCATGCCGGTCATACCCACGATATCGGCCCCGTCCCTCTCCAACCTTAGAACTTCCGCGGCGCTTTCCAGCCTGGGCCCCTGCGTGCAGGCGTAAACGCCATCGTAGACGCCGCTGATGCCGGTGCTCTGGAGCGCGCTTTTAAGCCGCCCGCGCAAAGCCGCGTCATAGGGAGAAGTGAACTCGGCATGAACCACGGGGCGCTCGGGCCCTTCGAAGAAGGTGTGCTTGCGCCCCCAGCTGTAGTCGATGATGTCGTGCGGCACCACCAGTCGGCCAGCCCCCATGTCGGGCCGGATCCCGCCGACGGTGCCGATGGCGATCACGCCTTTGACGCCCTGGTTATGCAGCGCCCACAGATTGGCGCGGTAATTGATCTCGTGCGGCGCCAGCGAATGGCCGTAGCCGTGGCGAGCGATGAACACCACATTCTGACCGGACAATCTGCCAAAGGTCAGCGCGCAGGAAGGATCGCCGTAAGGTGTGCGCACAACCTGGCGATGTGTGACATCCAGTACCGGCAGCTGGGCCAGCCCGCTGCCGCCGATGATAGCCAACATATTATTCTCCTTTGTTCCCGCGCGGCCATCGGCCAGCCAAGCGCCGTCCGATGCGACGGTTTTACCCGCTTCCCATATCCCCGTCAGCCTGATTATGTCTGAATCCGGCTGCTTCAGGATAGTGCGCGGAGAAGGCTGGAGCCGGCTTTTCCTGCTTTTCCTTCTCGATGCCGGCGGCCCTGGCATATCGAGAGAACATATTTTCGCCAGGAAAAAAACCGCCGCGCGCGCTCTTGGCAGCGTCATACCATCCGGTCTCCACATCCGGCATTTTCCTGCCCCGCCGCGGCCACCTCCTTCGCGCAGGCCTCGGCCCTTTCCGCCCAGACCAAAATCAATCCGCCTCCGGCAGAAAAATTACACAAGCATCGCAAAACGACAATGGGAAGCCAGGCGAACCCAGGAAAATCCGCTTGCCCTTACAAATGATAATAGTTATCATTTCCATATGAACGCACATTATCCGCCCACCGCCCCGGCCAAACCGCCCGCCGCCGCGTCGCCGCCTCTATTGCACAGCCGCCAGCTGTTCGGCGGCGGCCGCGAAGTGCTGATCGAACACCAAGGCGAGCTTTACCGTCTGCAACTCACCCGCAACGGCAAACTGATACTGATCAAATAACAACCGCAAGCCAGCCGACGCCAGCCAGCGGAAACAACAACGACATTGGAGTTTCCATGGCCCTGTTCCGTGCCACCCCTCTGGTGCTGAGCCTGGCGGCAGCCTGGCCCGCCTTTGCCGATACCACCCTGCCCACGCTGGAGACGACGCAGGTCACCGCCCATCGCAGCGAAAAGCCGCTGGCGGAAACCGCGCCCAACGCCTCCGTCATCTCCCGCCACAAGCTGGACGACCGCCTGATCCGCGACATCGCGGACGCGGCGAAGTATGAACCGGGCGTCGACGTGGCGACCGACCCCAGCCGCCGCGGCAATGCCGGCTGGACCATACGCGGCATCGACGGCAATCGCATCCTGATGCTGATAGACGGCGTTCGTCTTCCTGAAGGCTACAGCGGCCGCCAGGGCATCTACGAGTCCGGGCGCGACTTCGTCGAACTGGAAACGCTGCGCGCGATCGATATCGTCAAGGGCCCTACCTCCAGCCTGTATGGCTCGGACGCCATCGGCGGAGTCATCGGCTACCGCACGCTGACTGCTGACGACTTCGTCCCGGAAGAGAAAGGCGTAGGCGGCAGCGTCAAAGCCTTTGACGCCTCCGCGGACAGCAGCTGGGGAGCCTCGGGCGCAGTCGCCGCCAAGTCCGAGCGCGGCGATCTGTTGCTGCACTACACCCGCCGCAATGGACACGAAACGAAAAACCAGGGACAAAACGCCAACACGGGCTCCAACCGGACCGAGCCCAATCCCAAGGACTGGCACAGCGAAAACATCCTCGCCAAATTCGGCGCCAACGCCAATGCGAACAACAGGCTGGAATTCACGCTGGAGCAATACCAGCGCTCCGCCGATGCCGATCTGCTGAACCAACTCTCCACGCGCGCGCCTTACAGCCAGGCCCAGGATCACACCAAACGGACCCGGGTCTCCGCCGCCTGGGGGGCCAAGCAGCTGGGGCCGCTGGACGAGTTGACGCTCAAGGTATACGGGCAGCGTCTGGAAAACAGCGATAAAGACATCAGCGGCGTCGCCAACGGCAACCGCACCTTGAACGATTACGGCTTCGAGCAGAAAACCGTCGGCCTGAGCCTGGACGCGATGCAGCGTTTCCAAGCTCTGGGCGCGCAGCACCAGTTGCTGTGGGGGGCGGACCTCAGCCGCAGCGACACCTCGCGTCCCCGCAGCAAATACGCGATCGCGGCAAACGGTTCCTCCTCGCTGATGCCGGGCTACCCGAGCAAACTGTTCCCGGACAGCCAGTCAGACCGTCTCGGCCTGTTCGTCAGCGACGATATGAAACTCTCCAACGGCATGGTGGTGTCGCCATCTCTGCGCTGGGACCGCTACAAAATGCGTCCGGAAATGGATGCGGCCTACCTGCTGAACAATCCCAATCCGCAAAACGTGCCATCGTTCAGCGATCAAGCCCTCTCTCCAAAGCTTGGCGTCAGCCTGCCGCTGGCGTCCAACTACACCGCCTTCGCCCAGTTCAGCTCAGGCTTCCGCGCGCCGCCGTTCGACCAGGCCAATATGGTCTTCGTCAACCGGGGCCAGGGTTATGGCTATCAAGTCATCGCCAACCCTAACCTGAAGTCGGAAACCAGCCGCGGCGTGGAACTGGGCCTGAAAGGCAAGTGGAGCGGCTTCGACTTCGCCGCGACCGCGTTCTACAACCGCTATCGGAATTTCATTTCCCTGGTCACCTTGCCGCCGGAAAACGGCTTGATGACGACCCAGTATCAAAACATCGGCCGCACCGACATCAAGGGCGTGGAAGGCAGGATCAACTGGCGCTTCGCTCCAGGCTGGAGCACCAGCGCCTCGCTGGCCTACGCCCACGGGCGCAATCTTCAGGACAACACCCATCTGCGCGAAGTCGCGCCGTTCACCGCTGTCTGGGGCATGCGCTATGACTCGGAGCGCTTCGGCGGCGAAGCGCTGGTGCGCGCGGCGACGGCCAAAAAGCTGGACCAGGCGGCTCAGTTCGGCGCGCCGGGCTACGGCACGCTGGACCTGACTGCCTATTGGAAACCGGCCAAGCAGACCATCATCCGCGCCGGCGTCTTCAACCTGTTCGACAAGAAGTACTGGAAGGATGCGGACGTGCGCAATATCGGCAGCCTCGATCCTGTCGACCTCTACACCCAACCCGGCCGCAACTTCAGCGCCAGCGTCGAATACCAATTCTGATCCACCCCGCGGGCGGTCCCGCCGCCCGCCCCCACAGGAGACACACATGAGCCAGCTATGGGACCGCTATCAGATGCTCAAAGCCAGCCAGCCCCAACTGCGCGCGCGTGACGCCGCCGCCGCGCTGGGCGTCAGCGAATGCGAACTGGTGGCCGCCGATCCGGCCGCCGCGCCGCTGAGGCCGGAGTGGCCGGAAGTCCTCGCCGCCCTGGCCCCGCTGGGCCGGGTGATGGCGCTGACCCGCAACCACGCCTGCGTGCATGAAACCAAGGGCGAATACGCCAATGTGTCGTTCGAGGGCAAGATCGGCATCGCCATCAATCCGGTGATCGACCTGCGCATCTTCCTGTTCCACTGGCGCCATGGCTTCGCCGTGCGCAGCGAGACGCCGCGCGGCACGCAGCGCAGCCTGCAGTTCTTCGACCGCCACGGCGAAGCGGTGCACAAGGTGTACCTGACCGCCGACAGCGACGTCGCCGCCTACGAGGCATTGACGGCGCGCTTCTCCGCGCCCGCCTCCGAACTCGCGCTGGAGCCGCCCGCCCGCCCCGCCGCCGAGCAGCCCGACGAAGCCATCGACCGGGACGCCTTCCAGGCCGAATGGCACCGCCTCAACGACGTGCACGCCTTCCACCCCTTCCTGCGCCGCTGGCAGGTGTCGCGCCGGCAGGGCTTCCGCCTGGCGCCGCCGGGACAGGCCTGGCGCGTCCGCGAAGACGCGGTGGAGCAGCTGCTGCGCCGCGCCGCCGCCACCGAGACGCCCATCATGGTGTTCGCCGGCAACGGCGGCATGATCCAGATCCATACCGGCGCCGTCCGCAACGTGCAGGTGGTGGGGGACTGGCTGAACGTGCTGGACCAGAACTTCAACCTGCACCTGCGCACCGATCTGATCGCAGAGGCCTGGATCACGCGCAAGCCGGGCGACAACGGCGTGGTCAGCTCGCTGGAGCTGTTCGACGAAGCCGGCGAATCGCTGGCCACCTTCTTCGGCGAACGCAAGCCCGGCCGCGCGGAGCGCCCTGAGTGGGTGAAACTGTTGGGCGAACTGCCGCCGCTGGAGCAGGCCGATGTCGCTTAAGTCCTGGATTCCCAGCCTGCTGCTGGCCGCGCTGCCGCTGGCCGCCCCGGCCGCCGAACGGGTAGTGGTGCTGACGCCGGACATCGCCGAGATCGTCGTCGCGCTGGGCGCCGGCGGCGAGGTGATAGGCCGCGACCGCGACAGCAAGCAGCCGGAACTGGCCCGCGCCCAGGTGGTGGGATTCTCCCGCGCGCTGAGCGCGGAAACCATCGCCGGCCTGAAACCGACCCTGGTGCTGGGCAGCGCCGCCGCCAAGCCCGCCGCGCTGTGGCCGCAATTGGCGCGGCTGAAGCTGCGCGCCGAGGAGGTCAGCGCGCGCGAGGACGGCCGCGACTTCGCCGACGCCATCCGCAAGGTAGGCGCTCTGCTGGGCCGCGACGCCGCCGCCGGCAAGCTGGCCGACGACTGGCAACGCAAGATGCTGGCGCGGCCGGCGCGGGCCGTCCGCTACCTGGTCAGCTACGACGGCAGCCTGGTGGCCGGCCGCGACACCGCGTCCGACACCTTGATCCGCGCCGCCGGCGGCGTCAACGCGGCGGCCGGCCTGTCCGGCTTCAAGCCGCTCAACCGCGACGCCTGGCAGGCGCTGAAGCCGGATGTGATCATACTCGGCAGCCACACCGCCGCCGCTTACGGCGGCAAGGACGCCTTCTCCAGGCGGCCGGAAGTCGCCGCCACGCCCGCCGGCAAGCAGGGCCGCATTTACCAGTTGCCGCCGCAGCAGGGCATGCTGATCGGACTGGGCAGCCCGGCCGTAGTCGAGCGGATGGTGAAAATGTGAACGCCTCCCGACTATTGTGGCTGGGCCTGATCGCCGCCAGCGCGGGCTTGCCGACGCTGGCCTTGTCCCTTTCGGCCGGCGCCTGGTCGTGGCCGGACCTCGCCGACCCGCTGGTGACCGAACTGCGGCTGCCGCGCATTGTCGCGGCGCTCGCGGTGGGCGCCGCGCTGGCGGCCAGCGGCGCCGCTTTACAAGCCTTGTTCCGCAACCCGCTGGCCGATCCCGGCTTGATCGGCACCTCAGGCGGCGCCGCCTTGGCCGTGATCGCCGTGCTGGCGTTGGGCCTGTCCGGGCTGTCGCTGCCGTTGGCGGCTTTCGGCGGCGGCCTGGCCGCCACCTGGCTGATCCTGCTGCTCGCCCGGCTGGCCAAAGGCGGGCTGGCCGGCCTGCTGCTGATGGGGTTGGTGGTCGGCGCGTTCTGCGGCGCGGTCTCCAGCCTGATCCTGTTTCTATCCGACGACCTGACGCTGCGCGCCGCCAGCAGCTGGCTGGCCGGCAACCTGGGCGCGGCCATGCCCGCCCAGCTGTGGCCCTGCCTGCTGGCCGCCGGGCTCGGCGTGGCGCTGCTGTGCGCGATAGGCCGCGACCTGGACTGCCTGTTGCTGGGCGAGGAAACCGCCCGCTCGCTGGGCATAGACACCGTCCGCACCCGCCGGCTGGCGGCGGTGGGCGCCGCGCTGGCCACCGGCGGCGCGGTGGCGCTGTCCGGCGTCATCGGCTTCGTCGGCATGATGATACCCAACGCGCTGGCGCTGCTGGTGGGCGGCTGCCGCCGCCGGCTGATCCTGCTGTCTGCCTGGGCCGGCGCGCTGTTCCTGCTGGCGGCGGACACCTTGGCGCGCAACATCGCCTGGCCGCTGGACCTGCCGGTTGGCCTGATGGCCGCCTTCGCCGGCCCGCCGTTCTTCATCTGGCTTTTCCGCCGCCAACAAGGAAGCGCACGCGATGCCTGACACCCACGCCCTGAAAGTCCGCGACCTGGCCTATCACGCCGCCGGCCGCCCATTGCTGCAAGACATCTGCCTGGACCTGCCTGCCGGCCGCGTCAGCGCGCTGCTGGGCCCCAACGGCGCCGGCAAGACCACGCTGCTGCGGCTATTGGCCGGCTTGGCCGCGCCCAGCCGCGGCGCCGCGCGCCTGGCCGGCCAATGCGTGAGCCGGATGGACGCGCGCCGGCGCGCGCGCCTCATCGCCTGGGTGCCGCAGCACCTGCCAGCCGACATCCCGCTGACGGCCGGCGAATTCGTCGCGTTGGGGCGCATGCCCCACCAAGGCGCGTTTGCCCGGCCTTCTCCCGCGGACAAGACGGCAACCCAGGAGGCGCTGGCCATCGTGGAAATGGAGGCCCACGCCGCCAAACGGCTGGACGCGCTGTCCGGCGGCGAGCGCCAGCGGGTGGCCATCGCCCGCGCGCTGGCGCAGCAAGCGCCGGTCATCCTGCTCGACGAGCCGACCAACCACCTGGATTTGCGCCACCAGCACAGGCTGCAACTACTGCTGCGCGAGCTTGCGGCGCAAGGCAAAACGGTGGTGCAGGTGCTGCACGACCTGGCGCTGGCGGCAGAATACGCGGATCAGGCCGCGCTGCTGAACGCCGGCCGGCTGGAAGCGGCCGGCAACGCGCGGGAGGTGCTGACGCCGGAGCGGCTGCTGGCGGTGTACCGCTGGCCGGTTCGCCTGGCACATCCCCCAAGACAAGCCCGCGCAGCCTGAAAAAACAAAAGCCGCCCCGGCATTCCGGAGCGGCTTCCTGTCAAATTTCGCCGTCTTACTTCAGCGCGTAGATGGCAGGCAGGTTGCGCCAGGCGCCGCGCACGTCCATGCCGTAGCCGAACACGTAGCGGTCCGGCACGTCCAGGCCGACGAAGTCCGCATGCATCGGCTTTTCCTTGCTGATCAGCTTGTTGGCGAACACGCCGCTGTAGAAGGCCTTGGCGCCCATGCCCATCACCTTGTCGCGGATGGCTGCCATGGTGTGGCCTTCGTCCAGGATGTCGTCCAGCACCAGCACCACGCGGTCGCGCACATCCTCTTTCGGCGCCTGCTTCCACACCAGCTCGCCGCCATGGGTCTTGTCGCCGTAGCGGGAAACGTGGACATAGTCGAAGTCCAGCGGGAAGGCCAAGCGCGGCAGCAACTGGCCGGTGAACACCACCGCGCCGCCCATCACGGACAGCACCAGCGGGTATTCCTCGCCCAGTTTTTCGGTGATTTCCACCGCCATGCGGTCTACGGCGGCGCTGACTTCCTCCGCGCTGAACAGCACGTCGGCGCTGTTGATCAGGCCGCGGGCTTCGGAAATATTAGGCATGATGACTCCTTAACAGAACAGCGGCGCCGCTCGACGCGGCGCAATGGAAAAAAACTCAGCCGAGCTTCAGCTCGCGCAGGAAGGCGGCGAAATCCTCCGCCACCTCGTGGTGCTTCAAACCATAGTTGACGGTAGCCTTCAGGTAACCCAGCTTGGAGCCGCAATCGTAACGGGTGCCCTTGAACGGCAGCGCCAGCACCGGCTCGTCCTTCATCAACGCGGCGATGCCGTCGGTCAGCTGGATCTCGCCGCCGGCGCCGGCGCCGGTATTCACCAGCTTGTCGAACACGCGCGGCGTCAGGATATAGCGGCCGACCACCGCCAGATTCGATGGCGCCTCCTCCGGTCGCGGCTTCTCGACGATGTGCTCCACGCTCTGGTGTCCCTTGGCGTTCTTCGCCACCTGGACGATGCCGTAAGAGCCGGTCTCTTCCGGCGCCACGGTCTCCACGCCCAGGATGGAGGCATGGGTTTCGTCGAACAACCGCACCATCTGCTCCATCGCCCCCGGCGCGCCCTCGATCAGGTCATCGGCCAGGATCACCGCGAACGGCTCGTCGCCGACCACCGGCCGCGCGCACAACACCGCGTGGCCCAGGCCGAGCGCCTCGGTCTGGCGGATGTAGATGCAGCTGACATTGGGCGGAATGATCTCTTGCACCAGTTGCAGCAGCTTCTGCTTGTTCTTGTATTCGAGCTCCGTCTCCAGCTCGTAAGCCTTGTCGAAATGGTCTTCGATGGAGCGCTTGTTGCGGCCGGTGATGAAGATCAGTTCCGTGATGCCGGCGGCGATCGCCTCCTCCACCGCGTACTGGATCAACGGCTTGTCGACGACGGGCAGCATTTCCTTGGGGCTGGCCTTGGTGGCCGGCAGGAAACGGGTGCCGAGACCCGCTACGGGAAATACCGCCTTGGTGATTTTCTTCATCTCAACTCCGCGATTCTTTGTCAATCCGACTCGATAACAGCGCCGCATTCTAGCCCGAGATCGCTCAAGGTCAAAATGTCTGTTGCGCCGCCAGCTGCCGAGCCACGTCCCGCACAACCGTTTCCCAGTCCCCAGGTGCCGGCTGGCGCCATAGTCTCACCGACGGATACCAGGGCGCCGTGGCGGCATCGGCCAGAAAAAAGGGCGCGCTCTCCGCTCGCAACAAAGCCCAGGTCGGTCGGCCCATCGCGCCGGCCAGATGCAGGATGGCGGTGTCCACGCAAATCACTAGGTCCATCTGCGCCGCCAGCGCGGCGGTATCGGCGAAATCGCCTATTCTTGGCTGCGCCACCAGCCCTTGCAACGCCGCAGGCAACGCGCCCGGCTGCAAGGCGAAGAAATCCATGCCGGGCATCCGGCACAGCTCGGCGAACAAAGCCGGCGGCACCGACTTATGCTGGCGCCAGGCATCGGCGATGCCTACGCCCCAGCGGCCGCTTTCCCACACCACGCCCACCCGAGGACGGCCGCTCATGCTTGGCAACGCCGTCGCCTCGAAATCTGGCTTCCGCAGATAGGTTTCAGTCGGCAGAGTATCCAGCGTCGCGCCTAGCAAGCCTGGCAGCGACATCAAAGGCAATTGGCAATCATAAGCCGGCGAAGCGTCCGACGGCATCAGTTCGATGCCATCAAACTGCGCGAATAATCGATGGAAAGTCTCGGGACACGCCAACAGAATGCGCGCGTCCCGATGCTCAGCGCGGATGCGCGGCAGAAAGCGCGCCATCTGCAGGCTGTCGCCCAATCCTTGTTCAGCCCAAAGCAGCAGCGTCCGGCCCTCCAGCGGCGTCCCCGTCCAGAGCGGCCCGACATGCCGCGGCGCGAGGATGCAGCGCCAGCGCGCCTCGTACAGCGGCCACGCCTCTGCGTAACGACCGGCGAGCAATAGCGCGATGGACAAACTGAATTGAAGGTTGGCGTCATCCGGCGCCATCTCCAGGCCTCCCCGGAGCACGGCGATGGCGTCGTCCAGCAACAAAGCGCTGGTGCAGACATTGCCCAGGTTGTTGCAGCGCGCCGGCGTCAAGCCATCCAGCTCGATCGCCTTCAGAAAACAGGCGATGGCGTCCTGGTAGCGCAGTTGATGCTGGCGCACCACGCCCAGATTGCTCCAGGCATCGACATGGCCGGGTTCCGACGCCAGCGCCTCTTCCAGCAACTTGCAAGCCAGCTCCAGTTCGCCCAGCTCCTTCAGCAATACCGCCAGATTGCTCTTGAGATTGGCCGATTCCGGATTCAAAGCCGCTGCCGCCAGGTAGTCGTCCAGCGCGCGCGCGGTATCATCCAGGCGCAGCCAGGCATTGGCGCGGTTGGCCAGCGCTTGCCAATCCTTGGGATTGCGCGCCAGGCACAAATCGAAAGACTCGATGGCGCCCCGCCAATCGCCGGCCGCCGCGTGTCGGTTGCCTGCGTCGAAATCCGCCCTGCCTATCGCGCTTTTCGCCATCTCAGTCCTCTCAGCCGCCCAGCAAGGCCCGCAGCCCGGCTTCGTCCAAAATGGCGACGCCCAGCTCCTGGGCCTTGGCGAGCTTGCTTCCCGCCTCCTCGCCCGCCACCACATAATGGGTTTTCTTCGACACGCTGCCGGATACCTTGCCGCCGGCGGCCTCGATCAAAGCTTTGGCCTGATCGCGGCTCAAGGTCGGCAGCGTGCCGGTCAACACCAGCGTCTTGCCGTCCAGCGGCAGCGCGGCGGCCTCCGCCGCCTCCGGCAGGCCGGCCAGTATCCCGTCGCGCAGGCCGGCCAAGCGGCCCACGGCCTCGCGCCGGCCGGGCGCGTCCAGCCAATCGGCCAGCGCGTTGACCACCTCCGCCGGCAGCTCCAGCGCCAGCAGCGCGCGGCGCTCGCTCTGCGCCAGCCAGGCCAGGCCGCGCTGCGCCGCCAGCTGCTGGCTGCGCACCTCGGTCAGCCGGGGGATGCCCAGCCGCGCCAACAGCGCGCCATCGTCCAGGCGCTCGCGCAGCTTGGGCGACGGCGCATGCTCGTCGGCAGGCTTCACCTCGGCCAGCAAGGCGTCCAGCGCTTTCTCGTTATTGTCCTCGGCGAAAAAGTCGGCCAGCGAGTCCGCCACCACGCCGCCAATGTCCGGCAGCGCGGCGAACAGCGCCGCCGGACAGCGGCGGATCAGCGCCATGCTACCTAGCCAGTCGGCCAGCGTCTTGGCGGTGGATTCGCCGACGTGGCGGATGCCCAGCGCGAACAACAGCCGCGCCAAGGGCGGCGTCCGGCTGGCGTCTATCGCCTCGATCAGGTTTTCCGCCCATTTGCTGGCCACCTTGCCGGCCTTGACCGTCTCCGGCGTGACGCCCTCGTCCTCGTCGGCGCGGCGCTTCATCTCCAGCAGGTCTTCCAGCTTCAGCCGGTACAGATCGGCCACGCTCTTGACGTAGCCGTACTCGACCAGCTTGTCGATATAGCGCTCGCCCAGGCCGTCGATGTCCATCATGCGGCGGCCGGCGAAGTGCTGGATCGCCTGGCTGCGCTGGGCGCGGCAAGACAGGCCGCCGGAGCAGCGGGCGATGGCTTCGCCTTCTTCTCGCATCACGTGGCTGCCGCACACCGGGCAGGCCGTCGGCAGCCTATAGGCCGGATATTGCGGCGCCTCTCCGGCGCTGAACAGGTCGCCGCCTTCAGCCGGCCGCATCGGCCGGCGCTCCAACACCACAGACACCACTTCGGGGATCACGTCGCCGGCGCGGCGCACGATCACGGTGTCGCCGACGCGCACATCCTTGCGCCGCACCTCGTCCTCGTTGTGCAGGGTGGCGTTGGTGACGGTGACGCCGCCGACGAAGACCGGCTGCAGCCGCGCCACCGGCGTGATGGCGCCGGTGCGGCCTACCTGCTCCTCGATGGCCTCGACCACGGTCAGCGCCTCTTCGGCCGGGAATTTATGGGCGATGGCCCAGCGCGGCGCGCGCGAGACGAAGCCCAAGGCATCTTGCAAATCGCGCCGGTTCACCTTGTACACCACGCCGTCTATCTCAAACGGCAGGCCGGCGCGGCGCGACATCACGTCTTCGTAATATGCGGACAAGCCCGCCACGCCCTTGACCACGGGCCGCAGGCTTTCCTCCACCACCGGGAAGCCCAGCTGTTTCAGCCAGGCCATTTCGCCGCCATGGGTGTCCGGCCAGTCCGCGCCCGCCACCTGGGCGATGGCGTAGGCAAAGAAGGACAAACGGCGCTGCGCGGTAATGCGCGAATCCAGCTGGCGCAGGCTGCCGGCGGCGGCATTGCGCGGGTTGGCGAAAGTCTTGTCGCCGCGTTCGATCTGATCCGCGTTCAGGCGCTCGAAATCGCGCTTCAGCATCAGCACCTCGCCGCGCACCTCCAGCAGCGCCGGCGGATTCGCGCCGTCCAGCTTCAGCGGAATGGCGCGTATGGTGCGCACGTTCTCGGTCACCTGCTCGCCGGCCACGCCGTCGCCGCGGGTGGCGGCGCGAGCCAGGACGCCATGCTCATACACCAGCGAAATGGCCAGACCGTCGAACTTGGGCTCGGTCGCGTATTCCACCTCCGCCGCGTCCAGTCCCTTGCGCACCCTCTCGTCGAACTGGATCAGCTCGGCGTGGCGCTCGGCCGGATCGGCCAGCTGCATGTCGGAAAAGGCGTTGGACAAGGACAGCATCGGCACCGCGTGCACGACGCTGTCGAACTCGGCCAAAGGCGCGCCGCCGACGCGGCGGGTCGGCGAATCGGCGACGACCAACGCCGGATAGCCCTCTTCCAGCGCCTGAAGTTCGCGGAACAAGCGGTCGTATTCGGCGTCGGGCACCGTCGGCGCGTCCAGCACGTAGTACTCGTGGCCGTAGCGGTTCAACAACTCGCGCAGTTCGGCTGCGCGCGTTTCATATGCGGTCATTGGAAATTCTCGAACGGCAAAAGGGCCGGCAAAGCCGGCCCCGAAATCATCAAATCATGGTTCAGGCGAACAGGCGCAAGGCCGCGACGCTGCCCGGCGCGATGCCGCGGTCATCCATGCTGCCGTAAATGTGCAGCAACTGGTCGCGGATGCGGGCCAGGCCGGTTTCGCTCAGCACCCGGCGGTTGTCGTCCACCAGTTGGGCATCGAACTCCTGCGCCAGATGACGGGCGAAATACACGGCGCGGTCGAACACCTCCACGCCGCCGGCCACGCGCGGCACGTCGAACAGCAGCGTCAACGCCGGGAAGCTCTTGTCCAGCAGCGTATGGAAGGTGAACGGCATCTGGTCCGCCGCCACCAGCGAATAAAGGGTATTGCCGGAATCGGCCAGATAATGGAAAGCGCCGTCCGGCTCCAGCTGCAGGCCGGCCGCCTCGACGAAACTGCGCAGCCGCGCGCCCTCAATCGACGACTTGGGCACGACATTGATGCCGATCAGCACGTCGACATCGGCGCAAAAACGGTCCAGCTCGCGCGCCGCCACCAGCTTCTGCTGGCGCTGCGGAAAGCTGACCGCCGCGTCGTGGTCCTCGGCGAAACGCGATACCTGCTGACAGAAAACAGCCAGCTCCTGCTCGGTCACCGCGCCGGAGCGGTCAACCATCTGCATGCTGACGTTGATCTGCTTGTAGCGGGTGCCGGGCAGCGCCTCCGCCACCTTCCACAGGCCCCGCTCGGTGCGGCCTATCAGCTGCGTGCGCTTGCCTACGTTGAAGCGCGGCATCGCCGCCAACTCGTGCGGCTCGTGAAACACCACCTCGGCGATGAAGTCCAGCGACGGATCCAGCATCGCCACCACCAGCGCCTGGTGATCGGCGGAGTCCATCGCCAGCTCGGCCTCGTCTTCTTCATCCATGACCGGCACATCGAGTCGAGACGCAGCCGGCTCCTGCCGAAACTGCGCAGCCGCTTCGCGCGCATACGGGGGATCGTCTGGCAATTGCGGCTCGAACACCGGGCCGTCGTCCTCCGGCTCCAACTCGGCGTCCACCAGCACCGGCTCCATCCGATCGGCGCGCACGCCATCGCGCACATTGTTCTTGGGAACATCCAGCAACACGTCATCGTGTCCGCGCGCAAACGCCTGCTGCGTCCGCTTGCGGAAACGCCACTCCTGGAACATGTTGAAACCAACCACCAGGGCGATCACGCCGCCGCCCAATATCAAAACACCAATCTGCAATTCGCTCATTAGCCAGTCCGCATTAAGGCGAATAATCGAAGCCGCCATTCCTTAAAAAGCTGGTAGCGTCCACCCTTTTGACGCGCCATGCCTCCACATGAGGCCATTTTCCAGCGGCTTCCCGCTATTGTCCTGTCGCTGCCCGGCCGCGGCACTCCGCCAGCCGGCCCGTGGAACACGGTCATTTCACGCTCATTATAACGAAAGCCCGCCGCCGCGCACCATTCGCCAACGCTTTGGCCCTTGACAAACGCCAATCGCCGCAGTGGCTTGGCAGAATTCCAACTCATGTCCTGGGTATTCTGCCACCCTCCCCTCCAAATTACTGTCAGTCAGGACAGGCCGATCTAGAAAATTTTGCCAGGATGAACATGACATTTCAGACAGGCGAATTTATCCAAAGTGCGTGTCAGAATTGCAGGTGACTCTGTCATAGGGCCTACATTTCGCACCACTCCGCTTAAACAGCACGGGGACTCTTTCGATGAAAAAATCCGATCAAGCCAGTTTCCTGCCTGTCGTACGCGAACTATCGCGCACCTATCAGGCCTTTGAACAGTTCGCCAGCTTCAATATCCGCCGGCTGGGACTGACACCGCCGCAGTTCGACGTCGTCACCACACTCGGCAATAGCCAGGGCATGAACTGCAAGGAGCTGTCCGATCACACGCTGATCACCAAGGGTACGCTGACCGGCGTGCTCGACCGTCTGGAAGACAAAGGCATCGTCACCCGCAGCATGCAACCCAACGACCGCCGCAGCGTCTTCGTCGCTTTGACTCCTTACGGCCAGCAATTGTTCAATGACGCCTTCCCGGCGCATCTGGATTACATGCACAACGCCTTCCAGCAATTCGGCGAACAAGACCTCTCCGGCTTCTGCAACGAGCTCGGCCGCCTGCGCGCCAGCTTCAGCCAGGCGCTGGAACAGCAGGAAAGCACGCCGGCCTGAACCGGCACTCAAGGACAGCTAATGTCCGCTCCCCGCAAAGCGCACCGGCACGGTCAGATCCGACTCCACAACATCGCCGTTGCGCTTCGCGGGCACAAATCTCCAGTTTGACACGGTCTCCGCCGCCGACCTGTCCAAGCGGCGATAGCCGCTGCTTCGCGCGATGGATACCGCCAGCGCGCGCCCATCCGCGCTCACCCTGACCTTCAACAACACAGTGCCCTCTTCTCCCAGTTGCCTTGAGCGCTCCGGATAGGCGGGTTGCGGGTTATTCAAATATGCCGGCGCATACAGCGCCTCGCTGCCCCCGGACGCTTCAGCCACGCCTGAGCGCGCAGCCTCCCCGCGCCCCGCCAGCGCGCGCGCCGCCATCTCTGGGCCATTTGCCCCCGCGGCGCCAACCGCGGCAGCAATGCCCCTCCGATGCTCAGCGTCTGCCAGCCTCCCCGCCTGCTTGTTCTCGTCAGATGCCGCCCATCCTGCTCCGGCCTTGGCGGTTGGCTTGGCTTGCGCCTCAATCGCCTGAGCCCCACGCGCCATCGAAGGCGCGTGATGCGCCGGTCCCTCCGCGACCTGACGCGACGCCAAGCCTGGCGGCGGCAAAACCAGGGTCATCGCGCCAAGATTCGCATCCCGTAGCGGAGCCTCGCCGCCTACCGCCAGCAAGACCGCCAGAATCGAACCGTGAATGGCGATAGACAACAGCACGGCCCAACGCAGCCGCGGCGTGCTTGCGCTCAGCAACGCATCGCCGCCCCCGGACGGCTGTATTGCCACCACGCCACGGCGCAGCACATCAGATAAAACAGGAAGAACAGACCGAACGCCGGCAAAAAGCTGCCAAACACATCCAACGCGGAGCCAAAAGCCTTGGGAATGACGAAACCGCCGAAAGCAGCCATCACCGAGCTGACATTCATTGCCGACGCGCCTCGCCGACCGCCTCGCTGATAGGCGGCCTGCAAACTGGCGCCATGCTCGCGCGCCTCTCTGCCCGCCAGAATCAGAAAAACCTTGGGGGACAATTGGTAAGACGAGCCGTTCCCGATCCCAGCCGCGAAAAAAATCAGCTGGAACATCGCCAGAAACCAAGCGAACGAACCGCCGCTGCCCGCCGATGGCAGGCTCAGGTAAACCCCAATGGTTCCCAGCGCCATCAACAAGTTGGCAGCGACCGTGGCGATTCCGCCCCCAACCCGGTCGCCCATCCAGCCGCCCAACGGCCGTGCCAACGCGCACACCATCGGGCCGACGAACAGGTAGGGGCTGGCATCCACCAGCGGGAACATGGCTCGGGCCAACAAGGGAAAGGCGGCGGCAAAACCAAGAAAAGTGCCGTAACTGCCCATGTACAGCAGGCAGATATACCAAGTGTGCCTATCACGCATCGCATCCAACTGGTCTCGCGGCGTAATGCGGAGCTTAGGCAAATCGTGCGCGTACAGCAGACAGGCCAGCGCGGCCACGACGATCAGCGGCAGCCAGATATAGGCCGCATTCTGCAACCAGACGAAATGCACTTCGCCCCCTCGCCCCCAAACCTGGGGCTCGCCGGCCCACCTGCCGAACAAGGGATAGAGTATGCAGAGAGGAATCAACAACTGCGCCACCGACACGCCCAGATTGCCCAGGCCGGCGTTCAACCCCATCGCCAGACCCTTTTCGGACTTGGGAAAGAAAAAACTGGTATTGGACAAATGGGACGTGCTGGCGCCGCCGCCCAAGCCGCACAGGCCCGCCACCAGCAGCAACAACCAGAATGGCGAAGAAATATCCTGAACCACCCGGCCCACGCCCCAGGCCGGCAGCAATAGCAGCAAAGTGGACAGCCCCATCCACAATCCGCCGCCTACCCAACTCCAGACCAGGGAATACGCCAGCCGAGTCAAGGCCCCGACCAGCGGGGGAATGGACACCAGCAGGAATTGCTGCTGGCCGGAAATCAGGAATCCCACCGCCGGCAGGTTGACCACCACCATGCTCCACATCATCCAGATGTTGAAGTTCAGGTGCAGCGAGAAGATGGACAGCCACAGATTGCGTCGGGCAATGCCGCGGCCGCGGCTGAGCCAAAAAATGACGTTTTCCGGCTCCCAACGCTTGATGCTAACAGTCATGACTCTGCTTCCACGATGACGGAACAACGCAGGCGGACTGTTTCATCCAGTCCTATCAGCCCGGCGGCGCAGTATGCCATCCGCCCATGCCGCCTGGCTTGCGCCTGATCAAGACCGGTCTCAGGCCGTTTCCCGCATCCTCAGCGCCTCGACGATATCCACCGCCACAATGCGGCTGACGCCCTGCTCCTGCATGGTTACGCCCACCAGTTGCTCGGCCATCTCCATCGTCAGCCGGTTGTGTGAAATATAGAGGAACTGGGTGCGCTCCGACATTTGCTTGACCAGATCGCAGAAGCGGCTGGTATTGGCGTCGTCCAGCGGCGCGTCCACCTCATCCAGCAGGCAGAACGGCGCCGGATTCAGGGAAAACAGCGAGAACACCAGGCTCATCGCGGTCAATGCCTTTTCGCCGCCGGACAAGAGGTGAATGGTGCTGTTCTTCTTGCCCGGCGGCTGGGCGATGATCTGCACCCCGGCATCCAGCAAATCCTCGCCGGTCAGCACCAGTTCCGCGCGGCCGCCGCCGAACAGCGTGGGGAAGAATTCGCGCATCTTGGCGTTGACCGCGTCGTAAGTGGCCTGCAGCATGTCGCGGGTTTCGCCGTCGATCTTGGCAATGGCATTCATCAAGGTCTCCATCGCCTGATTCAGGTCCGCCGACTGGTTCTGCAAGTATTCTCCGCGCGTCTTCGCCTCGTCCAGTTCCTGCAGCGCCGCCAGGTTGACCGCGCCCAGGCCTTCCAGCGCGCGCGCCAAACGGGCGATTTCCGCCGCCAGCGCGTTAGGCTTCACCCCCTCGTTCAGGTCGGCCAACAGCGCGGCCTCGTCGGCCTGGGCTTGAGCCAGTTCCTCGGCGAAGCGCTCCATCGCCAGGCGCGCTTCCTGATGCTTGAGCAGCCAGTCCGAGCGCGCTTCCCGCAGCGCCGGCAGCGCCGCGTTGGCCTCCTGCTGGCGCTGGCTGATCTCGCGCATGCGCTCGGTCAGATGGTTCAATTGGTCGCGCGCCGCCGCCAGCGCCGCGTCGCGCGTTTCACGTTCGGCCAGCGCCAGCTGCAGCGTCTCTTCCGGCACCGTCTCGTCCACCGTTTCGGACTCTATGGCCAATGTCTCCAAGCGCTCCTGCAGCTGCTCGTCGCGGCCGGTCAATTCGCGGCCGCGGCGCGATAGCTCGGCCACCTTCTGTTCGGCGCTATGCAGAGCCAGCTTGATCTCATGCAGCATGCGCTCGGCGTCGCGCGCCTTGTTGCGCGCCAGCTCCAGCCTGGTTTCGGCGTTCAGCCGCGCGAGGCGGATGTCTTCCAGCTGCAGTCCCAGCTCTTCCAGCGTCAGCGCCGCCTCCTCGCCCATCAGCTCGGCGTCGGCGATGCCGTCGTCGGCGTGCTGGCGCTCCTCGGCGATGCGGCCGCGCTCGGCCTCGATGGCGGCGAGGCGCGCGGCTCCCTGGCGCGCCGCCTGATCCAGCTTGACGTGTTCCAGCGTGGCGGCATTGAGCTCCGCTTCCAGCCGGGTCAGCGAGCCCTTCTGCCCGCGGACCGCCTCGGCCAGCATATTGCCCATGCTTTGCAGGCTGTCGCGCTTCTTTTGCATGGATTCGATTTCCGGCCGCATCGCCTCGGCGCGGGCAGAGGCTTCATCCAATTGCTGCTTGCGCGCCATCAGGCCGTCGCCGCTGGCTTCGGCATGGAAGCGCACGCTGGCGGCGTCCACGCGATGGCCTTCCGGCGTCAGCCAGCATTCGCCGGCGGCCAGCTCGCCGCGCCGCGCCAAGGCGGCGTCTAGGGAATCCGCCAAATAGACGCCGGCCAGCCAGTCTGCCAAAGCCGCGTCAAACGGCGCTTGCGCCTTTACTTCGGCCAGCAACGCCGGCCAGTTGCGCGCGGGCAGCCCCGCGGCAGGCGCGCGCTTGCCGTCCACCAGCGCCAGCGCGGCCGGCGGCAGAGTGGCAGGCAGGCAGGCGGCGCGGGCGGACAACCGCTCGCCCAATACCGCCTCCAGCGCCGACTGCCAGCGCGCGACTTGCAGCGATTGCCACAGCTGCGGCGCGTCGGCCAAGCCATGCGCGTCCAGCCACCCTGCCAGTTGCTCGTCCGCCGCCTCGCGCTGCAGCAGCGCCGCCAGCGCGGCGGCCTCGGCCTCGGCGCGCGCCAATTCAGTGCGCTTGGCGCCCAGTTGCTGATCCAGTTTCTCGCGCTCGGCGGCCAGATCGGCCTGCTTGGCCTCGTCCGCTACCAGCCGCGCCCGCACCGCGTCCAGCGCGGCCTTGGCCTTGTCCACCTCTTGCCGCGCGGCTTCCAGCGCATGGTGCTCGGGCAGGTTCAGGTCGGACAACTCGCGCGTCAGCGCGGCGTCGCGGCCGGCCAGTTGCTGCAGGCCGCGTTGCCAGTGTTCGATTTTCTGGCGCGACAGGTCGCGCTCGCGCGTCAGATTGGCCTGCTGCGCGACCAGCTGCGATTGTTGCTGATCAAGCTGGCGGAAGGCGGCCTCGGCGGTCGGCAGCTCGTCGGCGCCGTCCTCCAGCGCCATCTGCGCTTCCTCCTGCCGCAATTGCGCCTCTTCCAAACGCGGCAGCCAATCGTCCAGCTCGGCGTCCACCTGCTGCCGGTTGTCGGCCAGTTGCTGGCGCTCGCCGCGCGCCGCCAACAGGTCGCGCTCCAGCCGTTGCCGGCTTTGCTCGCGGTGGCGTTCCGCCTCTTCCAGGCGGGCCAATTGGGCATTGGCCTCGAACAGATGCTGTTGCGCCTCGTGCACCGCGTCGCTGGCGGCGAAATGCTGCTCGCGCACCGTCTCCTGCTCGGTTTCCAGATGGGTGGCCGCAGCTTCCAGCGCGGCTTCTTCGGTTTCGATGCGCGCCAGCTCGCCGCGCGCGTGCGCCTCGTTGCGCGCCGCCTCTTCTCGTCGCGCCAGCGCCAGCAGATTCTGCTTGTGGGTCAGCGCGCCGCGCATGTCGTGGTATTGCGCCGCCACCTCGGCCTGCTCCGACAGGCGCTCCACCTGCCGCTCCAGCTCTTGCTGCAAGTCGGCGATGCGCTCTAGGTTGGCGCGGGTGTCGGACAGGCGGTTTTCCGTCTCTCGGCGGCGCTCCTTGTACTTGGACACGCCGGCGGCTTCTTCCAGATACGCGCGCAACTCTTCCGGCCGCGCCTCGATGATGCGCGAGATCATGCCCTGCTCGATCACCGCGTAACCGCGCGCGCCGACGCCGGTGCCGAGGAACAGGTCGGTGATGTCGCGGCGGCGCACCTGCTGGTTGTTGATGTAGTAGCTCGACTCCCCCTGCCGGGTCAGCACGCGCTTGATCGCCACTTCGGCGTACTGCCCCCAGGGACCGGTCAGTTGGCCGTCGCCGTTGTCGAACACCAGCTCCACCGAGGCCCGCGACACCGGCTTGCGGCTGGAGGAGCCGTTGAAGATCACGTCCTGCATGGATTCGCCGCGCAACTGCTTGGCCGACGATTCGCCCAACACCCAGCGCACGGCGTCGATCACGTTCGACTTGCCGCAGCCGTTGGGGCCGATCACCGCCACCAGTTGGCCCGGCACCGCGATGCTGGTGGGGTCGACGAATGACTTGAAGCCGGCGAGCTTGATATGGGTCAGGCGCAAAACGTCCTCGCTGCGAAAGGGAGCAAACTGTTCATTTTATCAGGCCGCCGCCGGCCGCGCTCGCGCAGGCGGGAAGGCAAAATGCCGCTAGCCAGCGGGCATGCCAGTTGTGCCATAATGGCCGTATGGAATCCCTATCGCTGTCCCATCACTTCCTGATCGCCATGCCCGGCATGGCCGACCCGCTGTTCGCCAAGTCGCTGGTCTATCTGTGCGAGCACGGCGAACACGGCGCCATGGGCCTGATCATCAACAAACCGTCCGGCATCGCCATGGCGCAGCTGTTCGACCAGATCGACCTGCCGCTGGACGACGAAGACACCCGCACCGGCTTGGTCTACTTCGGCGGCCCGGTGCAGCCGGATCGCGGCTTCGTGCTGCATCAGCCCGCCGGCAACTGGCAGTCCAGCCTGATGGTCACCGACGACATCGCGCTGACAACCTCCAAGGACGTGCTGGCGGCGGTATCCGAAGGCAACAAGCCGGAGCAGTTGCTGATCTCGCTGGGCTACGCCGGCTGGTCAGCGGGACAGCTGGAAAAGGAAATCGCCGACAACGGCTGGCTGACGGTGCCGGCCGAGACCTCCATCGTGTTCGATCTGCCCTACGAAGAACGCTACGACGCCGCCATGGCGCTGCTGGGCTTCGATCCCTCCTTGCTGTCGTCGGATGTCGGACATGCCTGAAGGCAGCGCTCTGGCTTTCGATTTCGGCGAGCGCCGCATCGGCGTCGCCGTCGGCGATACCCTGCTGGGCATTCCCCATCCGCTGGCCACGATAGACACGGCCGTCACCGACGAGCGCTTCGCCGCCATCGCCAAGCTGATAGCGGAATGGCAGCCCAAGCAGCTTGTAGTGGGTCTGCCCATGCACCCGGACGGCGAAGAGCACGCGCTGTCGGCGCTGTCCCGCCGCTTCGCCAATCGGCTGAAGGGCCGTTTCGGCCTGCCGGTGTGGCTGGTGGATGAGCGCTACACCTCGGTGATCGCCGAGCAACTGCTGGAAGAAGCCGGCGTCAAGAAGGGGCGCAAGCAGAAACCGGCGCTAGACCAAGTGGCCGCCCAGGCCATCCTCGCCGGCTGGTTCGAGCACCCAGGCGCCGAGGTTTGATGGCGGCCAGGCTCGCCGCCTTATTGCTGATCGCCGTCGGCATCTCAGGTTTCTGTTGGCTATGGCGACCGGCCCAGCAGGCCAATGCCGCCCACGACTGGCCCATCGCCGCCGGCAGGGTGGAGCGCAGCGCCGTCGAATGGCGGCCGCGCCGCGGCGGCGGCCACAGCGATCAGCGCGAATACAGGGCCGACGTCGTCTACCGCTATCAAGTAAACGGCCAGACCTATCGCGCCGGCAACATCCGCATTCCCGACGCCGGTTTCGGCGGCAGCCCGACGCTGGCGCAGGAAACCGCCCGCCGCTACCCGGCCGGCGCGGCGGTGCAAGTGCGCTACCATCCGGCCAATCCTCAGCAAGCGTGCCTGGAGGCCGGCGCGCACTGGAGCACGCGGGCCGGCCAGCTGCTGATGCTGCTGTTCGCCGCCGCAGGCATCGCCCTGCGGCTCAGAGGCTGAGCGCCCCCTGGCTTGGCGTTGCCGCACGGCCCATCCCGCAGTTTGAAATCTGGCACAAGCCATTGTTTTGTCAGAAGCCAATGAGTCCGACTGACAAACTGCCCGATACGAACGGCGAAGGCTGATTCACCGGGGGACCCGTCGTGAGCATCCGTCAAACCGCGCAGATTTCCCTGGCCAGCGCCGCCTTCGCGCCGCCAATAAAAAAAGCCCGGATGCTCCGGGCTTCTCTACCTCAGCGGCTGCCTTGCTTGCGGCCTTCTTTCTCTTTCAGCTTCTCTTCCCGCAGAATGGCTCGTTCGGCGGCGAGAATCTTGGCGCGCTTTTCCCACTCCGCCCACTCTTCCGGGCGCTCCAAGGTGATGCGGCCGGTTTGGCCGTCGCGAAAATCAGTCAACACGATCTCCGCCGCCTTCTGCATATTGATGCGGCCGCCGGACAACACCGCGCCGCGGCGCTTGCCTATCAGTTCCAGCGCCTGCCAGTCCTGCGCGCCCTCCAGTGCTTCTTCGTCGAATTTGTAGCGCGCGGCCAGCTCGGAACGGTAATGGACCAGCAGGTATTTCAGCAGCTCCAGCGCCACCTCTTCCTCGTCCATGGCGTTGCGGCCCACCGCGCCGCTGGCGGCCAGATTGTAGCCGCCCTCTTCCACTTCGATCTTCGGCCACAGCATGCCGGGCGTGTCATACAGCTCGAAGTCGTCTGCCAGGATAATGCGCTGCTCGTTCTTGGTGACGCCCGGCATATTGCCGGTCTTGGCGATCTTGCGGCTGGACATGCTGTTGATCAGCGTGGACTTGCCGACATTGGGAATGCCGCAAATCAACACCCGCAGCGGTTTTTCCAACCCGCCGCGGGTCGGCGCCAGCGCGCGGCAGGCCGCGATCAGACGCTGCGCCGGCGCGCGTTCGCCGGCGTCCATGCCGAGCGCCTCTGTCTGCTTCTGGGCGCGGTACCAGGCTAGCCATTGCTCGGTGACGACCGGATCGGCCAAGTCCTGCTTGTTCAAAATCATCAGCCGCGGCTTGCCCTTGGCCATGCGCGCCAGCATCGGGTTGGCGCTGGAGGCCGGCAGACGGGCGTCCAGCAGCTCGATGACGACATCGATATCTTTCAGGCGCTCGGCGACATCCTTGCGCGCCTTGTTCATATGGCCGGGGAACCATTGGATTGCCATTGTCAACGCTTTCTAATCGGGTCCAGCAGATAAGTCAGACCATTGTGGTCGAGTTCTTGCATCAGTTGCAGCAAGCGGCCGATCTCGCCTGGCGGAAAGCCCTCGCGGGCGAACCAGTTGAGATAATTGCCCGGCAGCTCGCAAATCAGCGTGCCTTTGTGCTTGCCAAAGGGCATGGCGCGGGTGGTGAGGGCGATCAGGTCTTCGGCTTGCATGATGGCAGATATAGATGGCGGTGCGGCATTGTGCCAAAGCCGGCGGCTTGCTGCCAGGCTTGACGTGGCGCAAGCGGTCCGCGGGTTTCGCGGCGGCGCATGCCGCCCGAGGGTAGCATGTCGCCATAGCCATCCAGGCCGGGCTCCACCCGGCCATTTTTTACCGGTTCGCGCAGAGCCGTTTGCGGGCGCCTTGGCGCCCGCCTTTTCACTTCGCCGGCATCGGCTTGCGGTCGTTGAAGTACAGGAAGCCTTTGACCACCCGGTAGATATACCACACCCATACCCCGAACAGCACCACGCCGCCCACCAGCAGCCAGAGGGTGGCGAAACCCACGACATAGCCCAGCAACGCCAGCCAGAAAGTGCGGATCTGCCACTCGAAATGGCTTTCGTACAGCGTGCCGCGCACCTCGTCGCGCTTCACGTAATTGACGATCACGCCTACCAGCGCGGTGACGCCCACCAGCAGGCTGACCGCCTGCAGGATATACACCGCCAGCGTAAGGTTGTTCAGCTTGCGCTCGTTCTCGTCGTGCAGCTCCAGCTCCATGGGCATGCTCTCCTGTTCATTGTCCAGACAGTTCGGCAAAGCGGGCCGACAATCGTTCGCGGCAGCGGCGGCTGGCCTCGGCCACGCCGCCGCGCGGCAGCGGTTGCGCGCGCCAGCCGCGCATCGCGCCGGGCTCTCGCCCCGCCGGCAGCAGCACCGGCAAAGCCGGCTGGTACGCCAGGGCCAGAGACTCGGCCAATGCGCGCGCGCGGCGATTGGCCTCGTCCAGCAGGGTCAGTTCGTCCAGCGCCAGCTCCACCTGCTTCCACTCCAGCAGCAGGATGCGCGCCGCCAGCCAGTCTGCCGGCTCGGCGATGCGGGCCGGGGTGGGCCCGAACGGCAAGCCTCGCCGCAGCGCCAGCCTCAGCGCCAGCAGGCGGATTTCCGGCAGCAGCGCCTCGGATAGGCAACCGCCTTCCGGCAAGGCTTGCGGCGATCCCGGACGATAAGCCAGCGCCTCGCCGTCGGTCGCCAGGGCGGCCGGGTACAGCGGCAAGTCCGTCTGAGGCAGGCTGCGGCTGGTGGCGAGGGAAAGGGCGTCGCTGACTTCGTTCATGGCACTATCTCCTGGATGGAAGCTTGCCGCCGCTCCGGAGACCATTTGCTGTGTGATGCTCAAAAGACAAATGCCGCCGGTAATCGGCGGCATGGTCGGTAATCTGCTCGACGGCTTCGCGTATCTCGCTGCCGAGCCTATCCCTGGCGCCGCCGGGAGGGGCGGTACCAATAATAGGCGTGGGCGAAAAATACGGTTCGTTCGAGCATGCCGACCATGCTGCCAACGATGGCCGCCGCCGTCAAGCGCAACCGACGCGGCGTTTGCGCGCGCGCAAAAAAAACCGGCCGCGCGAGGCGTCCGGCTTCGGGTCGTGGCATGGCCGACTTACATATTGGGATAGTTCGGCCCGCCGCCGCCTTCCGGCGTCACCCAGTCGATGTTCTGGGTCGGATCCTTGATGTCGCAGGTCTTGCAGTGCACGCAGTTCTGCGCGTTGATCTGCAGCTTGGGCGCGCCCTCGTCCCGGCCGACGATCTCATACACCCCGGCCGGGCAGTAGCGCTGCTCCGGCGCGTCGTACTGGGCCAGATTGATGGCGATGGGCGCCGACGCGTCCTTCAGCTTCAGATGCGCCGGCTGGTCTTCGCTGTGATTGGCGTTGGAGATGAACACCGACGACAGGCGGTCGAAGGTCAGCACGCCGTCCGGCTTGGGATAGGCGATCGGGCTGAATTCGTAGGCCGGGCGCAGCGCCTCGTTGTCGGCGTGCTTGTGCCGCAGCGTCCACGGCGCTCGGCCGCGAAACAGGAAGGTGTCCAGCGCGGAATAGATCATCGCCGGCCACAGGCCCCAGCGGAAGGATGGGCGGATATTGCGCACCTTGTACAGCTCGTCGTATACCCAGCTCTGCTTGAACTTGGCCGAGTAGGCCTTGGCCTCGCCGCCCTGCGCCTGCGCGTCGTCGCCCAGCAGTTCGAACACCGCCTCCGCCGCCAGCATCGCCGACTTCATCGCGGTGTGGGTGCCCTTGATCTTGGGCACGTTGAGGAAGCCGGCGGTGTCGCCGACCAGCACGCCGCCGGGGAAGGTCAACTTGGGCAGGCTCTGCAGACCGCCCTCGGTCAGCGCGCGCGCGCCGTAGGACACGCGGCGGCCGCCTTCGAAGGTCTTCTTGATCGCCGGATGGGTCTTGAAGCGCTGGAATTCCTCGAACGGCGACAGATAGGGATTTTTATAATCCAAGCCGACCACGAAGCCGACCGCCACCAGATTGTCTTCCAGATGATAGAGGAAGGAGCCGCCGTAGGTGGCGGTGTCCATCGGCCAGCCTACGGTGTGGGTGATGTGGCCGGGCTGGTGGTTTTCCGGCTTCACTTCCCACAATTCCTTGATGCCGATGCCGAAAGTCTGCGGATCGGCGCCGTCGGTCAGTTGGAAGCGCTGCAGCAGCGCCTTGGTCAGCGAGCCTCTACAGCCCTCGGCGAAAATGGTTTGCTTCGCCCACAGCTCCATGCCCGGCTCGCCTTCCAGCTCGCCGTTCTTGCCGGTGCCGACGGCGCCGGTGGCCACGCCCTTGACCGAGCCGTCCGCGTGGTACAGCACTTCGGCCGCGGCGAAGCCGGGGTAGATCTCCACGCCCAGGTTTTCGGCCTGCTGGCCCAGCCAGCGGCAGAAATTGCCCAGGCTGACGATGTAGTTGCCCTTGTTGTGCATCTGCGGCGGGGTGGGCAGTTGGATGGACTCGGTCTCGGTCAGGTAGAGGAAGCGGTCCGACAATGCCGGCGTCTTCAGCGGCGCGTCCAGCTCCTGCCAGTTGGGCAGCAGCTCGGCCAGCGCGCCGGTCTCGATCACCGCGCCGGACAGGATGTGGGCGCCGATCTCGGAGCCCTTCTCCAGCAGGCAGACGCTGATGTCGCGGCCTTGCTCGGCCGCCAGTTGCTTCAGGCGAATCGCGGCGCTCAGGCCCGAAGGGCCGCCGCCGACGATCACCACGTCGTATTCCATGTATTCGCGTTGCACCGTTTCTCCTTTGCGCCCGCTGGGACCTGTTGATTTTTCGGACATCATGCTATGAAGATGTCACGCCGTCAAAATCAAACAAGCGTTTAAACGGTGCCATTGTTGCGCAATGCGACAATGTCCGAGTCCACGTAACCCAGCGCGCGCAAGATCTGCTCAGTATGTTCTCCCAGGGCGGGAGGGGCCAGATTGTACTCTACCGGCGTGCCGGAAAGTTTGATCGGACACCCTACCAGCGGCACTTGCTGTCCGGCGGCGTCGCGCATCTCCAGCTGCATCTCCCTCGCCTGCGCCTGAGGATCGTCGAAGGCCTCCGCCACATTGTTGATCGGCCCGCAGGGCACGCCGGCCTTGTCCAGCGCGGCCAGCCAGTAATCGCGTCCATGGTGGCGGAAGGCTTGCGCCAGCAGCGGCACCAGTTGCACGCGATGGGCGACGCGCTGCGGATTGGTGGCGTAGCGGGGATCTCGCGCCCATTGCGGCTGGCCGATCAGCCGGCACACCTCGGCGAACTGCTTGTCGTTGCCGCAGGCCAGGATGAAATAGCCGTCGGAGGCGGCGAACACCTGGTAGGGCACGATATTGGCGTGGGCGTTGCCCAGCCGAGGCGGCACATTATGCCCGACCAGCCAGTTGGAGGCGACATTGGCCAACATCGCCAGCGAGCAGTCGAACAGCGCCATGTCGATATGCTGGCCGGCGCCGCTGCGCTCGCGGGCGATCAGCGCCGCCTGCACCGCGTTGGCGGCATACAAGCCGGTGAACAGGTCCGACACCGCCACGCCCACCTTGTGCGGCTCGCCGTCGGCCGGCCCGGTGATGCTCATCAGGCCGGACATGCCCTGCACGATGTAGTCGTAGCCTGCCAGGCTGGCGTAGGGGCCGGTCTGGCCGAAACCGGTGATCGAGCAATACACCAGCCTGGGGTTGACGGCCTTCAGGCTGTCGTAATCCAGCCCGTACTTCCTCAAGCCGCCCACTTTGTAGTTCTCCAGCACCACATCGGCGTCGGCCGCCAGCTTGCGCACGATGTCCTGGCCGGCCGGCTGGGCGATGTCCACCGTCAGCGAGCGCTTGCCGCGGTTGGTGCACAAAAAATAGGCGGCCTTGCCGTCAGACAGGCTGGGCGGCGACCACTGCCTGGTGTCGTCGCCGCAGCCCGGCTTCTCTATCTTGATCACCTCCGCGCCCAGGTCCGCCAACAACTGGCTGGCCCACGGTCCCGCCAGCACCCGGCTCAGGTCCACCACCTTGATGCCCGACAACGCTCCTGCCATCTCGCCTGCCTCCCTGCTTTGGATGTCGATGATGCCGCCCGTTCGCGGCGCGCACGCGCCGTCCCGGCAGTTTCAGTGTAGCAATCGCTGATATTCCAGGCACTGTCCCTCACCCTCCTCGCAATTCCGGCCGGAAAAAAAAGTGGCCCGGCAAGGCCGGGCCAACAAAGGACAGACAGGAATCAACGGCGCGGCCGGCCCTCCGGCCGCGCCGGCTTATCAGGCAAATGCCTGAATACCGGTCTGGGCTCGGCCCAGAATCAGGGCATGCACGTCGTGCGTGCCCTCATAAGTGTTGACCGCCTCCAGATTCATCACATGGCGTATCACATGGAATTCGTCGCTGATGCCGTTGCCGCCATGCATGTCGCGGGCGACGCGGGCGATGTCCAAGGCCTTGCCGCAGTTGTTGCGCTTGATCAGCGAGATCATTTCCGGCGCGGCCTGCCCCTCATCCATCAGCCGGCCGACTCGCAACGCGGCGGAAAGCCCCAGCGCGATCTCGGTCTGCATATTGGCCAGCTTCAGCTGGATCAGCTGGTTGGCGGCCAGCGGCCGGCCGAACTGCTGGCGGTCCAGCGTGTACTGGCGCGCGGCGTGCCAACAGAACTCGGCGGCGCCCATCGCGCCCCAGGCGATGCCGTAGCGCGCCTTGTTCAGGCAGCCGAACGGTCCCTTCAGGCCTTTGACGCCGGGCAGCAGTTGCTCGTCCGACACCAGCACGTCGTCCATCACGATTTCGCCGGTGATGGACGCGCGCAAGGAAAACTTGCCGTGGATGGCGGGCGCCGACAGCCCCTTCATCCCCTTTTCCAGGATGAAGCCGCGAATCTCGTCATCGTCGTCCTTGGCCCAGACCACGAACACGTCGGCGGCCGGGCTATTGGTGATCCACATCTTGCTGCCGGACAGCAGATAGCCGCCGTCCACCTTGCGGGCGCGGGTCTTCATGCTGGCGGGGTCGGAACCGGAGTCCGGCTCGGTCAGGCCAAAGCATCCCAGCCATTCGCCGCTGGCGAGCTTGGGCAGGTACTTGTCCTTCTGCGCGTCGGAACCGTAAGCCCAGATCGGGTGCATCACCAGGGATGACTGCACGCTCATCGCCGAGCGGTAGCCTGAGTCCACCCGCTCCACCTCGCGCGCCACCAGGCCGTAGGCGACATGCGACAGACCGGCGCAGCCATAGCCTTCTATCGTGCAGCCGAGGAAGCCCAGCTCGCCCATCTCGTTGATGATGTCGCGGTCGAAACGTTCTTCGCGGTTGGCGGTCAACACCCGCGGCAACAGCCGCTCCTGGCAATACTCGTGCGCGCTTTGCCGCACCAGCCGCTCCTCATCGGTCAACTGGTCCTGCAACAGCAAGGGATCTTCCCAAGCGAACGGGGCGCGCTGTGTGGATGCTGCCATCTGCCTTCTCCCACTCAGTTCCGCATTGCGGAATTAAATTTCACCATGCAAAATAGACTAAACACTCTGCCGCGCGCTTGTAAAGCGATTTATTTGTCATGCGGCAATTTCTTTGTCGCAATGGGGAACAAGATGCAACAACAAGAAGACCGCCAATTCGTCACCGCGCTGGCGCGAGGCCTGGAAGTGCTGGCGGCGTTCCGCCCCGGCGAGGTCGCGCTGTCCAACCAGGAACTGGCGCGCCGCACCGGGCTGCCCAAGTCCACGGTATCCCGGCTCAGTTACACGCTGACCCGGCTGGGTTATCTGCAACAGGAAGGGGACGGCGGCCAATACAAGCTGGGACTGGCGCTGCTGGCGCTGGGGTCGGCGGCGCTGGCCGGCTACGACGCGCGCGCGGCGGCCGCGCCCTTGATGCGGGAGTTCGCGCTGGCCAACAATGTGTCGGTCAGCCTGGCGCTGTGCGACGGCAGCGACATGGTGTATCTGGAAACCTGCCGCAGCCAGGCCCGGGTATCGGTGCAGCTGGCCACCGGCTCGCGGGTGCCGCTGGCCACCACCGCGATCGGCCGGGCCTACTTCGCCGGCCTGCCGCCGCAGGAACGCGAGGCGCTGCTGCCGCTCCTGGCCGAACGCCACGGCAGCGACTGGCCGGCATTGCGCTCGCGGCTGCTGCAGACCTGCGCCGACTACGGCGTCCATGGCTACACCGCATCCTTCGGCGAGTACGAGCCCGACGTGATGGCGGTGGGCATCCACCTGCCGGCGCTCTTGCCCGGCCAGCCGGCGATGGCGCTCAACGCCAGCGGCCCGGCCTTCGCCTTCGACGAGGCGGCGATGCGCCAGCGCGTGGCGCCGGCGCTGCAGGCGCTGCGCCAGCGCATCTCGCCGCTGCCGGCAAGCCCATCGCCTTGAAACGACGACGGCCCGCTTCTCGGCGGGCCGTCGACAGGATTGCGCGGGGAATCAGGCGGACTGGATGTAATGGACCAGGTGGTTGATCACCTGCTCCTGCTCTTCTATGGTCGACCTCACCAAGTCGCCGATGGACAGGATGCCCAGCACGGTCTGGTCCTCCATCACCGGCAAGTGGCGGATGCGCTTCTCCGTCATCAGCGCCATGCATTGATCCAGCGTCTGCTGCGGCGTCACGTACACCACGCGGCTGGTCATGATGTCGCGCACCTTGGTCCCGGCCGAGGTGCGGCCCTGCAGCACGATGCGGCGGGCGTAATCGCGCTCGGAGAAAATGCCGACGATGTCGCCGGACTCCATCACCAGCACCGCGCCGATATCGTTCTCCGCCATCACCTGCAGCGCCTGGAACACGGTGCTGTCCGGCGTCACGTACACCAGCGCCCGATTGGGTTTGCTGTCCAGAAGTTGTCTCACGGTCTGCATGCTGCCTCCCCTTGTGACCCGCGGCGCCAGAGCGCGCGGCATGCCATTACTATAGCCCACCGCGGCAAGCGGCTCCACGTCCGCCGGACAGCCGCGCTCAGGCGCGGATCATGGTGCCCACGCCGGCCGCGGTGAGGATTTCCAGCAGCAACGCGTGCTTGACCCGGCCATCGATGATATGAACCGAGTTGACGCCGCTCTTGGCCGCGTCCAGCGCCGAGCTGATCTTGGGCAGCATGCCGCCTGACAGCGTGCCGTCGGCAAACAGCTCGTCGATGCGCTGCGCGGTCAGCCCGGTCAGCAGTTGGCCTTGCTTGTCCAGCACGCCCGGCGTGTTGGTCATCAGCACCAGCTTTTCCGCCTGCAGCGTTTCCGCCAGCTTGCCGGCCACCAAATCGGCGTTGATGTTGTAGGCTTCGCCATCCAGGCCCACGCCTATCGGCGCCACGACCGGGATGAAGTCCTGGCTGTCCAGCAGCGACACCAGCGACGGATCGATGGATTCGATCTCGCCGACTTGCCCGATATCGATGGCTTCGTCGCCTTCAGCCTTCAGAAACAGCTTGCGGGCGCGGATGAAGTGGCCGTCCTTGCCGGTCAAGCCCACCGCCTTGCCGCCGTGCTTGTTGATCAGCGACACGATCTCCTTGTTGACCAGGCCGCCCAACACCATTTCCACCACCTCCATGGTCTCGGCGTCGGTCACCCGCATGCCCTGGATAAACTCTCCCTGCTTGCCGACCCGGGTCAAGAGATCGTTGATCTGCGGGCCGCCGCCGTGCACCACCACCGGGTTGATGCCCACCAGCTTGAGCAGCACCACGTCTTTGGCGAAGCCCTCCTTCAAGGCCTCGTCGGTCATCGCGTTGCCGCCGTACTTGATCACGATGGTCTTGCCCGCGAACTCGCGGATATAGGGCAAGGCTTCTGCGAGGATCTGCGCTTTCTCTGCTGCTTCGGTGGCCATGGCCTTCTCCAGGATGCTTGCGCCGCGCCGGCCGGGCGGCGTCGTAATGGGGTCAATGTGTTGCATTTTAATCAAGCCAATTACTGAACTGTTATTTATTAATTGCGGCGCGGCGTCATATTGGCCTAGAGTCGACAATTACTGAACAATAATTCAGATATGCAACGATGGCACAAGCACAAGCCTCGCGCTGGCAGCGCAAGAAAGACGCCCGGCCCAGCGAAATCCTGGACGCCGCGCTGACCCTGTTCGTGGAAAAGGGCTACAACGCCACCAAGATGGAAGACATCGCCCGCGCCGCCGGCGTCACCAAGGGCACGCCCTATCTGTACTTCCAGAACAAGGAAGAAATCTTCAAGGCGGTGGTGCGCGAAACCATCGTCGCCCGCGTGCATGCGATGAGCGCCCAGCTGGCCCAGCTTCACGGCATCGGCAGCAGCGAGCTGCTGTTCCTGGCGCTGGACGACTGGTGGACCCATATCGGCTCCACCCGCGCCGCCGGCCTGTGCAAGCTGATGGCCGCCGAAGCCACCAACTTCCCGGAGCTGACCCGCTTCTATTACGACGAAGCCATCCTGCCGGCGCGCCACTTGCTGGGCCACATCATCCAGCGCGGCATGGACAACGGCGAGTTCCGCCCCGTGCCGCTCGACTACGCGATCGACGCGCTGACCGCGCCGATGATGATGACGATGATACTCAGCCATTCCTTCGCCCTGGTGCCCGGCTGTTGCGACAGCATCAAGGCCAATCCGCTCGAATTTCTCAAGACCTCTCTGCAACTGACATTGCAAGGCATGCACCAGCCCTCGCCCCTGGACGACCGCTCATGAAAAGCCCTCAAGCCCTTGGCCTCGCGCTCATCGCCGCGCTGGCCCTTTCCGCCTGCCAGGACAAGGCCGCCGCGCCCGAAGACATCCGTCCTGTGCGCTACATCGTCGCCGGCGGCCAAGCGGAAATCGGCGGCGACAGCTACGCCGGCGAGATCCGCGCCCGCAATGAAACCCAGCTCGCTTTCCGCGTGGCCGGCAAAGTGGCGGCCAAGCTCGTCAACAACGGCGAACGCGTAAAGAAAGGCCAACCGCTGGCGCGGCTGGATCCCAGCGACTACCAGCTGGACCTGGCGGCCAAACAGGCGCAGCTGGCGGCGGCCGAATCCGACCTCGCCCAGCAGCAGCTCAATCTGAAACGCTATCGCGAACTGCTGGCCAAGCAATTCATCAGCCAGGCCCAGGTGGACGCGCAGCAGAACGGCGTCAACGCCGCCCAGGCCAAGCTCAAGCAGGCGCGCGCGGCGCTGGACGCCAGCCGCAACCAGACCGGCTACGCGACGCTGGCGGCCGACGCCGACGGCGTGGTCAGCCAGGTGCAGGCCGAGCCCGGCCTGGTGGTGGCGGCCGGCCAGCCGGTGGCCAAGCTGTCGCAAGACGGCCCGCGCGAAGTGGCGATCCAGGTGCCGGAAAACGCATTGGACGCGGTGCGCCGGGCCGGCGGCTTCCGCGTGACGCTGTGGAAGGGCGGCGCGCCGCTGGAGGGCAAGCTGCGCGAGCTTTCCGCCGACGCCGATCCCGCCACCCGCACCTATCCGGCGCGCATCGCGCTGTCCGGCGACAGCCGCAGCCTGCAACTGGGCATGACCGCCGCCATCGCCCTGCCCGCACGGGTTTCCGGCGAGCTGAAACTGCCGTTGACCGCGATTCTGGACCTGCAGGGCAAGCACTATGTCTGGACGGTGGACGACAAGACGCTGCGCGTCAGCCGCAAGCCGGTCGAGGTGGCGTCGATAGACAGCGACGGCGCGTCGATCGCCTCAGGCGCGCGCGCCGGCGACAAGATCGTCACCGCCGGCGTGCATCTGCTGCGCGAAGGCCAGCGCGTGAAGCTGCTGGGCCAGTGAGGACGCGGCGATGAAAAAACTGAATCTGTCCGAATGGGCGCTGCAGCACCAGCCGCTGGTGCGCTTCCTGATGGTGATGCTGATGCTGGCAGGCGCATGGGCCTACACCCAGCTGGGCCAGAAGGAAGACCCGGAGTTCACCTTCAAGGCGATGCTGGTGCAAGCCAACTGGCCCGGCGCCAGCACGGTGGAAATGGAGCGCCAGGTCACCGACAAGCTGGAAGAAAAGCTGCAGGAGATGGGCGAGATCGACTATGTGCAAAGCTACACCAAGCCGGGCGAGACCCTGCTGATCGTGTCGCTGCGCGAGGACGTGCCGCCCAAGAACGTGCCGCAGTTGTGGTACCAGGTGCGCAAGAAGCTGGGCGACATCGCCTATGCCTTGCCCGCCGGCGCGCAGGGACCGTTCTTCAACGACGAGTTCGGCGACACCTTCGGCAACATCTACGCCTTCAGCGGCGACGGCTTCAGCTACGAGGAGCTGCGCCGCTACGTCGAGGCCTCCAAGCAAGAGCTGCTGCGGGTGCCGGACGTGGCCAAGGTGCAGCTGCTGGGCAAGCAGGAACAGCAAATCCACGTCGACCTGTCCAGCGCCAAGCTGGCCAGCCTGGGACTGGACCGCCGCGCCATCTGGCAGGCGCTGCAGCAGCAAAACGCGATGACGCCGGCCGGCACGTATGAAACCGCGACCGACCGCATCTGGGTGCGCCCCACCGGCAAGTTCGACTCGGTGGCGGCGGTGGCGGCCACGCCGGTCAGCGCCGGCGGCCGCACCTTCAAGCTGGGCGACATCGCGACCGTGTCGCGCGGCTACATCGATCCGCCCGTCACCAGCGTGCGCTTCAACGGCAAGCCGGTGCTGGCGCTGGCCATCAGCATGAAGAGCGGCGGCGACGTGCTGAAACTGGGCGCCGGCCTGGACCAAGCCATCGCCCGCATCAAAAGCAAGCTGCCGCTGGGCGTGGAGATCCACGCCGTGTCCGACCAGCCCAAGGTGGTGCACGACGCGGTGGGCGAATTCATGCGCTCGCTGGTGGAGGCGGTGGTGATCGTGCTCGCCGTCAGCTTCTTCAGCCTGGGCCTGCGCACCGGCGTGGTGGTGGCGCTGTCCATACCGCTGGTGCTGGCGATGACCTTCCTCGCCATGTACTTCTTCAATATCGACTTGCAACGCATTTCGCTGGGCTCGCTGATCATCGCGCTGGGCCTGCTGGTGGACGACGCCATCATCGCGGTGGAGATGATGGCGCTGAAGCTGGAACAAGGCTGGAACAAGTTCCAGGCCGCCACGTTCGCCTACACCAGCACCGCCTTTCCGATGCTGACCGGCACCCTGATCACCGCCGCCACCTTCCTGCCGGTGGGCCTGGCCAAGTCCATGGCCGGCGAATACGTGTTCAGTCTGTTCGCCGTGGTGGGCATCGCGCTGGTGCTGTCGTGGATCGTCGCCGTGGTGTTCACGCCCTTCCTGGGCTACAAGCTGCTGTCCAGCCATCCGCACCACGGCGAACAGCGCGACGTCTACCAGAAGCCGTTCTATCTGCGCTTCCGCCGCGCGGTGGAGTGGTGCCTGGATCACCGCAAGACGGTGATCGCCGCCACGTTGGGCGTTTTCATTCTGTCGCTGCTGGCGTTCAGGCTGCTGGTCGCGCAGCAATTCTTCCCCTCATCCAACCGCCCCGAGCTGATGGTGGACATGTGGCTGCCGCGCGGCGCCAGCTACCACGCCACGCTGGAGCAGGTGGAGAAGATGGAAAGACTGGCCAAGGCCGACGCCAACGTCATCAGCGTCACCAGCTATGTCGGCAGCGGCAGCCCGCGCTTCTACCTGCCGCTGGACCAACAGATGCAGCACACCAACTACGCCCAGCTGATGGTGATGACGAAAGACGAGCACGTGCGCGAGGCCGTGAAAAAGCGGCTGGAAGGCATCTTCGACAACGACTTCCCGCTGGTGCGCGGCCGGGTCACCCGGCTGGAAAACGGCCCTCCGGTCGGCTACCCGGTGCAGTTCCGCGTGATGGGCCCGGATCACGACCAGGTGCGCAAGATCGCCGACCAAGTGGAGGCGCTGGTGCGCAAACATCCGTCCACGCTGCACGTGAACCAGAACTGGGGAGAGCAGGTGAAGGCGCTGCGCATCGACATCGACCAGGACAAGGCCAGCGCGCTGGGGCTGAGTTCGCAGCAGCTGTCGCAGCAGCTGCAAATGCTGATTTCCGGCTCCGCCGTCAGCGCCTACCGCGAAGACGACCAGAGCATCGCCATCGTCGCCCGCCTCAATCCCGGCGAGCAGCGGAATGTCGCCGCGCTGGGCAGCCTGATGGTGCAGACCGGCAGCGGCCGTTTCGTGCCGGTGTCGCAGATCGGGCACATCCGCTATGAGCCGGAGGAAGGCATCATCTGGCGGCGCAACCGGCTGCCTGCCATCACCGTCAGCGCCGATGCGGTGGACGGCGTGCAGGGCGCGGACGTGTCCGGCCAACTGCAGCCCCAGATGCAGGCGCTGGAGCGCACGCTGCCGCTGGGCTACCACATCGAAACCGGCGGGGTGCTGGAGTCCAGCGGCAAGTCGCAGCGCGCCATCGCCGCCGTCGCGCCCTTGATGATTGTTGTAGTTCTGACACTCCTGATGCTGCAGCTGCACAGTTTCCAGCGCACGCTGATGGTGGTGCTGACCGCGCCGCTCGGCATGATAGGCGTCACCCTGACGCTGATCTTGTTCCGCGCGCCTTTCGGCTTCGTCGCCATGCTGGGCGTGATCGCGCTGTCGGGCATGATCATGCGCAATTCGGTCATCCTGGTGGACCAGATTGAGCAAGACATTCGCGAAGGCATAGACCGCTTCGAAGCCATCGTCGGTTCCACCGTGCGGCGCTTTAGGCCCATAATGCTGACGGCATTGGCCGCCATTCTGGCAATGATTCCATTGACCCGCAGCACGTTCTGGGGTCCGATGGCGGTCGCCATCATGGGAGGACTGCTGGTGGCCACCGTGCTGACCCTGCTGTTCCTGCCGGCGCTGTACGCCCAATGGTTCCGCGTCGGCCGCGACGAGCGGCAGCCTCCAGCCCAACCGCAAGAACAAGAGCACACATGAAGAATCACAGCCTCACTCTGATCGCCCTGCTGGCGCTGGGATCCGCGCTGCCGGCCCAGGCCTTCGATCTGGTCGGCGCCTGGCAGGCCGCCCGCGACTACAATGCCGACTTCGCCGCCGCCCGCGCCCAGCGCGAAGCCGGCCAGGAAAAACTGGTGCAGGGCCGCTCGCAGCTGCTGCCCCAGGCCAGCGTCAGCGGCAACTACAGCTACACCAACCCCATCCAGCCCTCGTCCGCCCAGCGGCGCTATGAATCTCACGGCTACAATGTCGGCGTGCAGCAGCCGTTGTTCGATGTCGGCAAATACACCGGCTACCAAAAAGGCAAGATCGGCACCCTGCTGGCCGACACCGCGTTCAGCGCCGCCGAGCAGCAGCTGATCCTGGACATCGCCCAGGCTTACTTCGACGTGCTGCGCGCCCGCGACACGCTGGCCGCCACCCGCGCCAGCAAGAAAACCTATCAAAACCTGCTGGAGCAGGCCAAGACCGCGTTCGAGGTGGGCACCGCCACCATCACCGACACTCATGAGGCGCAAGCGGGCTACGATGGCGCGGTGGCGCAGGAAATCAGCGACGCCAACAACCTGGAACTGGCCGAGAACAATCTGAAGCGGCTGACCGGACTGGAGCCCTCCGCCATCCAGAGCGTGCGCGAGCAACTGCCTCTCGACCCGCCCAAGCCCGCCGGGCTGGATGCCTGGGTCGGCATGGCGCTGCGCGGCAGCTTGAAGATACAGAACGCCGAACAAAACCTGCAGTTGACCGAGCAGACCATCACCGAGAAGCGGGGCAACCATCTGCCTACGGTCAACCTCACCGCCGGCTACAACGACGCCATCAGCAATCAGCCCAGCCTGTTCAACCAGCAGCACACGCGCGGCAGCTCGGTCGGCGTCACGGTCACGCTGCCGCTGTTCGCCGGCGGCGGCATCAACTCGCAGGTGCGCGAAGCCGTGGCCCAGCGCGATGCCGCGCGCGACCAGCTGGAAGCCGCCCGCCGCCAGGTGAAGGAAGACGTGCGCAAGGCCTTTCTGGGCGTCACCAACGGCGCGGCGCTGGTCCGCGCCCAGCAGCAACTGCTGGTTTCGGCCAAGAGCAAGGTGGAATCCACCCGCCTGGGCAAGGAAGTAGGCATCCGCACCAGCATCGATCTGCTGCAGGCCGAGCAAGCCTACTACACTGCCCTCACCACGCTGGCCAACGCCAAGTACAGCTACCTGACGGCCAAGCTGGCGCTGGCGCAATCCGCCGGCCAGCTGCAGCCGGAGACCCTGGGCGAAGTCAATCAATTGATCGTGCGCTGAGCACGGAACGCCCCCAGAACGCCTGTGCCGCTTCCGCCACAGGCGTTTAATTTTTTAAGGCGCTCGTAGCTTTTTGCTAAACACCCTCATAGAATGATCCGATGCCGCGCCGGCCATCCCGGCGCCATATTCGACCCGCCGCGGCGGCGACACGATCGCCCGGCACCGAGGAGACTTCCATGAGCCAGCAGCAACTGATGCAACGCAAATCCGACGCCACCCCGCGGGGCGTCGGCGTGATGTGCGGTTTCTTCGCCGACCGCGCCAAGAACGCGGAAGTATGGGATACCGAGGGCCGGCGCTACATCGACTTCGCCGGCGGCATCGGCGTGCTCAACACCGGCCACCTGCACCCGAAAGTAGAAGCCGCAGTGGCGGAGCAGCTATCCCGCTTCAGCCACACCTGCTATCAGGTGGTGCCATACGAGTCCTACATCAGCCTGGCGGAAAAGCTCAACCAGCTGACTCCGGGCAGCCACGCCAAGAAAACCGCGCTGTTCACCACCGGCGCCGAAGCGGTGGAAAACGCGGTGAAAATCGCCCGCGCCGCCACCGGCCGCCCCGGCGTGATCGCCTTCGGCGGCGCCTTCCACGGCCGCACCCTGATGGGCATGGCGTTGACCGGCAAGGTGGCGCCGTACAAGCTGGGCTTCGGCCCCTTCCCCTCCGACGTCTACCACGCGCCGTACCCGAACGCGCTGCACGGCGTGTCGGTGCAAGACTCGCTGGCCGGCCTGGAAAAACTGTTCAAGTTCGACATCGACCCGGCGCGCGTCGCCGCCATCATCTATGAGCCGGTACAGGGCGAAGGCGGCTTTTACGCCGCCCCGGCCGAATGGGTGAAGGCGCTGCGCGCGCTGTGCGACCGCCACGGCATCCTGCTGATCGCCGACGAAGTGCAAACCGGCTTCGCCCGCACCGGCAAGCTGCTGGCGAGCGAGCATTTCGACGCGGTGCCAGACCTGATCACCATGGCAAAATCGCTGGCCGGCGGCTTCCCGCTGTCCGCCGTCACCGGCCGCGCCGAAGTGATGGACGCGCCGGCCCCGGGCGGCTTGGGCGGCACCTATGCCGGCAATCCGCTGGCGCTGGCAGCCGCTCACGCCGTGCTGGACGTGATCGAGAGCGAGAAGCTGAATGAGCGCGCCCAACGCCTGGGCGACGCGCTGAAAGAAAAACTGAACGGCCTCAAGTCAGCCGTGCCGCAGATCGCCGAAGTGCGCGGACTCGGCGCGATGATCGCCGTCGAATTCAACCAGCCCGGCAGCCACACGCCCGACCCGGACTTCGCCAAGAAAGTGCAGCAGCATGCCTTGGCCAACGGCCTGATCCTGCTGACCTGCGGCCTCTACGCCAACGTGGTCCGTTTCCTGTTCCCGCTGACCATCGAAGACGACATCTTCGCCGAGGCGCTGGGCAAGCTGGAAGCGGCACTGAAAGCCTGATCCATCGACACCCCTCCGAGCGGTCCCGCCGAAAGGCGTGTCCGCTCGCTTGCTCAAGGAACACTCGCAATGTTGAATCTGCAAGACTCCTCGCTGCTGCGCCAGCAATGCTATCTCGGCGGCCAATGGCTGGACGCCGACGGCGGCCAGCACATCGCCGTGCACAATCCGGCTACCGGCGAGAAAATCGGCCAAGTACCGAAGATGGGCGCCGCCGAAACCGAGCGCGCCGTCGCCGCCGCCGCGCGCGCCTTCCCGGCCTGGAAGGCCAAGAGCGCCAAGGAGCGCGCCGCCATCCTGCGCCGCTGGTTCGACCTGATCATGGCGCATCAGCAAGACTTGGCGGTCATCCTGACCTCAGAGCAAGGCAAGCCGCTGGCCGAGGCCAAGGGCGAGATCGCCTACGGCGCCAGCTATATCGAGTGGTATGCGGAGGAAGGCAAGCGCGTTTACGGCGACATCGTTCCCGGCCCCGCCGGCGACCGCCGCGTGCTGGTCACCAAGGAACCGATAGGCGTCACCGCCGCCATCACGCCGTGGAACTTCCCCAGCGCGATGATCACCCGCAAGGCCGCGCCGGCGCTGGCCGCCGGCTGCGCCATGGTGGTCCGCCCGGCCAGCCAGACGCCGCTGTCGGCGCTGGCGCTGGCCGAGTTGGCCGAGCGCGCCGGCATCCCGCCGGGCGTATTCTCCGTCATCACCGGCGGCTCCAGCGAAATCGGCGCGGTCCTGACCGGCAACGACGCGGTGAAGAAGTTCTCCTTCACCGGCTCCACCGAAGTCGGCCGCAAGCTGATCGCCCAATGCGCCGGCACGGTAAAGAAGGTATCGATGGAGCTCGGCGGCAACGCGCCCTTCATCGTGTTCGACGACGCCGATCTGGACGCCGCAGTGGAGGGCGCGCTGATCTCCAAATACCGCAACGCCGGCCAGACCTGCGTCTGCGCCAACCGCATCTACGTGCAGGACGGCGTCTACGATGCCTTCGCCGAGAAGTTCGCCGCCGCCGTCGCCACGCTGAAAGTGGGCAACGGCCTGGAGGCAGGCGTGACCCAAGGCCCGCTGATCGACCACAACGCGGTGGCCAAGGTGGAAGAGCACATCGCCGACGCGCTGGCCAAGGGCGGCCGACTGATCGCCGGCGGCAAGCGCCACGCGCTGGGCCACACCTTCTTCGAGCCGACCCTGATTGCCAATGTGAGCAGCGACATGAAAGTGGCTCGCGAGGAAACCTTCGGCCCGTTGGCGCCGCTGTTCCGCTTCCAGACCGAAGAAGAAGCGATCCGTCTGGCCAACGATACCGAGTTCGGTCTGGCCAGCTACTTCTACGCCCGCGACGTCGGCCGCATCTTCCGCGTGGCCGAAGGCCTGGAATACGGCATGGTGGCGGTCAACAGCGGCCTATTGTCCAACGAGGCCGCGCCGTTTGGCGGCGTCAAGCAGTCCGGCCTGGGCCGCGAAGGTTCCAAATACGGCATCGAAGATTATATGGAGATCAAATACGTGCTGCTGGGTGGGCTGGATCGCTGAGCCGAATTATCAGTCAACAGGATTTCTCCGCCATCCCCGCTGTCGAAACAGCGGGGATTTTTTATACCCGTTGACCTCCTCCCACAAAGCACAAAGCCCAGCTCGATAGAGCTGGGCTTGTGTATGAGGCGTCTGGCGGTGTCCTACTTTCACATGGCGAATGCCACACTATCATCGGCGCTAAGATGTTTCACGGTCCTGTTCGGGATGGGAAGGCGTGGGACCATCTCGCTATGGCCACCAGACATAAACTGGCACAAACTGAAAGAAGCCTGAACCAGAGATGTTCTCTGATTCTGAATATTCGGTATCTGATCGTGTCGCACACACTCTATCTTCGTCACTTAGCTCTCTAAGTCACTCAAATGATAGGATCAAGCCTCACGAGCAATTAGTATCGGTTAGCTTCACGCCTCACAGCGCTTCCACACCCGACCTATCAACGTCCTGGTCTCGAACGACTCTTCAGGGAGGTCAAGCCTCCAGGGAAGTCTCATCTTCAGGCAAGTTTCCCGCTTAGATGCTTTCAGCGGTTATCTCTTCCGAACTTAGCTACCCGGCAATGCGACTGGCGTCACAACCGGTACACCAGAGGTTCGTCCACTCCGGTCCTCTCGTACTAGGAGCAGCCCCCGTCAAACTTCCAACGCCCACTGCAGATAGGGACCAAACTGTCTCACGACGTTTTGAACCCAGCTCACGTACCACTTTAAATGGCGAACAGCCATACCCTTGGGACCGGCTACAGCCCCAGGATGTGATGAGCCGACATCGAGGTGCCAAACACCGCCGTCGATGTGAACTCTTGGGCGGTATCAGCCTGTTATCCCCGGAGTACCTTTTATCCGTTGAGCGATGGCCCTTCCATTCAGAACCACCGGATCACTATGTCCTGCTTTCGCACCTGCTCGACTTGTCGGTCTCGCAGTTAAGCTACCTTTTGCCATTGCACTATCAGCACGATTTCCGACCGTACCTAGGTAACCTTCGAACTCCTCCGTTACACTTTGGGAGGAGACCGCCCCAGTCAAACTGCCTACCATGCACTGTCCCCAATCCGGATCACGGACCAAGGTTAGAACCTCAAACACACCAGGGTGGTATTTCAAGGACGGCTCCACCAGAACTAGCGTCCTGGCTTCAAAGCCTCCCACCTATCCTACACAAGTCTGTTCAAAGTCCAATGCAAAGCTACAGTAAAGGTTCACGGGGTCTTTCCGTCTAGCAGCGGGGAGATTGCATCTTCACAAACACTTCAACTTCGCTGAGTCTCAGGAGGAGACAGTGTGGCCATCGTTACGCCATTCGTGCGGGTCGGAACTTACCCGACAAGGAATTTCGCTACCTTAGGACCGTTATAGTTACGGCCGCCGTTTACCGGGGCTTCGATCAAGAGCTTGCACCCCATCACTTAACCTTCCGGCACCGGGCAGGCGTCACACCGTATACGTCCACTTTCGTGTTGGCACAGTGCTGTGTTTTTGTTAAACAGTCGCAGCCACCGATTCTCTGCGACCTGTCAAAGCTTCATCCGCAAGGGACTACACCTCAACAGGCATACCTTCTCCCGAAGTTACGGTATCAATTTGCCGAGTTCCTTCTCCTGAGTTCTCTCAAGCGCCTTAGAATTCTCATCCTGCCCACCTGTGTCGGTTTGCGGTACGGTTCTTGTGTAGCTGAAGCTTAGTGGCTTTTCCTGGAAGCGTGGTATCAGTCACTTCAGGTCCGTAGACCCTCGTCATCACTTCTCGGCGTTAAAGAAGAGCGGATTTGCCTACCCTTCACGCCTACCGGCTTAAACAGACTATTCCAACAGTCTGATGACCTAACCTTCTCCGTCCCCACATCGCACTACACAAAAGTACGGGAATTTTAACCCGTTTCCCATCGACTACGCTTTTCAGCCTCGCCTTAGGGGCCGACTCACCCTACGCCGATGAACGTTGCGTAGGAAACCTTGGGCTTTCGGCGAGCGGGCTTTTCACCCGCTTTATCGCTACTCATGTCAGCATTCGCACTTCTGATATCTCCAGCATCCCTTACGAGACACCTTCACAGACCTACAGAACGCTCCCCTACCACGCACAGTAAACTGTGCATCCGCAGCTTCGGTTATCAGTTTGAGCCCCGTTACATCTTCCGCGCAGGACGACTCGACCAGTGAGCTATTACGCTTTCTTTAAATGATGGCTGCTTCTAAGCCAACATCCTGGCTGTCTAGGCCTTCCCACTTCGTTTACCACTTAACTGATCATTTGGGACCTTAGCTGGCGGTCTGGGTTGTTTCCCTCTTGACAATGGACGTTAGCACCCACTGTCTGTCTGCCAAGCTCGCACTTTCCGGTATTCAGAGTTTGCCATGGTTTGGTAAATCGCAATGACCCCCTAGCCATAACAGTGCTTTACCCCCGGAAGTGATACTTGACGCACTACCTAAATAGTTTTCGGGGAGAACCAGCTATCTCCGAGTTTGTTTAGCCTTTCACCCCTATCCACAGCTCATCCCCTAGTTTTGCAACACTAGTGGGTTCGGACCTCCAGTGCGTGTTACCGCACCTTCATCCTGGCCATGGATAGATCACTCGGTTTCGGGTCTACGCCCAGCAACTAAGACGCCCTATTCGGACTCGGTTTCCCTACGCCTCCCCTATTCGGTTAAGCTTGCTACTGAACGTAAGTCGCTGACCCATTATACAAAAGGTACGCAGTCACGGAACAAGTCCGCTCCCACTGTTTGTATGCATCCGGTTTCAGGTTCTATTTCACTCCCCTCCCGGGGTTCTTTTCGCCTTTCCCTCACGGTACTGGTTCACTATCGGTCGATCATGAGTATTTAGCCTTGGAGGATGGTCCCCCCATCTTCAGACAGGATTTCTCGTGTCCCGCCCTACTTGTCGACTGCCTAGTTCTTGCGATGCGTTTTCGTGTACGGGGCTATCACCCACTATGGCGGTCCTTTCCATGAACCTTCCACTAACGCAACTCATAACACAGTCAGGCTGTTCCGCGTTCGCTCGCCACTACTTACGGAATCTCGGTTGATTTCTTTTCCTTCAGCTACTTAGATGTTTCAGTTCGCTGAGTTCGCCTCCTCTGACCTATGGATTCAGTCAGGGATCTCCTTGCGGAGGGGTTTCCCCATTCGGACATCGCGGGATCAAAGCTCTATTGCCAGCTCCCCCGCGCTTTTCGCAGGCTTACACGTCCTTCATCGCCTATGATCGCCAAGGCATCCACCAGATGCACTTAGTCGCTTGACCCTATCATTTCAGTAACCTAAATTACCGCAACAACAGAGAGTGTTTGTGCGACGACTGCACCGCCCCTTTTGATATGGCGACGCAGCCTTAGATACAATCAAATACCCAAGATGACGATTCATTCAACATGCAGAATTAACTCCATGTCGTTTGTCTCGCCGTCTTTATATATTCGGCTTCTTCAGTTTGTTAAAGATCGGGCGTTTATACAACGCAAACAGAATCCAACTCTTCCGAATTCGATTTTGTTTGCGATGGTGGAGGATGACGGGATCGAACCGACGACCCCCTGCTTGCAAAGCAGGTGCTCTCCCAACTGAGCTAATCCCCCTCTTTTTGGGTGATGCTGCGTTGCTCAGTCGCTCATGTGCATAAGCACATGCCGCTCCTTCGCGCCTTGCCTGACCCAAAAAATACTGGTGGGTCTGGTAGGACTCGAACCTACGACCCCTGCGTTATCAACACAGTGCTCTAACCAGCTGAGCTACAAACCCAGTAGTCGTTTGATACCACATCCTTTTCGATCAAAATCCAGCAGATCCAGGCGAAAGCTGACGACGTGTACATCGAGTACACGAGGAAGCTTTCAACGCAGAGCTGCGCCGATTTTCATCGAAAATGCCCTTAACTTGAATAACCGATAGGCTGTAAGTACTTGGCAATCGCCATTCTCTAGAAAGGAGGTGATCCAGCCGCAGGTTCCCCTACGGCTACCTTGTTACGACTTCACCCCAGTCATGAATCCCACCGTGGTAAGCGGCCTCCTTACGGTTAGCCTACCCACTTCTGGTGAAACTCACTCCCATGGTGTGACGGGCGGTGTGTACAAGACCCGGGAACGTATTCACCGCAGCATGCTGATCTGCGATTACTAGCGATTCCGACTTCACGCACTCGAGTTGCAGAGTGCGATCCGGACTACGATCGGTTTTCTGAGATTAGCTCCACCTCGCGGCTTGGCAACCCTCTGTACCGACCATTGTATGACGTGTGAAGCCCTGCTCATAAGGGCCATGAGGACTTGACGTCATCCCCACCTTCCTCCGGTTTGTCACCGGCAGTCTCATTAGAGTGCCCAACTTAATGATGGCAACTAATGACAAGGGTTGCGCTCGTTGCGGGACTTAACCCAACATCTCACGACACGAGCTGACGACAGCCATGCAGCACCTGTGTTACGGCTCCCTTTCGGGCACCAAGATATCTCTACCAAGTTCCGTACATGTCAAGAGCAGGTAAGGTTTTTCGCGTTGCATCGAATTAATCCACATCATCCACCGCTTGTGCGGGTCCCCGTCAATTCCTTTGAGTTTTAACCTTGCGGCCGTACTCCCCAGGCGGTCAACTTCACGCGTTAGCTACGCTACCAAGGATTCAAACCCCCAACAGCTAGTTGACATCGTTTAGGGCGTGGACTACCAGGGTATCTAATCCTGTTTGCTCCCCACGCTTTCGTGCATGAGCGTCAGTGTCATCCCAGGGGGCTGCCTTCGCCATCGGTATTCCTCCACATCTCTACGCATTTCACTGCTACACGTGGAATTCTACCCCCCTCTGACGCACTCTAGTCGTGCAGTCTCCAATGCCGTTCCCAGGTTGAGCCCGGGGCTTTCACATCAGACTTGCACAACCGCCTGCGCACGCTTTACGCCCAGTAATTCCGATTAACGCTTGCACCCTACGTATTACCGCGGCTGCTGGCACGTAGTTAGCCGGTGCTTATTCTTCAGGTACTGTCATCCCCGCCAGGTATTAACCAGCGGGATTTCCTCCCTGACAAAAGTCCTTTACAACCCGAAGGCCTTCTTCAGACACGCGGCATGGCTGGATCAGGCTTGCGCCCATTGTCCAAAATTCCCCACTGCTGCCTCCCGTAGGAGTCTGGGCCGTGTCTCAGTCCCAGTGTGGCGGATCATCCTCTCAGACCCGCTACTGATCGTCGCCTTGGTGGGCTCTTACCCCACCAACTAGCTAATCAGACATCGGCTGCTCGTATAACGCGAGGTCTTTCGATCCCCCGCTTTCCCCCTCAGGGCGTATGCGGTATTAATCCGGCTTTCGCCGAGCTATCCCCCATTACACGGTACATTCCGATGCATTACTCACCCGTTCGCCACTCGCCACCAGGAGCAAGCTCCCGTGCTGCCGTTCGACTTGCATGTGTAAAGCATGCCGCCAGCGTTCAATCTGAGCCAGGATCAAACTCTTCAGTTCAATCTCAAGCAAATTTTCTGGCACGCAAGTTCAAAGAAATAAACAAGTATCTCTTGTCTCTTGCAGTGCAAGTGTCGGCTTTCGCCAAGCACTTACACCTATCGGTTATTCGTTCTGTTAAAGAGCAGTGCCTTCGCTGCTTTCGTCACACCGGAGAACCGTTTCGTTTCCGCTGTTTCGTTCGCTGCGTCAGCTGAGGAGGCGAACTATACGCCCGCCCCCCGAACCCGTCAACACCTTTTTCGAGAAAAAACGAACTTTCTTCGACCCGCCCGCGCAAGGCATTGATTTGCAAGAAAAGAGGCAGTAAAGAATTTCAGGCCTGCAGCCCTTGCAGCGAGAAAACCGCCACAGTCGGGCCTGGCTGGCTACTGGAAATACGGAGGCGGCTACGCGCCGACAGGCGATTCTGCTACGCTCCCATGCGTTTGGCACGCGATGTGCCTGCCGTGGACACTCTATATATGCTCAAATTCGATGTGCTGATTATCGGCAGCGGCCTGGCTGGGATGACATTGGCGCTGCACTTGGCGGAAACCCGCAAGGTAGGCCTGATCACCAAGCGGGATTTGCTGGAAGGCAACTCCACTTACGCCCAAGGCGGCATTGCCGCGGTGCTGGATACCGAGGACTCGGTCGAGGACCATATCCGCGACACGCTGATCGCCGGCGCCGGACTCTGCAACGAGGAGGCGACCCGCTTCATCGTCGAGCACTCCAGAGAGGCGATAGACTGGCTGATCGAGCTGGGCGTGCCCTTCACCCGCGACGACGAACACCAGACCGGCTACCACCTGACGCGCGAAGGCGGCCACAGCCATCGCCGAATCATCCACGCCGCCGACGCCACCGGCGCCGCGGTGACCAGCACCCTGGGCCAGAAGATCAAGGCCCATCCCAATATCACCGAGCTGGAACACTATATAGCGATCGATCTGATCACTGCGCAGAAGCTGGGCCAATCCGGCAAACGCGCCTACGGCGTATACGCGCTGGACAAGAACAGCGACGAAGTCGTCACCATCGCCGCCCAGCACACCATTCTGGCCTCGGGCGGCGCGGGGAAGGTTTACCTCTATACCACCAATCCGGACACCGCCACCGGCGACGGCATCGCGATGGGTTGGCGCGCCGGCTGCCGCGTCGGCAATATGGAGTTCATCCAGTTCCATCCCACCTGCCTGTACCACCCCCACGCCAAGTCCTTCCTGATATCGGAAGCGGTGCGCGGAGAAGGCGGCATTCTGAAGCTGCCGGACGGCACCCGTTTCATGCCGCAACACGATCCACGCGGCGAGCTGGCCCCCCGCGATGTGGTGGCACGCGCGATCGACTTTGAAATGAAGAAGCATGGCCTGGATTGCGTCTACCTGGACATCTCCTACAAGCCGGCGCAATTCATCAAGGAACACTTCCCCAATATCTACGCCCACTGCCTGGAGCTGGGCATCGACATCACCCAGCAGCCGATACCGGTAGTCCCGGCAGTGCACTTCACCTGCGGCGGCATCGTCACCGACCTGGCCGGCCGCACCGATGTGGGCGGCCTGTACGCGGTGGGCGAAGTGGCCTGCACCGGCCTGCACGGCGCCAACCGGCTGGCCAGCAATTCGCTGCTGGAATGCCTGGTGATAGGCAAGGCTGCGGCGGCCGACATCCTGGCGGCGGACAGCATCAAACTGCCGACGATTCCCGCCTGGGACGACAGCCGCGTCACCGATCCGGATGAAGAGGTGGTGATCTCGCACAACTGGGACGAACTGCGCCGCGCGATGTGGGACTACGTCGGCATCGTCCGCACCAACAAGCGGCTGGAGCGCGCGCTGCACCGCATCGACCTGCTGAAGGGCGAAATCGACGAGTATTACAGCCACTTCCATGTCAGCAATGATCTGATCGAACTGCGCAACCTGGTGCAGACCGCGGAGCTGATCGTCCGCTCCGCGCTGCTGCGCAAGGAAAGCCGCGGCCTGCATTACAGCCGCGACTATCCGAACTTGTTGCCGGAAGCCGCGGAAACCGTGCTGACGCCGGATGCGCCGCGCGGCGGCTGAGTCTTCCCTTCCCGAAAAGCCGCCTATCGGCGGCTTTTTTTCATGGACCGGCCTACTCGTACAGACATCATTGCAACACATTGTCATTTATTTTTACATTAATAACTCAATTTGAGTTATTCGTCATATCATGACTCCCCGCGCGCTGGTCGTGGGCGGTTCGGCGTTCATCCGCCGTCGCGCCCGTCAGACCTCTCACGCAGATGACGCCGGCACGCGCCTTCGCCCCATTCGCCAATCGATCAATAACCGCGGCTGACTCAAGCCGCGCAACGTTTCAGCTGTTTCATCGACAAGCATCTCTTCAGGCAATACCACCTAGACAGGGAGAAAATTCATGAAATACGCAGCAAAACGCCTTTCCTTCCCATCCGCCATCCTGGCCGGATTCGCCATTCTGGCCACCGGCTTCGCATCCGCCCAAGGCTCCGCAGCGGGCAGCGCAGAAAAACAGGCCTCCCGCCAGCCAGACTGCGCCCCCGCCTGGAACCCCGCCTCGCCTTACGACGCCGGCAGCATCGCCAGCCGCGGCGGAATCCATTACCGAGCAGCCTTCTGGACTCAGGGCAACCCCCCGGAACGGGGGCAGGCCTGGCAGGCCGGCAAGCGCTGTCGCCCCGTAATCCAGGCCAAAGCCGCCGACCACGACGCCAACTTCCCGCCCAACACGCTGAAGTTCCTGAAGGCCAACACCGGCCTGGACGGCGAGCAGTGGGACAACATCATGAAGCTGGTCAACAAACCGGAACAGGACTCGCTGGAGTGGACCAAGTTCTACGGCTACTGCGAGGACATCAAAGACAAGCGCGGCTATACGATAGGGATTTTCGGCGCCACCACCGGCGGCTCCAATGACGAGGGCCCGGACGGTCCGACGCTATTCAAGGAGTTCGATGCTTCCAGCGGTGCCAGCAATCCCTCCATCGCCGGCGGCCTGGCCCGCGCCGGCGTGCACGGCAGCATGCAGGGCAAGATCCTGAAGATCAGCGACAGCGCCAAGGCGTTCTGCGGCAAGATCAACGCGCTGCAAAACAACGCCGCCTGGCGCGACGCGATGTGGAACACCTTCTACAAGGTGTACATCCAGTACAGCGTGCAACAGGCCCGCCAGCGCGGCTTCTCCAGCGCGCTGACCATAGGCTCCTTCATCGACACCGCGCTGAACCAGGGCGCCACCGGCGATTCCGGCTCGCTGCAGGGCCTGCTGTCCCGCTCCGGCAACAGCGCCGACGAGAAAACCTTCATGACCACCTTCTACGCGCAGCGCAGCAAGATCGTCGACACCAACGATTACAACCAGCCGCCCAATGGCAAGAACCGCGTCAAGCAATGGAGCACGCTGCTAAACCAGGGCGAGACCGATCTGAAGAACGCCGACGCCGCGGTGCGGAAGGTTACCGACTGGGAAATGAAGTAAGCGCGCCATCGCCAGAACACCGCGTGCCGGCCCCCCCGGCGCGCGGTTTCGTTTCCAGGCTTAGAAGTGGCCGAACAGCACGCCGGTTTTCTGGTCCGCCGACATCGCGTACACCGGCAGCGTTCCCGGCTTGGTTTCGCCCATTCCGGGCGAATTCAGCGGCATGCCCGGCACCGCGACGCCGACCAGCTTGCTGTTGCCCGCCAGCAGTTTCTTGATGGCGGCGGCCGGCACATGGCCTTCCACCACGTAGCGGCCCACCTTGGCGGTATGGCAGCTGCCCATCCCCGGCGTCACGCCGAGCTGGCTCTTCACCTGCTGCATATCGTCGCGATTGACGGCGGAAACGGCGAAACCGTTCTGCTTCAAATAAGCAATGTAGGCTTCGCAGCAACCGCAGCTTGGGCTCTTGTAGACGGCGACGGGAACCGCGGCCAGGGCGGAGGCGCTGGAAATGGCCAAAACGGCCGCGAACAGGGTATGACGCAATGCGGGCATGCTTGCCCTCCTTTCATGTATCCGGATAAATGAGCCGCGCAACGGCGCGGCGGCAAACGCTCAGATCCGGACAGGCGCAGGAGGTCGAAATGGAGGCAGC